>NZ_QWFB01000031.1:0-361368 GCF_003576205.1 Achromobacter sp. K91 | reverse complement strand
GGGTAGGGGAGGAAAGTGCGGGATTTTAGCGGGGAAGGCCCCGTGCCGTCCGGGGACGGACCGGGAGGGGGCGCAGGCGCGGGCCGGGATCTCCGCCGCTGGTTAGAATCCCTGGTCGCCAATCAACGGCAGGTCAGCCCCGCCACTCCATGCAAAAACGCGCCAAATGGGCCTTGATCACGCTGGTTCTGATCATCGCCGCGCTGCCGATGTTCCTGTTGTTCTGGTTGATGGACGGCGACGACTTCGCGGCCGTCGACCGTGGGCAGTCTTACGGCAACAGCATCTATAAGAATTATCAGGGCGGCGTTTACGCCGCGGTCCCCAGCAACGGCTATTACCGCATGGACGAGGCCGATCCAGCCAGTTTCGCGGCCTTCGATACCGGGGCTTTCGATGGAAGGCAGGCGGCCAGGGACCAGCGGCACGTGTATTGCGGCAACCAGCTCCTGCCGGACATGAAGCCGGCGTCGGCACGCTACCTGGGCAACAGCTATTTCAGCGACGGCGCGGTTACGGTTTTTTGTTCGATGCACAGTGTGCGCAACGAGGAACTGGGCATGCTGGACGAGTTCTGGCAGAAGATCCAGTACCGGGCGGACGCCGGCCCCAAGCCGCAGACCTACCTGTATCCGTTCGTCGTCCTGCCGGCCAGCGCCCGGCCCTACCGGCCGTTGCTGGACCGCGAGCTGGCCACCGACGATGTACGCGTGTACTACCGCGGCCGCGAAATGCCGCAGGCGGCGCCCGCTTCGCTGCGCCGCCTGCCTGCAGGCCGGGATGGCGACGTGCGTTCCAGCGACGATTTCTTCGCCGATGGCCGCCGCGTCTATTTCCACGAACAGTTGCTGCCGCTGTCGGATGATCCCGCGCTGCACACCTTCATGGTGGGCGACCTGTACCGCCAGCCCTATCTGCAAGACCCCCGCGACGGCATGGTGTATGTGGGCGCGCAGCCCTTCGACGCGGCGCATGCGCCGTACCGCCTGCTCAACGAGCACGGCCGGCATGTGTACCAGGCGCTGTTCCGCAGCAAGGACGGCATCTTTTTCTACAACACGCAGACGCGGCAGGTGGAACGGGCTGGCGACGATCCCTTCGCCTCGGGATCCTTCACCGAGCTGTCGCCATACGTGTACACGGACGGCAAACAGACGTTGTTCCTGCAGGCGCAGGAAGTTTGGGCCCGCAACTCGCGGGGCGGGGGCGGCGGGCTGGTGTCCCGTTCCACGCTGGTCAACCAGCTGGCGGATGCGCCGGCTGGGGAATGGATCAAGCGCGGCGTGGTTTATCACAACTTCGGCACGGTCTGGCAGAAGGGAGAGAAGCTCTATTACCTGGATGAGCTTGGACCCTCGCAGCTGATTTCCCATTCGATCTATCAGATCATGGACCGCGGCGCGGCGGATTTCCTGCTGAGTTCGCAAGAAACACGGCAGATCACGGCTGCCGACATACGCAAGCTGGTCCGGGCCGGCAAGCTGGCAGTGCCGCAGTATGAAGCCGTGCTGGAAGCCAAGACACGTTACCGCAAGGTGTTCTCGATTTTCTGAGGCGCTGCCGCCACTCCCCAAAAGGGGAGGCTAGAACCTGCGGGGGTTTTTTTGCCCGCCCTTGAAAGTGCGCCATTGGCCCCCACATCAGTAGGGTTTCCCGGCGGCCGCGGGGGCCAGATGTCCCGGCAGCCAATAACCGTCCCTAATTTTTACCTAGCCACGTAGAACTATGAGCCAAACCGCCACGCCTTCCACGTCCGAAACCCTGGGGTTCCAGGCAGAGGTGAAGCAGCTGCTGCACCTGATGATCCATTCGCTGTACAGCAACAAGGAAATCTTCCTGCGCGAGCTGGTGTCGAACGCATCGGATGCCTGCGACAAGCTGCGCTTCGAGGCCATCGACCAGCCCGAACTGCTGGAAGGCAATGGCGAACTGGCCATCACGGTCAGCTACGACAAGGCCGCCCGCACCATCACGATTTCCGACAACGGCATTGGCCTGTCGCGTGAAGAAGCCGTGGCCAACCTGGGCACGATCGCGCGCTCCGGCACGCGGGAATTCTTCTCGCAGCTGACCGGCGACAAGCAGAAGGATGCGCAGCTGATCGGCCAGTTCGGCGTGGGCTTCTATTCGTCGTTCATCGTGGCCGACAAGGTCACGGTGGTCAGCCGCCGCGCCGGCGCCACGGACGCGATCCAGTGGGAATCCGACGGCCAGGGCGAATTCACCATCGCCGCTGCCGAGAAGGCCACGCGCGGCACGGACGTGACGCTGCACCTGCGCGCCGACGAAGACGAATTGCTCAACGGCTGGAAGCTGCGCGAGATCCTGCGCCGCTACTCGGACCACATCTCCCTGCCCATCCGCATGGCCAAGGAAGAGTGGGACCAGGAAAAGGGCGAGCAGGTCAAGACCGAAGAACTGGAAACGGTGAACCAGGCCAATGCGCTGTGGGCCCGCAGCAAGTCGGACGTCACGGAAGAGCAGTATCGCGAGTTCTACAAGACGGTGTCGCACGACTACGACGACCCGCTGGCCTGGACCCACAACCGCGTCGAAGGCCGCAGCGAATACACGCAGCTGCTGTACGTGCCCAAGCATGCGCCCATGGACATGTGGGACCGCGAAGGCCGCCACGGCGTGAAGCTGTACGTCAAGCGCGTCTTCATCATGGACGACGCCGACCAGCTGCTGCCGTCGTACCTGCGCTTCGTGCGCGGCGTGATCGACTCGGCCGACCTGCCGCTGAACGTGTCGCGTGAAATCCTGCAGGAAAGCCGCGACGTGCGCGCCATCCGCGAGGGTTCGGCCAAGCGCATCCTGTCGCTGCTGGAAGACATGGCGGAGAACAAGCCGGAAGACTACGCCACGTTCTGGTCCGAGTTCGGCCAGGTGCTGAAGGAAGGCGCGGGCGAGGACTCGGCCAACCTGGAACGCATCGCCAAGCTGATGCGCTTCGCCTCGACCCACACGGGCGACCAGGCCCAGACCGTGTCGTTCGCCGACTACGTGTCGCGCATGAAGGAAGGCCAGGACAAGATCTACTACGTCACGGCCGATACCTTCGCCGCGGCCAGCAACAGCCCGCATCTGGAAATCTTCCGCAAGAAGGGCATCGAAGTCCTGCTGTTGTCGGACCGCGTGGACGAATGGATGCTGTCCTATCTGCGTGAATTCGACGGCAAGTCGCTGGTGTCGGTGGCCAAGGGCGGCCTGGACCTGGCCGAGCTGGCCGACGAGGAAGAAAAGAAGCACCAGGCCGAAGTGGCCGAGGACTTCAAGCCGCTGGTCGAGCGCCTGCAGAAGACGTTGGAAGACCAGGTCAAGGAAGTGCGCGTGACGCTGCGCCTGGTGGACTCGCCGGCGTGCGTGGTGGTGGGCCAGAACGAACTCAGCCCGCACCTGCTGCGCATGCTCAAGGCCGCCGGCCAGGAAGCGCCCAACGTCAAGCCGGTGCTGGAAATCAACCCGGAGCACCCGCTGCTGGCCCGCATCCGCGCTGCCGAAGACGGCGAATTCGACCAGTGGGCGCGCCTGCTGCTGGATCAGGCGCTGCTGGCCGAAGGCGCGCAGATCGCCGACCCGGCCGCGTTCGTGAAGCGCTTGAATGCGTTGCTGCTGAAGTAAGCGGCGCATCCGCTTGAAGGAAGAAAGGCGCCCCTTGGCGCCTTTTTTCTTTTGGGAGACGTTTCACAAGCAGTGATTAAAAAATTACCGATCGGTAATTTTGTACAAAAAATCCGCTTGGATAGAAAAAATTATTCCCGTTCGGTAATTTTTTCACCGTAGAAAAATGTGCCGCGACAAATTTTTCCCGCTCGGTAATTTTTTTCCTGCGCCAATCAAATTTTTATCCTAAAATTACCGATCGGTAATTTTGGAGGCGGCCATGCCCTCGCAAGATATTCCTGCCGAGCTCGCAGGCGGGGCCGGCGTAACGATCCGCACATCGACCGAATTGGGCGAATTGGTGAAGGCCGTGCGGCGCTCGCAGGGCTTGCTGCAAGCGGACTTGGCTGGCCTGTCTGGCACCGGCAACCGCTATGTGGTGGATCTGGAGCGCGGCAAGCCCACGCTGCAATTGCAGAAGGTGCTGGACATGCTGGATCTGCTGGGCCTGGAAGTGCAGGTAGCGCCCAAGCGCCCGAGGCTGCCATGACCGTCGCTGACGCGCTGGACCTCTATCACGCTGACCGCAAGGTCGGCCGCTTGTTCGACGAGAGGCCGTTGCGCTTCGTGTACGAAGATGCCTGGCTGAATTGGTCTGGCGCGCATGCCATTTCGCCGTCGGTGCCTCTGCGCAGCGGCGATCATGCGGGCGATGCCGTGCATGCTTTTTTTGAAAACCTGTTGCCCGAAGGGCATGTACGCAAGTTTCTGCAGGTCAGCCGCCATGCCACCACGGTCTTCGGTCTGCTGCGCAGCGTGGGCGGGGATACCGCCAGCGGGTTGACGATACTGCCGCAAGGGGAGCGGCCCGCGCCGGCGCGCCACCGGGTTGCTACATGGCAGGACGTGACAAAGCGCCTGCAAAACGTGGCCGTGCCCGCGCTGGCGGCGGAGAACGCCGAGGGCGCCCGCATTTCTCTGGCCGGGGCGCAGGACAAGCTTCTATTGACGGTCATGCCCGATGGTTCGCCAGCGATACCCGAGGGGGCTGCGCCGTCCACGCATATTCTGAAGCCGGATATTCGCGGCCTCGATGGCGTATGGTCATCGGCCCTGAACGAAACGCTGGTCATGCAGTTGGCCGCCAGAATGGGCCTGGGCGTGGCGGAAGTCCGCTATCAGCCCGATACGCGCGCATGCCTGATTACCCGGTATGACCGCAAGCCTGACGGCAAGGGTGGTTTGCTGCGGCTGCATCAGTTGGATCTCTGCCAGCTGGCTGGCAAACCGTCCGACGTGAAGTATGAGTCCGATGGCGGTCCGTCGCTGCAGCAATGTCGGGAGCTGTTGGGAAGCATGGGCATCGGCGCGGCGGATTTGAAGCGATTCCTGCAATGGATATTCTTCAACTTGTGCGTCGGCAACAACGATAGCCATGCCAAGAACCTGTCCGTGCTGCAGACGCAAGATGGCCGATACCGGCTGGCGCCCTTTTATGACCTGATGTGCACGGGCATGTACTCCGGGCTTGCTCGCAATTTCGCGTTTGCGATCGGCGGTGAAGTGAAGCCGGGCAGCATCGGCGCGGAACATATCGCGACCATGGCTAGGGAGTTGGGTTTTGCCCTGCGCTACGTCAGGGCAGCAGGGGAGTCGCTGGTGGATGCGCTTCCCGTCGCCTTGGATGAGGTGCAGGCAGGACTGCTGGCGCAGGCGCCGGGGGGCGCGGAGCGCACGTTGATCGAGCGCTTGGGGCGTTGGATCAAGACCAACACCCGCAAGCATGCCAGGCGGTGGGGGATGGACGCGTAGCCGCCCGCGGCCGCATCGGCGCCACCGTCTGGGTGGCGCCTAGCCCCGCATCACCACCGCATCCAGTGCCACCACCCCTTGTCCCTCGGGCAGCGCCAGCAAGGGATTGATCTCCATTGAACTGAAGTCCTCCCGCCGCGCGTGGGCGTAGCGGGATAGCGCCGCCAGCGCGTCAGCCAGCGCATCGACGTCGCAAGGAGGCGCGCCGCGCGCGCCTTGCAGCAGCGCGTAGCCCTTGATCTCGCGGATCATCGCCAGGGCTTCCTCGCGATCGAAGGGGGCCAGGCGGAAGCTTACATCCTTGAGCACTTCGACGAAGACGCCGCCCAACCCGAACATGACGACCGGGCCGAACACCGGGTCGCAATGCACGCCGGCGATGCATTCCACGCCCTTGGGCGCCATGGGCGCGACGAGCACGCCGTCGATGCGGGCGTCGGGCCGGTGCTGGCGTACGGCGGCCATGATGTCGGCATAGGCCTGCCGCACGGCGGCTTCGCCGCGGATGTTGAGCTTCACGCCGCCTACGTCGCTCTTGTGCGTGATGTCGGGCGATACCACCTTGAGCACGACGGGAGCGGCGTCGCCGTCCGTAGCAGCCAGCTCGGCGACGGCGCGCACCGCCGCGTCCACGTCGGCGGCCAGCGTGCAGGGCGAGGCCGGCAAGCCGGCCTGGCGCAGCAGCGCCATGGCCTGGACTTCGTTGTAGGCGTCCAGCAATGGCGGTGTGTGCGCCGCGGGCATCGTGGGAGCATCGTCAACCACGTCGCTACCCGTATGAGCAGCCAGCCCGGCCACCGCGCCTATCGTGCGGATGGCGGCGCTGGGATCAGTGAACACCAGGCAGCCCAGTTGCTCCAGTTCCCGGCGGCGCGCGGGCGGGAACAGCGCGCTGATGGCCAACGGCACGTCCGGATGGCGGGCCTGCATCTGCCTTGCGAAAGCCTCGAAGGTAGGCCACAAGGCTTCGGAGGATCCAGCGGCGGCCAGGAAGACGGCCAGCGCGTCGTAGCGTCCATCGGCCAGCATGTCGTCGGCGGTGGCCAGCAGCAGCCCGGGTTCGGACACGGCCTGGCCGGTGACGTCGACGGGATTGCGGCCGCTGGCGAAGGGCACGCGCTCCAGCAGGCGGGCTTGCGCTTCGGCGGCGGGCTCGGGCAGCGCCAGGCCAGTGTCGTCGGCCTCGTCGGCCATCAAGGCGCCCACGCCGCCAGAGATGGTGAAGATCCCCAGCCGGCGGCCCTGCGGCGGCTGTTTCCAGGTGTCCAGCGCATAGCCCAGGTTGAAGAATTCCTCGATGGTGCGCGCGCGCAGGGCGCCGTATTGGCGGAACAGCGCGTCGTAGACGGCGTCATCGCCGGCCAGCGCAGCGGTATGCGAAGCTGCGGCTTGCGCGCCGGCCTGGGTACGGCCGATCTTCGTGACGACGACGGGTTTGCCAGCCGTGCGCGCCGCGGCCAGGGCGAGGCGCAGCTTGGCGCCGTCGCGGCAGCCTTCCATGTAGGCCATGATGACGCGCGTATCGGCGTCGCGAGCCAGCCATTCGATGCAGTCGGCCACGTCGATGTCGGCCTCGTTGCCGGTGCTGATCCAGTGCGACAGGCCCAGGCCGCGCTCGCGCGCCATGCTGTAGGCGTAGGCGCCGAATGCGCCGCTCTGCGACACCATGCCAATGCCGCCGGCGGCGACGATGCCGTTGGCGGGGGCGGGCGAGAACGTTGCGTAGACATTGCGCCGCACGTTCATGAAGCCCAGGCAATTCGGCCCCAGCAGGCGGATGCCGCGCTCGCGCGCGATGGCGCAGAGCCGTTCCTGTTGCGCGGCCCCTTGCGCGCCGGTCTCGGAAAAACCCGAGGTGAACACCACGGCGGCGCCTACCTGGCCGGGCCGGGCGCGTTCCAGCGCCTGCGCGGCATGAGCGGCCGGCACGGCCAGAATGGCCAGGTCCACCTCCGCGTCCAGCGCGTCCAGGCCGGGTACGGCCGGCAGGCCGGCGATTGCGTCTGCGCGCGGGTTGACGGGGATGATGCGGCCGCCGTAGCCGTGCTGGAGCAGCAGCTTCACCGGCATCGCGCCGATCTTGCCGGGCGTGGCCGAGGCGCCGACGATGGCGATGCCTTGCGGATTGAAGAGGCGGGACAGGGAAGAGTCAGTCATGATGTGGCGATGAAAAATCAGGAGTAGCGCACGACGCTGCGGCCCGTGCTGCCGCGTTCGAGCATGGCGGCCAGCGCTTGCGGCAGCTGGCGGGGTTCGATGACGCGCGCGATCAGGTCCAGGTGCGCGGGGCGGTATTCGGCGGCGAGCTTGTTCCATACCTGGCGCCGCAGCGGCATGGGGCTGTTGGCGTTGATGCCCAGCAGCTTGACGCCGCGCAAGATGAAAGGGATGACGGTGGTGGGCAGTTCCGCGCCGCCGGCGTTGCCGAAGGCGGCGGCCACGCCGTCCGGCTTCAGGCTGGCCAACGCGTGGGCCAGCAGCGGCCCGCCCACGGAGTCGACCACGCCGGCCCAGCGCGCGCTCATGAGCGGCTTGATGCCGGCCGACAGGTCGGGCGGGGCAATCACCTCTTGCGCGCCCAACGAGCGCAGATAGTCCGCCGCATCCGGCTTGCCGGACATGGCGCAGACGCGATAGCCGCGCTGGCTCAGGATGTCGATGGCGACGCCGGCAACGCCGCCGGTTGCGCCGGTGACCAGGACCTCGCCTTGTTCCGGCGTCAGTCCGCAATGCTCCATCCAGTGCAGCGAGAGCGCCGCGGTGTAGCCCGCAGCGCCCAGCACGGCCGCATCGCGCAGTCCAATGCCGGCGGGCAGCGGCAGCACCCAGTCGTGGCGCACCCGCGCATACTCGGCATAGCCGCCGTCGCAATCCACACCGATGCCGAAGCCATGCACCACGACCTCCTGGCCGGGCGCGAGCGCAGGGTCGGCGGAATGCACAACGGTGCCAGAAAGGTCAATGCCGCCGATGCGCGGATACTCGCGGATGATGCCACCGCGGCCGGCCTGGGCCAGCGCGTCCTTGTAGTTCAGGCCGGCATAGGCCACCTTGATGAGCGTGTCGCCCGCGGACAACTGGTCCGCGGTCAGCGTGTCGAAACGGCCCTGCGGCGGTTCGCCCGCCGCGCCTGCGTGCAGGCGGTAGGCCTGGAATTCGGGATTTTCCATGTTCGTCTCCTTAAGGGCTCAGGCCAGCAGCCGGCGCGCCAGCGTGGCGCGGTGCAATTCGTTGGCGCCGTCATAAATGCGGAAGGGGCGCATCTCCTGCCAGACCATGGATACGGGCGTGTCGTCCGACAGGCCCGATGCGCCCATCATCTGTACGGCGCGGTCGGCCACGCGGTTCACGGCCTCGGACACGAAGACCTTGGCCATGGCGCTGTGCTGTTTCACCGACAGGCCTTCGTCCATGCGGGCTGCGCAGTCCAGCGTCATGAGGCGGCTGGCATGCAGGTCGATGTGGGAGTCCGCGACCATGGCCTGGATCTGTTGCAGGTCCGCCAGGCGTGCGCCGAAGGATTCGCGCCGCACCACATAGGCCTGCGCCGTCTCCAGCGCGCGCCGGGCGCGGCCGATGTAGCGCATGCAATGGGACAGGCGGGCAGGCTCCAGCCGCAGCTGCGCATATTCCAGGCCGCAGCCGGGCTCGCCCAGCACGGCCTCGTCACCGACCTCGCAGTCTTGCAGCAGGATTTCGGCGTGGCCGCCGATCTGGTAGCCCGTCACCATGCCGATGTCGCGCACCACCTGGTAGCCCGGCGTGTCCGCCGGCACCAGGAACAGCGTGGCGCCGGTATCGGTGCGCGCCAGCACCAGCGCGAAATCCGCACCCACGCCGCCGCTGATGAATTGCTTATGGCCGTTGAGCACCCAGCGTCCGTTGCGCCTTTCGGCGCGCGTGCGCAGCATGGACGGATCGGAGCCGGCGCCGGGGGCGGGCTCGGTCATGGCGAAGCAGGCGCGCTGTTCGCCGCGCACCAGCGGCGCGAGGAAGCGCTCCTGCTGGGCGGTGTCGCCCAGGCGCAGCAATGTCAGCATGTTGGGCTGGTCGGGCGCGGCGCAGTTCAGCGCGGCGGGGCCCAGGAAGCCGCGCCCCGCTTCTTCCAGCACCTGGGCCAGGGCGCGCCAGCCCAAGCCCAGTCCGCCCCATTCCTGCGGCAACTGGGGCGCATACAGGCCGGCCTCGCGGGCCTGTATGCGCAATTGGGCGACGCAGCGATCCAACGCGGCCACGTCGCGGGCAATGGCGGGGGACTCGGCCGGTATCGCCACCTCGTCGACGAAGCGGCGCACGCGCGCGCACAGGTCTTGCAGGGCGTCGCCGCC
Organism: Achromobacter sp. K91; assembly: GCF_003576205.1. NCBI lineage: Bacteria > Pseudomonadati > Pseudomonadota > Betaproteobacteria > Burkholderiales > Alcaligenaceae > Achromobacter > Achromobacter sp. K91. The sequence continues at coordinate 351,622 of NZ_QWFB01000031.1, read as the reverse complement.
GTTGCGTTCTGGCTTGGACTGCATGGTTTATTCCTCGATCTTGACGCCGGCCTGCTTGACCACGGCGCGCCATCTGTCGGTTTCGTCGGCGATGTGCCGGCCGAACGCTTCGGCCGTGCCGCCCGTGGCTTGCATGCCCAGCCCGTTGAAGTAGCTGCGCACTTCCGGATCGGCCAGCACGGCGTTGATCTGCCGGTTCAGCAGGGCGACCACGTCCTTGGGCGTACCGGCGGGCGCCATCACGCCCCACCAGGACGAGGCCGACATCGGCACGCCCAGTTCAGCCAGCGTGGGCACGTCGGGCAGCTCGGGATTGCGCGTTTGCGAGGCGATGGCGACGGCGCGCAGACGTCCCGCCTTGACCTGCGCATACACCGGCGGCAGGTTGTCGAAGCTCATCTGGACCTGGCCGCCGACCAGTGCGGTGGCGGCTTCGCTGCTGCCCTTGTACGGAATGTGCCGCAGCGCGATACCGGTCTGGTGCGCGAACTGTTCGCCCGCCAGATGGGGGATGCTGCCCGTTCCCGCGGTGGCGAAGGTCAGCCCCTGCTGTTGCGCGGCGGCGCGTTTCAAGTCTTCCAGGCTGCGTATCGGGCTGGCTGCGGGAAGCAGCAGGTAGACCGGTACGTCCGTGGCCCAGATCACGGGCGTCAGGTTCTTCTTCACGTCATAGGGCAGCTTGGCGTACAGCACACTGTTGGTCGCCAGGTTGGCGGTGCCCATCAGCAAGGTGTAGCCGTCGGGCGCGGCGCTGGCGACAAAGGCGGTGCCGATCTGCGTGGCGCCGCCGGGCTTGTTTTCCACCACCACGGGCCGGCCCAGCAAGGGGGCCAGCTTGCGGGCGATCATGCGCGCCGCGGTGTCGGTGCCGCCGCCGGCCGCGTAGGGCACGATCAGGCGCACCGGTTTGTCGGGGTAGGCGGCGGCCTGCGCCGCCCCGGCCGCGCCCAGCAGGGCCACGGCGCACAGTGCGCGCAGCGTTCGGATCAAGGCTTGCATGGCGGTCTCCCGGCGGGTTTACTGGATGCGGGTGCCGGTGGACTGCACCAGCTTGCCCCACCAGGCGGTTTCGTCGGCGATCTGCTTGGCGAACTCGGCGGGCGTGCTGGCCAGCGGTTCCGCGCCCAGCTCCTGGAAGCGGGTGCGCAGCTGCGGGTCTTGCAGCGCCTTGACCACGGCGGCGTGCAGCCGTTCGATCACCGCGGGGTCGGTGCCGGCAGGCGCCATCAATCCCTTCCAGGCCATCACCACAAAGCCCTTCTGGCCGGCTTCATCGAAGGTGGGGATGTCGGGCGCGGCGGTGGCGCGCTGGTCGCTGGGCACCGCCAGCGCGCGCAGGCCACCCGCCTTGACCTGCGGCAGCAGCGCCGGCATGTTGTCGATCATGAAATCGATGTGGCCGGCCACCAGGTCGGTGATGGCGGGGCCGGTGCCTTTGTAGGGCACGTGCTCGGCCTGGATGCCGGTCTGCTGCTTGAGCAGTTCGCCAGCCAGCTGCGCGGGCGAACCGTTGCCGGGAGAGCCGAACGACAGTTTGCCGGGGTTGTTGCGCGCGTACTGCAGGAACTCCTCTAGCGTCTTCACCGGCATGGACTTCGTCACCACCATCAGGTTGTGTTCGCGTTCCAGGCAGGTGATGGGCGCCAGGTCCTTGGCCGGATTGAACGGCATGTTGGCGTACAGGCTGGGATTGATGACGGTGGGACCGGCAGCGGCCAGCAGCAGTGTGTAGCCGTCGGGCGCGGCGCGGGCCACGAAATCGCCGCCGATGTTGCCGCCAGCGCCGGGCTTGTTCTCCACAATGACCGGCTGGCCCAGGATGGGATGCAGCGCCTCGGCCAGCAGGCGGCCCAGGATGTCGGTCGAGCCGCCCGGGGCGAAGGGCACGATCAGCCTCACGGGCTTGTCGGGATAGGCGGCCGCGGCTTGCGGCGGCAGCGCCGCGCAGGCGAAGGCGGCGGCCATGGCGCCGATCCACTTCGGCAGGTGCTTGTGCAGCATGATGGAAGTCTCCTTTGGTTTGGCGGGCCGCCGGCTTCTTGCGGCTGCGGTCCCTGTATTGCCCTAGCGGCCGGGCGTGTAGCCCGCCTGGCTCAGCGTATGGCGGGCGATGTTCAATTGATGGATCTGGCTGGTGCCCTCGTACAGGCGGAACAGGCGCACGTCGCGGTAGAAGCGTTCGATGCCGTGATCGGCGATGTAGCCGTACCCGCCATGCATCTGCACACATCGGTCCGCCACGCGGCCACACATCTCGGACGCGAAGTACTTGCAGATCGAGGCGTTCAGCGTCACGTCCTCGCCCGCATCGCGCTCTCGGGCGGTTTGCAGAACCAGCGCGCGGGCGGCCTGGATCTCGGTCTGGCAGTCGGCCAGCATGGCCTGGATCAACTGGAAGTCCATCAGCGGCTTGCCGAACTGCTGGCGCTCGGCCACGAAGCGCAACGTGTCGTCCAGCATGCGGATCGCCGGGCCGATGCACAGCGCGGCCAGATGGATGCGCTGCTTGTTCAGCACCTTCATGGCCGTCTTGAAGCCCACGCCTTCCTGGCCGCCGATGATGCAGTCTGCCGGCACGCGGCAGTCCTCGAAATGCACGGCGGAAACCGGCGATCCGGCCTGGCCCATCTTGTCGTAGGGCTGGCCGGTGGACAGGCCCGGCGTGCCGCGCTCCACGATGAATGCGGTGATGCCCTTGGCGCCCGGCGCATCGGGATCGGTGCGCGCCATGACGGTGAACAGGCCCGCCAGCGGGGCATTGGTGATGAAGCACTTCTCGCCGTTCAGCACGTAGTGGTCGCCGTCGCGCACGGCGGTGGTGCGCAGCGCAGTGGCGTCGGAACCCGCCTGCGGCTCGGTCAGGGCGAAGCAGCCGGTCAGTTCCCCGGAGGCCAGCCGCGGCAGGTAGCGGGCCTTCTGCGCGTCGGTGCCGTCCGCCACCAGCGCCTCGGAGCCGATGCCCGTGTTGGTGCCGACCCGGGCGCGAAACGCCACCGAGCATTGCGACAGTTCCATGGCCGCCAGGATCAGCTCCTCGGTCGTCATGCCGGCGCCGCCGTATTGCTCCGGGATGGAATAGCCGAACAGTCCCTGCGCGGCCATACTGGCGACCAGGTCCTGCGGCACCTCGTCCAGGCGGGCGACCTCGGCTTCGCGCGGCGCCAGTTGCTCTCGCACGTAGCGGCGCAGCGATTCGAGGAATTGCGGGAATCCGTCAGGGTCCCTGATCATGGCTAGTCTCCGTTTCATCATGGGCGCTGATGCGTGCCGCGCCGTGTTGAATCCAGGCTAGCAAAAGGCCGCGGGATTTGAGACAAGTGTTTTGATATCTTGAACGCATGGCGGGCCGTCGCTGCTCTATGATCGGCAGGGACAGACCGCGCATTCCGCGCGCGCCGCGCCCAGGACCTCCACCATGACCACCCGCCCCGGCGAGCGCCATGCCGACCCCGCCTTCGCCACCACGCTGGCGCACGGCTTGTCAGTGCTGCAGGCGTTCCGGCATGGCGAACCCGCGCTCAGCAACCGCGAACTGGCGGACCGCACCGGCCTGTCCAAGGCCACGATTTCACGCTTGACCACCACGCTGATGCAGCGCGGCTTGCTGCGCTACGACGGGGGCTTGCGGCGGTACCGGCTTGGTACGGCGGTGTTGTCGCTGAGCTATCCGCTTCTGGCCAGCATCAAGGTTCGCCAATTGGCGCGCCCGCTGATGAAGCGCCTGGCCGATGCGGCGGGCGGCTCGGCCTCGCTGGGCATGCATCACGGCCTGAACATGGTGTACGTGGAAACCTGTCGCGGCCATGACGCCGTGTCGTTCCGGCCGGACATCGGCGCCTTGCTGCCGCTGCTGCCTTCGGCCATGGGGCGCGCCTGGCTCGCGCAGGCGCCGGCGGACGAGGCTGAGCCCTTGCTGGCGGCGCTGCGGCGCCAGGATCCCGCCGTCTGGCGGCGTCACGCGCCGGACTGGGAGCAGGCTCAGCGCGACTACGCGGAGCATGGCTATTGCGTGGGCCAGGGCGACTGGCACTCGGACGTGCACGCGGTGGCGGTACCCATGCGCACGCGGGTCGACGGCCAGGCGCTGGTGTTCAACTGCGGCGTGCCCGTGACGCGGCTGCGGCCGGGCGACCTGCGTGGCCGCATCGCGCCGCGTCTGCTGACGCTGGTGGCGCGCGTGGAAAAAATGCTGGAGCGCCAGAATGACGCATGACCAGGACCGGGAATTCACCACCACGCTGGCGCGTGGTATCGACATCCTGGCGTGCTTTCGCGCCGACCGCCCGGTGCTGGCGAACAAGGACTTCGCGCAGCAGACCGGCCTGTCGCGCAGCGCTGTGGCGCGCTTGACGCATACGCTGGTTGAATTGGGTTTTCTGCAACGCGAGGGCGAGCCGGCGCGCTACCGGCTGGGCGCCTCGGTGCTGGCGCTGAGCTATCCCTTGCTCGCCAGCATGCAGATCCGGCAATTGGCGCGGCCGCTGATGAAGCAACTGGCCGACCACGCGCGCGGCGCCGTGTCGCTGGTGGTACGTGACCGCCTCCAGATGGTGTACGTGGAGACGGCCCGCTCCAACGAAGCCTTGCAGACGCGGCCCGACATAGGCGCGGCGCTGCCGCTGTTGTCCAGCGCCGCCGGCAAGGCTTGGCTGGCGCGGGTGTCGGATGAGGAGCGGGCGGTCGTCCTGAACCAGCTGCGCGTGGCGGATCCCCGGCACTACGATGCCCACTTCCCCAGCCTGGCGGCCGCGCGCCGCGATCTGGAGCGCAAGGGATATTGCGGCAACAACCTGGAGTGGCGGCCGGACGCCTATGGCTTTGCCGCGCCGCTGGGCAGGCCCTATCAGTCGTTGCTGTATGTCTTCAATTGCGGCGTGCCGGCGCAGGACGGGCCTTACCGCGAGCGCGCGGCCGACATCGGCCCGCGCCTGGTCGCCCTGGCGCGCGAGACGGAAAGGTTGCTGGGACTGGCCTGAGACGAATCGGCCCCTTTTCCGGATTCATGACTCCAGGTCAAAAGTGTTTCGCTGTTTCCTGCCTTTTTTCGCAAGGATGACGGCGGCATACTGGACGCCTGTCTTCCGATCCGGGTTTTCCCGCGTTCCGGCCCCTTTGCGCCGGCCCGCTCTCCCGGTCGGCGCAATCGAACCCAAGGAAACCAGATGAATCCCCAGGACTCCCAGCCGGTGAAGGCCGGCCTGCCATTGCTGGCGCTCGCCGTCGGTGCCTTCGGCATCGGCGTGACCGAGTTTTCTCCCATGGGCCTGTTGCCCGTCATCGCCGAAGGGGTGGACGTGTCCATACCCAGCGCCGGCATGCTGATCAGCGCCTACGCCATCGGCGTGATGGTGGGCGCGCCGCTGATGACGCTGGCGCTGTCGCGCTGGTCGCGCCGCAACGCCTTGCTGGTGCTGATGGCGATCTTCACGGTGGGCAACGTGCTGTCCGCGCTGTCGCCCAACTACACGACGCTGCTGTTGGCGCGCCTGGTCACCAGCCTGAACCACGGCGCCTTCTTCGGCCTGGGTTCGCTGGTGGCGGCCAGCGTGGTGCCGCGCCACAAGCAGGCCAGCGCCGTGGCCACCATGTTCCTGGGGCTGACCATCGCCAACGTCGGCGGGGTGCCCGCAGCCACGTGGCTGGGCCAGGTCATAGGCTGGCGCATGTCATTCGCCGCGACCTCGGTGCTGGGCCTGATCGCGATGCTGTCGCTGTGGTTCGCGCTGCCGGCCGGCGAGGCCGGACGCCGTCCCGACATCCGCCGCGAGCTGGCCGTGCTGAAGAGCCCGGTGGTGCTGGTGGCCCTGCTCACCACGGTGCTGGGCGCGGGCGCGATGTTCACGCTTTACACCTACGTGGCGCCGACCCTGGCCGAACTGACGGGCGCATCGCCCAACTTCGTCACGGCGATGCTGGTGCTGATCGGCATCGGCTTCACTATCGGCAATACGGTGGGCGGGCGTTTTGCCGACCGTTCGCTGGATGGCAGCCTGATCGCCTTCCTGGTGCTGATCATCGCCGACTTGCTGGCATTCCCGTGGCTCGCTACGACGCAGACCGGCGCCGCCATTGGGCTGCTGATCTTCGGTTTCGGCACGTTTGCGGTGGTGCCGCCGCTGCAGATGCGCGTCATGCGCGCCGCCACCGATGCGCCGGGGCTGGCGTCGTCAGTGAACGTGGGCGCCTTCAACCTGGGTAACGCGGTAGGCGCCGCAGCGGGCGGGGGCGTGATCTCGGCGGGCATGGGCTATGCCGCGGTGCCGGTCGCCGGCGCAATCATCGCCGCAGCGGGTCTGGGCCTGGTGCTGTGGCAGCGCGCCAGCAACCAGCGCCAACGCAAGCTGGCGATGCAGGGCTGCTGATGTGAAAGGCTGCTGGAAAAGGCGTCCGTATATTGGCCTATCGTTGAAAATCTGAGCAGAAATGAATGTTAAATCGGCGACCCTGTGGTCGCCGATTTAAAGGGATTTCGGGGGCGTGTAAGCCTTGTCCTTAATAGAACATTTAACATGCCGTAACCACAAGGAAAGCACGCTCCCACCAAAGAATGCCACGGTTGAAAAAATGGGATGGCTCAGCGCCATAGGGCGTCAAGTGGCTTGAACCCAACAACGGCCAAAAAATGTCAGAACATTCGACTATCGTGCTGCCCTCCAGCGCAATCTATTCGTCCCGCCCTAAGCCTCTCCTGCTGAAGCAGCTCGCGGATCTTTCAGCGCGCATTTGGGATTTTACTTGTGCACATCCCGCAATGGCCAGCGCCATTACTGGCACGGTGGGAGCCCTCACGCTGCTGACCTACTTTCTCCCGCTTGGCTTCCTTCCTGATTTCGACTTTAGCGACATAACAGGGCTCCTGGTCGTAGCGGCATTCTTCGGCATAACGCAACTTCTGTGGCTCGGTGCGATTTTGCTCTTACCCACCATACTGGGAATATCTAGCACCTTCGCATTTCGACGCTCGGGCAGTCGCCTTTCTTGGCGGACTTCGACGATTGCAGCAATTCTTAGCCAACTGCTCTGGCTTGCGATGCTCTGGTACAACGTCGCAAACGATGAAATTTGGATCGGTGGAGTCTTGATTGCAACGCTGATCTTGACGGTGATATGCGCAACATTTAGGAAATTGGAGGGCCTCGTAAGCATCCTCCTTGCCTTCAGCTTACAAGGGGGAATCTGCGCGCTTGGTGTGTTGCTGTTTCGTCCTTCGCCGGGTTCTTTCCTTTTCGAGCTCGAGGATTGGATGCAGTGGGTCGCACTTGGCATCTGGTGCATCGCGATTTCCGGTGCAAACGTGGTGCTAGCTAAAGATCCACGGCCAACGCTTCCAATGACCGTGGGTGTCGGGGCGTACTTGATCTACATGCTAATACTAACGACCCACAATCTAGGTTATGTGCATGGCCTTGCCATACGGGCACTCGGTCTTGGTGACATAAGGGGGGTGGTTGTCACCGTAAGCGACACGGGCGCCTCAGTACTGAAGGCCGCATGCCATATCAAGTCTGCTCCGCCGGCCTGTCAAGCAGAACTATTTACAGCAGGCGAAGTAACGGGGCATGCCTATTCAAACGTCACGATTCTCTCGCGCATGGGGCGACAGCAGTATCTTCAGCTGTGCAGTCTGACCGACAAGATCGGACCTTGTGCCACAACTGAGGGCTTGAGAGTAGTGTTAGATAAGAAGGAGATACTGGGCTGGTCGACGGCGGGCGTGGAGGATAGGAAAGGGGCGTAACGTGGAATCAATCTCAAGGGACACTGAAGTCCCGCCCACACATGCAGTAGCCGTTCACATTCGACATTCCGTAGCCATAGGATTGCGCAACTGGAAATTTCCAGGCGCGCGTGATCGATGTGCTCGCAGGAACGTGGCGCACCCACGACTTTAGTGCTGACCATTGGAATTTGAGGCGCTTCAAGCCTCGATCCGTTCCACCTTCCCCACCAGCAGGATGTACGACAGCGCACCCAGCAGGGCCAGCGACGACACGTACACGATGGCGGGCGCGAAGCTGTCCTTCGTCACCAGGAAGCCGATCACGATGGGCGTGCAGATCGACGACAGGTTGCCGACGAAATTGAACACCCCGCCCGTCAGGCCCAGGAGGCGCACCGGCGCCAGCGTGGACACCAACGACCAGGTGATCGACGCCAGGCCGTTGCCGAAGAAGGCTACGGCCAGGAAGAAGATCACCCAAGGCGTGGAGTCGGTGAAGTTGGCGCCGATCATGGACGTGGATATCAGCAGGCCCAGGATGATGGGCAGCTTGCGCGCCAGGCCGACGGTGGCGCCGCGGCGGATCAGGAAGTCGGACAGCACGCCCGAGCACAGCACGCCGATGAAGGCCGCCAGGAAGGGCACCGACGCCAGGAAGCCGGACTTGATGAAGTCCATGCCGCGGTACTTGACCAGGTAAGTGGGGAACCAGGTCAGGAAGAACCACAGCGTGGACGTCAGGCAGAACTGGCCCAGGTACACGCCCCACAGCTTGCGCTTGCTCATGACTAGGCCCAGGTCGTTCCAGTTGAACGGGGCCTTCTTTTCCTTGACGCTGCGGTCCAGGTCGACCACGCCGCCGCCTTGCTGGATCAGCTCGATTTCCGCCGCGTTCGCGCCCTTGAACTGCCGCGGCTCGCGGTAGATCATGAACCACAGCACGCCCCACACGATGCCCAGCAGGCCGGTGCTGACGAACACCATATGCCAACCGTAATGGTGCTGCAGCCAGGCCAGCACCGGCGTCAGGAACGCCAGGCCGACGAACTGGCCCGAGGTATAGAAGCCGATGGCGGTGGCGCGTTCGCGTTCCGGGAACCAGGTGGTGACGACGCGGTTGTTGATCGGATAGGCCGGGGCTTCCAATGCGCCCACGGCCAGGCGCAGCACGAACAGGATGACGAAGCTGCCGGCAAAGCCCATGAAGAACGTGGCTGCCGACCACAGGATCAGCGCGGCCGCGTACAGCACGCGCGGCGACACGCGGTCCACCAGCCAGCCGCCGGGGATCTGCATGGCGGCGTAAGTCCAGCCGAAGGCCGACAGGATCAGGCCTTCATGCACGGTGTCCAGGCCGAACTCGTCCTTGAGCGCGGGTGCTGCGATCGACAGGTTGCTGCGGTCCAGGTAGTTGATGACGACGGTGATGAACAGCATCACCATGATGAGGTACCGGCTGCGCGTGGGGCGCTGGGCGCCCTGCAGGCCGGCGTGGGTGGCAGTGGACAAGGGATGTCTCCTCTTTCTCTCTATCGGCTGATTTTTATCGGCTTACCATTCGGCGAAGCTGCCGTCGGCGTGGCGCCAGATCGGGTTGCGCCAGCGGTGGCCCACGGCGGCGCGTTCCTTCACGTATTCCTCGTTGACCTCGATGCCCAGGCCCGGGCCTTGCGGAATCGCGACCATGCCGTCTTCGTACGCGAAGACTTCGCGGTTGCTGACGTAGTCCAGCAGGTCATTGGCGGCGTTGTAGTGGATGCCCAGGCTTTGTTCCTGGATGAAGGCGTTGTAGCAACCGGCGTCGATCTGCAGGCAGGTGGCCAGCGCGATCGGGCCCAGCGGGCAGTGCAGCGCCAGCGCCACGTCATAGGCCTCGGCCATGGCCGCGATCTTGCGGGTCTCGGTGATGCCGCCGGCGTGCGACGGGTCAGGCTGGATAATGTCCACATAGCCTTCGGACAGCACGCGCTTGAAGTCCCAGCGCGAGAACAGGCGTTCGCCCAGCGCGATCGGGGTGGAGGTCAGCGGGGCCAGTTCCTTCAATGCTTCGTAGTGTTCGCTCAGCACGGGTTCTTCGATGAACATGAGCTTGAACGGGTCCAGCTCCTTCATCAGCACCTTGGCCATGGGCTTGTGCACGCGGCCATGGAAGTCCACGCCTATGCCTACGTTGGGGCCGACCGCGTCGCGCACGGCGGCCACGTTCTCCAGGCACTTCTCGACCTTGTCGAAGGAATCGATGTACTGCAGTTCCTCGGTGCCGTTCATCTTCACGGCGGTGAAGCCACGCTCCACGGCGCTCTTGGCGGCCGCGGCGGTGTCGGCCGGGCGGTCGCCGCCGATCCACGAGTACACGCGGATGCGGTCGCGCACGTTGCCGCCCAGCAGCTGCGACACGGGTACGCCCAGGTCCTTGCCCTTGATGTCCCACAGGGCCTGGTCGATGCCGGCCAGCGCGCTCATGTGGATGGCGCCGCCGCGGTAGAAGCCGCCGCGGTACAGCACGGTCCAGTGGTCTTCGATGTTGCGGGGGTCTTTGCCGATCAGGTAGTCGGATAGTTCCTCGACGGCGGCGGCGACCGAATGGGCGCGGCCTTCGACGACCGGTTCGCCCCAACCTACGATGCCGGCGTCCGTTTCAATCTTCAGGAAGCACCACCGCGGCGGCACGATGTAGGTGGTGAGCTTGGTGATCTTCATGCTTGGGTCTCCTGGGCGGGATAGGCGCGTTGCCAGGCCGCGATGAATGCGCGCGCGTTCTGGCCGACTTGGGCGGCCGACAGGCCGGGTTTGTACAAGGCGGAGCCCAGGCCGAAGCCGCTGGCGCCCGCCTGGGCGTAAATCGCGATGTTGTCGGGCGTGATGCCGCCCACGGGCGCCAGCGCGATCGGCGGGCGCAGCACGGCGCGCCAGGCCTTCAGCACGACGGGGCCGAGTTGTTCGGCCGGAAACATCTTCAGCACGTCGGCGCCGGCCGCCAGTGCGGCGTAGGCTTCGGTGGGCGTGGCCACGCCGGGGCAGGAGGCCATGCCTAGCGCCTTGGCCGCGCGGATCACTGCGGCGTCGCTGTGCGGCATGACGATCAGTTCGCCGCCGGCCTGCTGCACGCGGGCGCAGTCCTCGGGATCCAGCACGGTGCCCGCGCCGATCAGGCAGTCGGTGGGCAGCGCCGCGCGCATGGCGCGGATGCTGTCCAGCGGATCGGGCGAATTCAGCGGCACTTCGATCAGGCGAAAGCCCGCGGCATAGAGTTCCTGCCCTATGGCTTCGGCCTCGGCGGGCTTGATGCCGCGCAGGATGGCGATCAGGCCGCAATGGGCCATGGCGGTTTGCAGACCGGGATGGTTCATGTTTGGTTCCTATTCCGTGGGGGGCGAGGCGATCAGCCCGGCGCAGATGGCCAGGTGCCACAGGCCGCGCTCGGTGGCGTTCTGCGCCTGTTCGGGCGTGCCCAGGCCGTAGTGCTGCATGGCCTGGATGTAGCGCCGGCACAGCGCGGGGTCGCCGCAAAGCACGATGCGGGGCAGTTCGCCCTGCTGCTGCAGCATGTCGGCAAGCGCCGCGATTTCATGGCCGATGAGCAGGCCCGACAGATAGTCAGCCTGCGATTCGGGCGCCAGTTCGCCGGTCAGGCCGAGCGCGCGCGTGCTGAAGATGGTGGACAGCACGCCCGCGCGGCCGGCGGGCGCTCCGGCAACTTTCAGGCCGCGCTCGAAGGCGGCCATGTCGGCGCTGGCGGCGTCGGCCATGGTCCGGCCCAGGATGGTGTGGCCGCGCAGCGCCGCGTAGACCTCGCCGGTCATGAAGGTGTCGAAGTGGGTGACGCGGCCGCGGCGGGCGCTGACCCACTTCGAATGCGTGCCGGGCAGGCCTATCAGGACGCTGTCGGCGCTGCGGGTCGCCTGGTCCGCCATCACGCCGACGACCTGGGTTTCTTCGCCGCGTATGACGTTGGGCAGGCCATGGCGCTGGATCAGGCCGGGCACGATGTGCAGGGCAGGGCCGTCCTCGCGTTCGACCTTGGTCAGCAGCGTGCCGATGCGCTGCAGGTCGACCGGCACGTCCAGGTAGGCGGCTTCCTTCCAGCCCTGGGCGCTGCCGACCATGCCGCAGGCGATCACAGGCAGGGCCGGTTCGGCGCGCAGCCAATCGCCGCAAGCCTGTTCGAAGGCCAGCTCGAAGCCCGACAGGGCGGTGGTGGCGGCGCCGTCCTGCAGCGGCTGCGGCAGGCGCATGATGCCCCAGGGCAGATGGCGCGTATCCAGCGTGCGGCCGGCGGCATCCAGACGGTAGGCGCGCAGCGAGGAGGTGCCCCAATCCAGCGCGATAAGCGCCGCGCGGGCGGGAGATCCGGTAGTCATCAGAAGCTGTCTCGTTTCCGGCCGCAAACCGGGCTGCGGACGCGCGGTGAGGCTGGCGCGGGGGCAGGGCTCTGCGGACCTTGTTGTCTCAGGCCCGCCGGATGTTCGTGAGCACGCGGCGGGCGATGGGAAAAATTCTAGATCAGCGCTTGAAAAATCTCAAAATATAGAATTAAATCCCACATACAGGGAAAGAATGGTGATGAGACGCGCTCCCTGCGCCTGGAGCATCCTCCGGGCATATCGCCCGGAAAGCGCGCCTTTTCCCCGCATCTCGCTGCGATGGTGGCGGTTATGCTTGCAATCGTTCTCTTTGTCGCCCGGCCCCGCTTTCATGACCTCTACGCAGACTCCCGACCGTACGCCCACCCTGGACCCCGATGGCGCCGCGCCCGCCGGCACGCAGACGCTGATGCGCGGCCTGGCGGTGGTGCAGGCCGTGTCCGGCGGCGCGCGCGACCTGAAGGAAATCTGCGCCCGCATCGGCGTGGCGCGCAGCACCACGCACCGGCTGGCCAGCTGCCTGGTGCAGGAACGCTATCTGCGGTCCCTGCCCGGCGTGGGCTATGTGCTGGGGCCGAAGCTGATCGAACTGGGTTTCCAGGCGCGCGAAGCCTTTCCGATGGCGACGCTGGCGCGTCCTTATCTGGACAGCCTGGCGGAACAGACGGGCGACACCATCCACCTGGCCGTGCGCGACAACGACGAAGTCCTGTACCTGGAAAAGATCCCCGGCAAGAAGGGGCTGGAGATGCGCTCGCGCGTGGGGCACCGCATGCCGCTGGCCGCCACGGGCGTGGGCAAGGCCTTGCTGCTGGATACCGAAGAACCGCAGTGGAAAGCGCTGTACCGTGTCGGCGCGCCGGTGTCGTCGCGCGCGGGAGGCGGCAGCCAGACCTGGGAGGCCTTCCGCGACCGTATGCGCGACTATGCCGCCCACGGCTACGCGTTCGACCTGGAAGACAACGAACCGTCGATCCGCTGCGTGGCGGCGCCCGTGCGCGACGCGTCCAGCGGCATCGTCGCCGCCATCAGTGTGTCCAGCACGGTGCCCTATATGTCGCTGGATCGCATGCGCGACATGGTCGCCGTGGTGCAGGGCGCCGCAGCGGGGATTTCAGCGGAACTGGGATGGAAGGTGGACCGCGGCTGAGGCCGCGGCCCTGTGTCTTATTCCAGCGGCAGCGTCAGCACGCCCTGCGGGGCCGGACGCATCATGACGCGGCGGTACCAGGCCGACAGCGCCGGCGTGTCCGGTCGTTCGATCGGCAGGGCCAGCCAGCGGTGGGCGGAGCAGACCAGGGCGATATCACCCATGGTCAGTTGGCGGCCGGCGATGAACTCGCGGCCCTGCAGGGCCTGGTCCAGGATCAGGGCACGGGCATTCGAACGCTTGACCGAGTTTTCGATGGCGGCGCGGTCGCGCTTTTCCTCGGGTGTGCGGATCAGGCCCAGGAACGCCGGACCCATGACGCCCTGCCATTCGGTGGCCTGCCAGTCCATCCAGCGGTCGGCGTCGGCGCGCAGGCATACGTCTTCCGGCCACAGGCTGCCGACGCCGTAGCGCGCGGACAGATAGCGCACGATAGCGTTCGATTCCCACAGCACGAAGCCGCCGTCGTCGATGACAGGGACCGTACGGTTGGGATTCAGCTTGGCGAATTCGGGCGTATCGACCACGCCGAACGGACCGCCAGCCTGCGTGAAGGAGTGCGGCAGGGCCAGTTCGCGCACCGCCAGCATGACTTTCTGAACGTTGACGGAAGTCAGGCGTCCCCAGATCTTCAACATAACCATTCCTTTAGTGTCAGACGGGCGGCAGCTGCCGCCGTGCAAAGCCGCTGTCGCGCGAGAAGCGCGTCCAGTTGAAAGCGGGTCCGGGATCGGTCTTGCGGCCCGGGGCGATGTGTTCATGGCCCCAGGCGGCGGCCAGCGGATGGCGCGCGCGCAGAGCCGGCGTCAGCTTGCGCAGCGCCAGGTATTGCTCTTCGGCATAGGGCAGGGTATCCGTGCCCTCGAGCTCGATGCCGATGGAAAAGTCATTGCAGCGTTCGCGGCCGGCAAAACGCGACACGCCCGCATGCCAGGCGCGTTCGTCGGTGGACACGAACTGGATGATGCTGCCGTCGCGGCGGATGAAGAAATGCGCCGACACGCGCAGGCCGCGCAGCCGTTCCAGCCAGGGATGCGAACCGTAGTCCAGCGTATTCAGGAACAGCCCCGCGACTTCAGGGCCGCCGAATCGCCCCGGCGGCAGGCTGATGTTGTGCAGCACCAGCAGCGACGCCTGCGCGCCGGCAGGGCGCGCGTCGCAGTTGGGGGAGGGCATGAGCGAAACACCCGGGGCTGGCGCCAGCCAGCCATGACGATCCAGAAGCAAGGCCATGGGAAGAGAGCATGCGTGTGGTTTCCAACACGCATTATGCCGTGCAGGGCGGCAAGCCTCTAATCAGGCGGATCAGTGCCGGGCCGGGCCCAGGCGCGCGTGTTCCGAGCTGCACCAGGTCTGGCCGTTCTGCTGCAAGGCTTCGGACCGGGGCAGATGGATGCCACAGTGGGCGCAGCGCACCATGGACTCCAGCGGCTTGGGGCCGCGCGCATCGGCCTTGGGCTTTTTCGCGCCCTGCTGGCCGGCTTGCCGCGCCGCGGCCATGCGGCCCGCCAGACGGGCCACGAACAGCACCAGGATGATCAGAACAATCCAGAACAGCAACTTGCCCACGTCAACCTCGATGCAGAATCATTTCCAGCACGAACCGGCTGCCGGTATAGGCCAGAATCAGGAACCCGAAACCCGTCAGCGTCCAGCGCAGGGCGACGCGGCCGCGCCAGCCCCAGACGTGGCGGCCGGCCAGCAGCACGCCGAAGGTCAGCCATGACAGCAGCGTGAACACGGTCTTGTGGTCGAAGGGCAGGATCTTGCCCGTCAGCTTCATGGACGCCACGGAACCCGTGCCCACGGCCAGCGTCAGCACGATGAAGCCGATCCAGATGATGCGGAACAGCAGCTGTTCCTGCACCAGCAGCGGCGGCTGGGAGTCCAGCACGCGGCCGACGATGCTGCGTTCGGCGGGAGCTTCCAGCGGGCGATGCAGATGGCGGTCCAGCAGCGCCATCATCATGGCGTGCAGCGCGGCGATGGTGATCAGGCCGTAGGCCGCCAGGGCGATCAGCAGGTGGACGCGCAGCCACGCGTCGTTGGCATGGGGCACGAATTGGCCCTGGGGAAAGATTGCGGCCAGGCCGCTGGCGATGGTGGCTGCCGGCAGCAGCAGCAATTGCAGGCCGTCTATGCGCACCAGCAGGCTTTCCAGCCAGAACACCACCATGCCCAGCCAGATGGCCGCGGACAGGGCCAACGCCCACCCGATGAACAGATGCTGGGCCCCCAGCATCGATTGTTGCAGCCCGATTCCATGGAGAACCAGGGCACCCAGCAGGCACAGGCGGGCGATTTTGCCGGTCTGTTCCACGCCGCCGCCACGGGCCAGGCGGATCCAAAGCGACCCTCCCAGCACCGCGTACGCCAAGGCAGCCGCCGTGTGAAATACAATGCCTAGTGACATAGAAACCGTTGTCTGGATGGGGCCTTGGGGCGCATGCCGCCCGAAAGCGCAGAATCCGCGCCTGCGGCCACCGTTCAATCAACTAGTTTAAGCGGAAACGCCTCTCATGCTCGATAACCTAACTCAACGCCTGTCGCGCGTCGTCAAGACGCTGCGCGGGGAAGCCCGCCTGACCGAGGCCAACACCCAGGAGATGCTGCGCGAAGTGCGCATGGCGCTGCTGGAAGCCGACGTGGCACTGCCCGTCGTGCGCGAGTTCGTCGCGCGCGTGAAGGAAAAGGCGCTGGGCGAAGAAGTCGCCAGCAGCCTCAGCCCGGGCCAGGCCCTGGTGGGCGTGGTCCACAAGGAACTGACCGCCCTGATGGGCGGCGACCTGGGCGCCGACTCCGGCGAACTGTCGCTGGCGGTGCAGCCGCCTGCCGTCATCCTGATGGCAGGCCTGCAGGGCGCCGGCAAGACCACCACCACCGGCAAGCTGGCGCGCTGGCTCAGCGAAGGCCAGCACACCCAGCACGGCCGCAAGACCGGCAAGAAGAAAGTGCTGGTGGTGTCCGCCGACGTCTACCGCCCGGCCGCTATCGATCAGCTGAAGAGCGTGGCAGCACAGGTGGGCGTGGACTTCCTGCCGTCCGACCCCAGCCAGAAGCCCGAGGACATCGCCCGTAACGCGGTGGACCACGCGCGCCGCCATCACTATGACGTGCTGATCCTGGACACGGCCGGCCGTTTGGGCATCGACGAAGCCATGATGCGCGAAATCCGCGCGCTGCATGACCTGGTCAAGCCGGTGGAAACGCTGTTCGTGGTCGACGCCATGCAGGGCCAGGACGCGGTCAACACCGCGCGCGCCTTTGCCGAAGCGCTGCCCCTGACCGGCGTGGTGCTGACCAAGCTGGACGGCGACGCCCGCGGCGGCGCGGCCCTGTCGGTGCGCCACGTTACCGGCAAGCCCCTGAAGTTCGTCGGCGTCTCGGAAAAGCTCGATGGCCTGGAGCCGTTCTATCCCGAGCGCATGGCGCAGCGCGTGCTGGGCATGGGCGACATCGTCTCGCTGGTCGAACAGGCCCAGAAGAACATCGACATCGCCGAAGCCCAGAAGCTCGCCGCGAAGATCAAGTCGGGCAACAAGTTCGACCTGAACGACTTTCGCGACCAGCTTGGCCAGGTGAAGAAGCTGGGCGACATGGGCTCGCTGCTGGAAAAGCTGCCCGCCCAGTTTCAACAGGCTGCCGGCCAATTGCAGGGCGGCCAGGCTGAAAAGCAGCTGCGCCGCACCGAAGGCATCCTGAACTCCATGACGGCGGCCGAACGCGCCAAGCCCGAGCTCATCAAGGCCTCGCGCAAGCGTCGCATCGCGGCTGGCTCCGGCGTGCCGGTGCAGGAAGTCAACCGCCTGCTCGCGCAATTCGACCAGATGCAGGGCATGATGAAGCAGATGAAGAAGGGCGGCATGGCCAAGATGATGCGCGCCATGGGCGGCATGAAGGGCCTGGGCCGCTTTGGAATGAAATGATGCCCCACGGCGCGCGCACTGCGTGCGCTTCCTGCCCCCCCCGAGGGGGTTCTTTTTCCTTGGGGCGGCCCGGCGGGAAAAGATGCCCCCACGCTTCGCTCACTGCGTGAGCTCTCTGCCCCCCGAGGGGGTCTTTTTCCTTGGGGCGGCCCGGCGGAAAAAGGCCTTCTTGCATCGGACAGGAATGCCCCGAAAGGGGCATTTTTCATTGGAGACGCAGGCAAAAAAAATGGCCAGACATTGCGTCTGGCCAAGTAATCGCGGCTAGCAGGGGGCGCCTGCCGCGATGCAAGCCGGAAAGCGCATGGGTGCCTTCCAGCCTGTCCGATTTACGGCAATGATCAGGACAGGGGCGGGATACGCAGCACCTGGCCCGGGTAGATCTTGTCGGGGCTGGTCAGCATGGGCTTGTTGGCTTCGAAGATCAGGTTGTTCTTCGCGCCCTGGCCCTTGCCGTATTGCGCTTCGGCAATCTTCCACAGGTTGTCGCCCTTTTGCACCGTGTACATCTTGGCTTCCGGGGTGGCCTGCTTCACCTTCAGTTGGTTGTCCACCTGGGCCACGCCCACGGTGTTGCCCAGCGCCAGAGTGATTTTCTCCGCCGCTTCAGTGCTGAGGGCCTCGCCCGCCACCGTGACCTTGTCGCCATCGACCGAGATCTGCAAGCCGTCGGCATTCAGGCCGTGCTTATCGAGCTCTTTCTTCAATTCGTCCGCCGTCGCGGCCTTGGCCTCGCTGGCGCCGAAGAGCTTTTCTCCAACGTCCTTGATGAAATTGAGCAGACCCATAGTGTTTCCTTTATCTATGTTGCGGTGAGAGAAACAAGTGCCATCAGGGCTTTTGGCCCATGAACATTTTGCGCACGATGCCGGCGATCAAGGTCAGCACGGCGCCACCGACGCCGCCGCCGACCACGCTGCTGGCGATCGCGGAAAGATCCAGTCCCGTATTGCCTGCTGCAACCGCGTTCGCTCCGGCGGTGATCATCGGAGCCAGCCAGGAACCCCCTGCCAGGCCGCCGATGGCGCCTGCGATGGTATTGCCCAACGGACCCAGATTGAACTGCTGGAGCATCTTTCCCAAGCCATTGCCTGCGGCAGCGCCGGCGACAAGCTGGATGATCAGGTTGATGATGACTGCGGTGTTCATGATGCCTCCTCTGCCCCGCGAGGGCGATGTGCAACGCTAGAACAACAGCAAGACGAACGTACGAAACCAGCAGGAACGATTATGACTCGCACATTCCCCGGGCGACGAGGGGTTAACGTGTAACAGGTTGCTAGCCTGTCGGCAGACTACGCAAGAATGCTGGTCAGTTTGCAGGGAATGCGCCGCGATCGGTCTAAACCGCATCGGGCGCGCGGCTACATGCGACAAGGGCCGCTATCGCAGCGGCCCTTGTCTTGGCAGTGTTTCAGCGCGGCGCCGGTGTCAGCCGCCGCCCACGGCCACCACGATTTCGATCTGGTCGCCGTCCGTCAGCGCGGTCTGCGCGTGCTGGCTCTTGGGCACGATTTCGCCGTTGCGTTCCACGGCCACGCGCTTGCCGGCATAGCCCAGGGCTTCCAGCAGCTCGTTCACGGTCGTGTCCAGGGGAAACTCCCGTGCGTCTCCGTTCAGGGTGATGTGCATGCAGGTCTCCTCAGTTATCGCGCATAGCCGTCGGTGGCGGCGATCAGCCGCGCCAACGTGCCGGGTTCGTCAAACGCATGGCCCGCATCCGGGACCAGGTGGAATTCGGCTTCGGGCCAGGCGCGGTGCAGGTCCCAGGCGGTGCGCGCGGGCGTGCAGACGTCGTAGCGCCCCTGCACGATGGTGCCCGGAATGCCGCGCAGCTTGTGCGCATCGCGTATCAGCTGGCCTTCTTCCATGAAGCCGCGGTTCACGAAGTAGTGGTTCTCGATGCGCGCGAACGCCAGCGCGGCGCGGTCGGCGGCATGGCTTTGCTGGTGGCGCGGGCTGGGCAGCAGCGTGATGGTGCTGTCTTCCCATTTGCTCCAGGCCTTGGCGGCGCGCAACTGCTCGGCCGGGTCGTCGCCCGTCAGGCGCTTGTGATACGCCGCGACCAGGTCGCCGCGCTCATCTTCCGGAATCGGCGCAAGGTACTCTTCCCAGCGGTCGGGGAACAGCCACGACGCGCCTTCCTGGTAGAACCAGTGGATCTCCGCGCGCCGCAGCCCGAAAATGCCGCGCAGCACCAGTTCGCTGACGTGGGACACGTGCGTTTCCGCATAGGCCAGCGCCAGCGTCGAACCCCAGGACCCGCCGAACACCAGCCACTTTTCCGCGCCCATGACCTCGGTGCGCAGACGTTCGATGTCGGACACCAGATGCCAGGTCGTGTTGTTCTCCAGGCTGGCGTGGGGCTGCGAACGGCCGCAACCGCGCTGATCGAACAGCAGCACGTTGTAGCGCTGCGGATCGAACAGCTGCCGGTGCACGGGCGAGCAGCCGCTGCCGGGGCCGCCATGCAGGAACACGGCGGGCTTGCCCTGCGGATTGCCGCAGAGTTCCCAGTAGATCTGGTGGCCGTCGCCGGTGTCCAGCGTGCCTTGGCGGTAGGGTTCGATGGGCGGGTATAGCATCAGGCGACTCGCTTGAAGATCAGGTCCCAGACGCCGTGGCCCAGTCGCAGGCCGCGGTTCTCGAATTTGGTCAGCGGGCGGTAATCGGGGCGCGGAGCGTAGCCGTCCGCGGTATTCGCAAGCTGCGGCTCATTGCCCAGCACTTCCAGCATCTGCACCGCGTAGTCTTCCCAATCGGTGGCGCAATGGATGTAGCCGCCCGGCGCGATGCGGCTGGCCAGGAGCGCGATGAACGCGGGCTGGATCAGGCGGCGCTTGTGATGGCGCTTCTTCGGCCACGGATCGGGGAAATAGATATGCACGCCGGCCAGCGAATCGGGGGCGATCATGTCGCGCACCACTTCCACCGCGTCGTGCTGGATGATGCGCAGGTTCGGGATATTGGAGTCTTCAATGCGGCGCAGCAGCGAGCCCACGCCAGCGTTGAACACCTCCACGCCCAGGAAATTGTCGTCCGGGCGCGCCAGCGCGATCTTCTCGGTGGTCTCGCCCATGCCGAAGCCGATTTCCAGCACCGTCGGGGCCTGCCGGCCGAAGGCGGCGGCGGGATCCAGGCGGCGCGGCGCATAGGGAATGGACCATTGGCCCATCAGGCGCTCGAGCGCGGCCAACTGGCCCTGGGTGATGTGGCCGCGGCGGTGCACGAAACTGCGGATATGGGTCGCGCCCGGGCTGTTGGGCGCGTGGGCGGTACTGGCCAGCGCCGCCTGCGTTTCCGGGGAGACGGCGGCAGCCGAGGGCTCGCCGCCAGGCGTCGCGGGGGCGCTTGCGGCAGCCGGGGCCGAGGCGGCTGCGGGGTTGTTTTCGGGGGTGTTCGTATTCATAGCCCGAATTGTAGTGGCAGGTCCGGCATGCCGCTGTCGCCCAGATGCACTAAATTGGGGACATATTTACAACCTTGAGGCTGAGGGCCTGTTGCAGCAGGGCGGCGGCGGCCAGCGGCGATGAAAAAAGGCGCGCTATAATCGCCGCCTCTGCTTCGGCTTTGCGCCGAGGGCACGACACCCGAGCGGGTGTAGTTCAATGGTAGAACGGCGGCTTCCCAAGCCTCAAGCGTGGGTTCGATTCCCATCACCCGCTCCAAGTAGCGCTCCATACCCGGTTTGTCACTTTGGGAAGTGATTCCAAGTGATTGAATTACAATGATATTTTTTCATCCCTGATGCTGTCGGGATCGGAAAAATGCCTCTCTAGCACCCCTATTCAGGTACATTTTTTGGCCCATCAGTACGGGGGCCGGCATGTCGCATTGTTTCTGTCCGCCGCGCGACGCTGCGGCGACCATGGCTCCGATCCCGTCTAATTTGGGATTTGGGGAGCAGGCGTGGTGCTGACTGACGTACATATCCGAAACGCCAAGGCAACGGGGAAGGTCTACACACTGGGCGACTACGACGGCTTGTCGTTGTTCGTGTCGGCCCAGGGCAGCAAGGCCTGGCATTTCCGCTACCAGTGGCTCGGCAAGCGGTCACGGATGTCTTTCGGTACGTATCCCGAACTGAGCTTGCGTGAGGCGCGGGCCATGCGGGTAGAGGCGAGGGCGATGATCGCCAAAGGCATCAATCCCAGGCTTGCGCGAAAAAAGAAGCAGCAGGCTGCTCGGCTGGCGGGCGAGTACACCTTCATGCGGGTGTATGAGAAGTGGCTGGCGCATCGGATGCTGGTGCTGGAGGAGGGGCGGCAAAGCACATTGCAGCAGATCCGACGGGTGTTCCAGAAAGACGTGATCCCGGCGCTGCGCAGAATGACCATTCATGAAATTACGCAGCATCATCTGCTGGAGGTAATCGGGCGCATCGAGGCGCGGGGTTCGCTGTCAGTCGCAGAGAAGATGCGCACGTGGCTGCGGCAATTGTTCGAGTACGCCGTGGTGGTGGTACCCGACATGGAGAACAACCCTGCACGGGACTTGCACGTGGTGGCGGTCCCGCTGCCGCCGGTTCGGCACAATCCGTTCTTGATAATCAAAGAGTTGCCGTCGTTCTTGAGGGACTTGCGTGTCTACCAGGGAAGAAAGGTGACGCAAATGGCAGTTCGGCTGTTGCTGTTGACCGGCGTGCGTACGGGGGAGTTGCGGCTGGCCACGCCTGACCAGTTCGACCTGGCACGTGGCTTGTGGATCATACCTGCGGCCTCGCTCAAGCAACGCAACATGCTGACTAGACGGCGGCGTGTGCGGGTCGGTGATATTCCACCGTACATCGTGCCGTTATCTCTTCAGGCGCAGCAGGTTGTTCGTGAGGTGCTGGATGCGTTCAAGCCTGCACAGAAATATGTGTTCGCGGGCGTGGCACGGCTGACGGACCGCATGAGCGAGAATACCGTTAACTTTGCATTGAAGCGCATGGGGTACGACGGTCGCCTGACTGGACATGGACTGCGAGCCACGCTGTCGACAGCGTTAAATGAAATTGGCTATCCGCGGGTATGGGTGGATGCACAGTTGTCGCATGCCGATCCGAATCGGATCAGAGCGGTTTACAACCATGCGCAATACGTGGAGCAGAGAAGGGTGACGATGCAGGACTGGGCGAACCGGTTGGATTTGTTCGAACAGGGTGAGGTGGAGGCTGCGAGCCGGCATTTGATTGTGCATTTGCAGGGAGTGGCGGAGATGGCGTGGCGGGGTGATAAAACTCCACAGCGCTCGAAAATTTATGCGCCATATCCCATGGAGGCTTGTGGACAACAAACCATGCAGGACTCGACGGAGCGGATAAGTCTCGGATTGCTACGCATACGGGCTCCGACGTAACTGTCAGCCTCTGATGTCTAACCTTATTGGTTTGAGTAGTATGTTCTTGCCGTGAGCGGGATGTAGGTAGAGCAAGATGTATTCAATAATGAGCGTCTGCTAACGGCCAGGAGCAGTTATTCCATCAGTGGCCCTTGATGACTCATAATAAGTACTAGTCTCGAAACCTAAATTTAGTTAGACCTCACTCATGCACCGTATCAATTTAAGTCTGTTATCCACTAATAAGTGTGCCGAGCACGGCGTCATCGGCCAGCTTCCTTGTGCATTCCCTGGATGCACCAATGGAGTTCGTGAGGATGAATTTGAGGAGGAGCCTCTGATTGCAGGCAGTAAGGCAACGCGATGGAAGAGACGAGAGTGGCATTCTCCGTTGGGCAGCGCCTACTACAGCTGGGAAAGTAGCACTCTACCGAACTGGTTTCAGACAACTCGAATATTTTGGGATGAGGCTAGACGACTGAAGCTAGTTCCGAATTCCTTTCCGGCCACGGTCTACCATTACACCTCACTGGAAGGCTTTGTCGGCATCGTGAGTAACCGATCTGTCTGGATGACCGAGTTCGCTTACTTGAATGACCGTCGTGAGGTGCGCTATGGACTGGACCTTGTCCTTGAGACCGTGAGCGCCTTACTCGAGACTGAATCCGACGAAAGTGTCCGCGATCTCCTCTCGACTTGGAAGGAGCAGCTTGGCGGTGACAGACAGCGGATTTACATTACGTCATTCTCGGGCGAGGATGACAGCCTTAGTCAGTGGCGTGCGTACGGTCCTATTGCTGTTGGATTCCCAGTGCAATCTCTATCGCTCCACGTAAATCAGGGTTTGCTTCAAGCAGTTGAGTACGACCCAAGCACTCAAAAGAAGCTGGTAGAAATCTATGTTCACCACCTTGTTTCCGCGTTTCAAGCGGACTTGCGGGGGAACAGACTCGAACGCATTCCTGACGTGTATCACACGCTAGATAAGTTAGTTGAACTTGCCACTATCTTCAAAGATCCAGCCTTCCGAGCTGAAAACGAGTATCGACTCACGTTCATTGACATGCCTGAGCTCTTTAAAAAGCTCGGAGAGAAAAGCCCTAAACGCTCTTTTCGAGCTGCGCGCGGCAAGCTCATCCCTTACCTTCCTTCGACGCAGGTCCTCCCATCCGAGCATCGTGATTTCCCATTGGAAATCTCCGAAGTAGTGCTAGGTCCAGAAAGCGATGATTTGTTAGAACAAGGTGTACGAGAATTTCTCGACGAAAACGGACTGGAGCAGGTGCAGGTTCGTAGATCACTTGTACCTTTGCGCTCATAACCTCGACTTCTAACAGATCAGTCAACTCGGATACCTATGCTTCAGTGGTTTAGATGTCAGCTCAGGGTCGATTGGAGCCGGTCACGACGGGCTGCTACCGACCCAAAGTGGCCCTTCGAAACTTGTCACGTCGGGCGTCCCAGTTTCTAGACAGCTTCAAGTTGGATTTTCGTCTGGCCGATAGGCGTAGTGGTGTCGACAAAGGACGTTCCGAATAGCAGAACAGGGGGCTTTCAAACGTAATGGTCATCCAAGAGCGCCTGTAGCCAGACAAGCAGCATGAAGACTTGGTAACCTTCTGATACTTTCCAAGGGGGGAAAAGCCGTGTCCTTGCTACAAGAAATTCAGAAGGAATCCAACGGGGCGCTGTTTCGGCGCGCGGACCTTCACATCCATTCGTTCGGGCCCGAAGGTTCCTACGATGTTTCGGATGCACAGATGACGCCCGAAGCTATCGTGGACACGTCTATCGCTGAGCGGCTCGACGTTATCGCCATCACAGATCACAACCAGATCGGGAATGTTCGGTCGGCGCTGAATTACGCTCAGGGCAAAAACCTACTTGTTGTGCCCGGCGTCGAACTGTCCACGCCCCAGGGACACCTACTTGTCTACTTTGAAACTCCTGACCAGCTACAACGCTTCTATGGCAAGCTGACGATCTCGGATGACCGGAAGGTTTGCCACAACACCGTCCCGCAGTGCCTGCAATTTGCGGCCGAATTCAACGGCTTCGGCATTTGCGCGCACATTGAACTGGATAGCGGCCTGGAGAAGGCGGCTCCGAAATTCGATGCATTCAAGCAGGCAGTTTTCAACTGCGCCAACCTGCTGGGCTTGGAAATTGCCAACGCATCTAACAGCGCGATGTTCTCCCACGACGATGCCGACCCAAACCGAAGGAACTGCGCCGTCGCACGATGCGCGGCACTCGGTCTTGAGGAAGGGGTAGACTTAGCGAAGGTAATGTCGTCAGATGCGCACACACTCAACGCGCTCGGCCGCAACGCCAGCGGCAACAGGAAGCTGACCAGGTTGAAGATGGAGGCTCTAACCTTCGCCTCGCTGCGGATCGCCCTCAAGGACGCGACCGCGCGTGTGCGACTCGAAGATCTTATCCCCGCATCCGTACCGAGGTTCGTGGGGATAAAGCTGGAAGGTGGTTTCCTCAAGAATCAGGTTGTGCATTTCAGCCCGAATCTGACCTGCGTCATCGGTGGGCGTGGGGCGGGGAAGTCAACGCTCCTAGAATCACTTCGTGCGGCGTCTGGAAACGCCGCGGAAAGCTCGATCATTGACTCGGAGGTCTGGCCCGACGCCATCTCGCTCGTGTACGAGGACGAGGTGGGAGAACGCCATACGCTGACGCGCAACAAGCTTTGCGATGTGACGAATTCCGATCCGGAAGGACCGACGGCCGTTGCGATCGAAAGCTATGGACAAGGCGAAACGGCTGACACGATCCAGCACTGCGACACCGACCCGTCCATCCTCCTCCGATTCCTGGACGGATTTATCGACTTTGGTGAACTGCGCAAGCAAGACGAGTTGCTACGCGAGGCGATCCTAGCAAACCAGACGTTACTTGAGACGCTGCAGCAGAGCATCAACCAGATAGAGCCTACGGAAAAGGCCAAGGGTATTGCGGACACGCAGGTGGCGGCCTTGAAAAAGCAGAACGCAAGCGAGGTAGTGGAGCTGGAGGAGAAGCTGGCAAAGGAGCGGCGCTTCCGCGACGGCTTGAAGCGCAATCTGTCCGAGCTTCTCACCTCCATCACCGACAGCCTTGGAGGTGGGGGGCTGCGCAGATTAACGGCCGACATTGATGGCGAAGCCCTTGCTGTCGGCAAGGCAGAGTTTGACGTGGTCAAGGCGCTCGTTGACGGTCTTGCGACTGAAATCGACATGCTCGCTGGCGATCTTAAGCAGAAGGTCGTCGTCGCGAACGATAAGATCGCAGCGCAGCTTCAAGGCTGGGTCACGCGCGAAAAAGCGACCCAGGAAAGGATCGAAGAGATACGCCGCGATTTGGAGAAGCAGAATGTCAAGCTGGACATGGCATTCATCCGCAAGGTCACGAAGGATGCCGCCGATTTGCAAGCGCGACTGACCGAGCTTAAGAAGATCCAGCCTAAGCAACTGGAAGCCTTCAAGGAGCGCCGGCGCCTGATCCAGGAGCGCTCCACCCTCCGCGCCAGGATATTCAATGCTCGTCAGGCCTTCGCGACGACGATGAATGGAAACTTGGCCGCTGCAGTAGTCGATTACCGCGTCAAGTTCCAGTTCTACGAAGGCTTGCTCTCTCCCGATATGGAAGAGCTGATCAAGACCACGATGAACTGGCGAACTTCTCAGGTTCCACGTTCAGCGCTCATTGCCGCCATGATTTCGCCGGCTCAACTCCTTGTTGCCGTCAATGCGAAGGATGCATCGATACTCGAACAGTTGAATGATACTAACGGCAACCGTGTGTTCTCGAAGGCCGACGCTGGCGACATCATTGCGAGGCTATCAGAGTGGGAGGCCAAATGCGCATTGGAGCGCATCGCGTTTGAAGACCGACCAGAAATCAAAGTGACGCAGGTTGTCGAGAATGCCGACGGCACCAAAGGCTATCGGGTCCGCGACTTCGCCAAGCTTTCGCTCGGCCAACAGCAGGCAATCCTTTTGACGGTACTGCTGTTCTCCAAAAGCCGAGTGCCCTTGATCATCGATCAGCCGGAAGACAACCTCGATGGCGAGTTTATCTACAAAACGGTTGTTCGATCGCTGCGCAGCATCAAGGAGCATCGGCAGGTCATCATCGTGACGCACAATCCCAACATTGCAGTGCTTGGGGACGCTGAGCTAATCATTCCGCTGCGCGGTGCCAGCGACGTGTCGGTGGTCAGGGACCGTGGGTCAATCGACACCACTGAGACCAAAGATATTGTCTGCACTATTCTTGAAGGTAGCCAGAAGGCTTTCAAACGTCGACAAGAAGTCTATGGGTACTGACATTGCACCACAGTCGGTTTTTCATTAGCTGGAATCGGGACCTTTGAATGTACAGTTGGGACAACGAGTTGCGGAAGGGACTTAAACCCATACTTCTGGCAAATTGTTCTAGTCGGATCTTCGGGCGTGCTAATGAATCGATCCTATGCTTGGGTTTCGATCGGCGTAGAAGATGCGGCGAATGGAAATTTCATGACGAATGACTTTGCAACGAGCCGCACGACCATGAATGACTATGCCAGCGCCGACAAGGCAGACGCATTGCTTTGGGAAGTGCTAAATATTGCGCTTAACGAATGGGACGTCGATCCGGCAATTGCTGCCCTACATAAAGTTCGCAAAACGGTAAAGCCAGCCGGCCGCTAACCAAAGTCGAATGCAGGTCCATCGGTGGTGCTAACCCCTCAGCGACACTGTCCATGGACCTCGGCGTCCAGGTCCCGCCTTGCAAGAATCGGCATTAGCCGGGTTGGCCACGCGTCATTCGCACAGATCCTCGAACATTAACGGTTGTCGATAAAAGGACGCTGCCCGAGTCAACTCGACGCCGGATCGGGCTCATTTCCCGTCGCCTCATGGCGACTTAGTGTGCGAAGTTGGCATTCTATCTCGAGCATATAAGGATGATCGCTACGCGACCGCCCATCTTGCCGAGCTCGGCCCATGGACAACCCTGCTGGACAAACGGTGGACAGGCTACGCCTGGCCACGCGCTTGCCCACAGGGTATGCCCACCGGCTCCTGGGCTTCACCTACATACCCAACGGCCCTCATCAATTGTCAATTTGAAAAATTGACTTCACGACAAGCTTGCTTGTGGTCACTTCGCTTCAACTAGGCCACACCTCACAGCCTGTTTAAGCTCCCGAAGTCATGACCCCGAGCCACGAGCTGAACCAGCAGGTCGGCGGGCTTCCAGAATTCCGCATCTTCCCTTGCGTACGCTCGTAGATCATCCAGCACCCCGCCCAAGCCTTGCATATCCGCCCATTTCATCGGACCGCCACGATAGCGGGGGAATCCGTACCCATGGACGAATGCGACGTCGATATCCAAAGGACGCAGTGCGATGCCTTCTTGCAGCACCTTTGCTCCTTCGTTGACCATCGCCACCATGTATCGGCGAACGATCTCTTCGGGTTTGAATTTTCTCGGGACTATTCCCTTGCGGGTGCGTTCAGAGTCGATAATGGCCAGTACTTCCGGATCGGTCCAGCCCGAGCGAGAGCCGTTCGGATAAAGATACCAACCGCGCTGCGTCTTCTGCCCAAACCAGCCACGTTCGCACAGTCGGTCCGCCACTTCGACGTATCGGGCTTTCGGATCTCGCGTTAACGCCTTGCGTTTGCGCGTAGCCCAGCCTATATCACCGCCTGTCAGATCGGCCGTGCGATATGGGCCCATTGCATATCCGAATTCTTCGAGTGCGGCATCGATCTCATATGGCGAGGCGCCGTCTTCAAGCATGAAATTCGCGGCCTCGCGATAGACATATAGAATGCGGTTTCCGATGAAGCCATCGCAGACCCCGGCACGGACAGGAACTTTCTTGAGTCTTTTTGCCATTGAAAACGCCGCGGCGACCACTTGTGGCGACGTTTTGTCCGCCACGACGATCTCCAGCAATTTCATGATGTGGGCTGGGCTAAAGAAGTGAAGCCCGATCACGTCTTGTGGGCGGCTGGTCACGGCCGCAATATTATTAATGTCAAGATATGACGTATTCGTCGCGAGGATTGTGCCGGGGGGACAAACAAGGTCGAGTTTCTTGAATACGTCCGTCTTAACGTCCATGTTTTCGAACACGGCTTCGATAACCATATCCACGCCCGCGAGGTCCGCGTAGTGGGTGGTGGTTCCAAAGCGGCACATGATTTCGGCCTTGGCCGCAGCAGTCATCCTCTCTTTGTTGACAAGTCGGTCGTAGACCTGCTCAACGTTTTCCCTGCCTCGTTTAGCGCTCTCTTCATCACGCTCCAGCATGGTGACGTGCAGGCCGGCGTTCAGTGCGGCGACTGAAATGCCAGCGCCCATGGTTCCCCCGCCGATGACCGAAATACGATTTACGATGCGATTGGATCCTGCCCGCGCCTCGGGGACTTTCAACACCTCCCGTTCCGAAAAAAATGCATGGACCAAACCCTTGCGCTGCGGACTATCCATGCATTCAAGGAATAACTCTCGCTCGCGTCGCAAACCTTGGTCGAATGGCATTTCGACGGCAGCCCGCAGGCATTCGATGATCTTCCTCGGAGAGAATAGCCCGCGTGCTTGTTTCGACGTTTGCAGTTCCAGCGTTGCCAATTTGGTGGCCGCAGCCGCCTTATCGGCAACTTCGATATCCCGGGTTCGGCGAATCGGTGTATCGGAATTAAGGAGCCGCTTGGCATACGTTATGCCCACGGATTGTTGATTAGCCCCTTCGGCTATCTCGTCTATCAATCCCGCTCGTAGTGCTTCCCCGGCGGTCATCTGGCGGCCGCTGAGAATTACTTCGGCGGCGGCGACCACGCCCATCAATCGTGGCGCACGTTGGGTTCCGCCGGAGCCGGGTAGCAGACCGAGAGTCACTTCTGGTAGTCCGAACCGCGCTTCGCGGGTGGCGACACGGTAGTGAGCAGACATTGCTATCTCTAAGCCGCCACCCAACGTGGCACCGTGTAGAGCCGCTACGACCAGCTTTGTCGAGGATTCGAGCGCGTCACACACCTCGGGTAGCGAGGGTGCTGAAGGTGGGCTACCAAACTCACGAATGTCTGCACCCGCGATAAAGCACCCACCTTCTCCAACGATTACGACCGCGCGCACGGAATCATTAGTCTGGGCGTTCTGAATAGAATTCAGTAGACCAACACGCACGTCCAGGCTTAGTGCATTGACTGGGGGGTTATTGACATGAATGCACAGAATCTCTCCGTGCAATGAGGTCTGTACAGACGGACTTTTATCTTGGGGCATGAGTTTAGGAGTGCTTTTCAATGGATGGAAATGCAGCGAGTTACGGTAGTGCGTCAATGTCTTTGAGCAAGGTGCGTCCAATGATGACCTGCTGGATCTGCGTCGTGCCTTCGTACAGACGCAACAGGCGGACATCGCGGTAGAGGCGCTCAATTGCAAATTCGCTCATGTAGCCGCTCCCTCCATGGATCTGTACGCCGCGGTCAGCTACTCGGCCCGCCATTTCGGTTGCAAACATCTTGGCACTGGAGGTCATCACGCGCATTGCGGGGTCTGGACTTCCGAGAGGAAGCTCATCAAATCGCCGGGCCGTCTCCTGTACAAGCGCCCAGGCGGCCAGGAGCTCGGCCTGGCTGTCGGCGATCATCGCTTGAACCAGTTGAAAGTCGCCGATCGGCCTGCCGAACTGGCGCCGATCACGTGCATAGCTCACCGATTCGTCTAGCGCGCGTTTGGCCATGCCGCAGGCGACAGCAGCCAAATGCAACCGTGCGCGATTCAGGACTTTCATTGCCGTCTTGAATCCGAGGCCCGGCTCTCCGCCGATGATGTTCGATGCTGGTACACGAACTCCCTCGAGAATGACGTCGCAAGTCTTTGTCCCCCGCTGCCCCATTTTTTTATCTGGCTTTCCCAGAGACAAGCCGGGAGAGTCGGCAGGCACAAAAAATGCAGATATGCCGTCGTTTTGCACCCCGCCAGTACGGGCCATAAGCGTGAAGGCGTCAGCGTTTGGGGCATTTGAAATGAACCGTTTGGTACCCGTTAGCACATAGTAGTCGCCCTCGGCAACGGCGACAGTTTTTATGGCAGCTGCGTCCGTACCCGCATCGGGTTCCGTTAGGGCAAAGGCCATTTGAAGCTCGCCACTTGCGACGCGTGGCAGAATGGTCTCCCGTTGCTCTTGGGTGCCATCCATCAGGATCCCCTGAGAGCCGATTCCAATATTGGTCCCAAATACCGATCGAAACGCCAGCGAAGTCTGACCGATTTCGAATGCAACCTGGCATTCCTGGCTCATAGAGAGTCCGAGACCGCCATAGGACTCCGGGATAGACAACCCGAACATACCGAGTTCGCGCAGCTCCTGGATCACTTCCTGCGGAACGCTGTCGGTTTCTTCGACCAGATGTTCGAGCGGCATTAGACGCTCTCTGATGAAGCGATGCACTGAGTCGATGAAGATGCTGAACGACTGTTCGTCGATTCCGTTTTTCAACATGGCACTGTTCTCCTACAAAACTGCGGTATGACGCAGTTCAGCAATTCGCGCGGAATTCATGCCTAGGAGGGTCTCGAGAATGTGGTCCGTATCTTCGGCCAACATCGGTGGTGCGGCCCGTACAGGTGCGCGGTCTCCGTCGATTCGGTAGGGAGGCGCCATGACGGGGACAGTGCCTGCTTCGGGATGGGGCATGTCCTGAAAGAGTCCGGCGGATGTCGAACGTTCGGATTGCAATGCTTGCAAAAGCGTCTGCACCTTTCCGCAGGGAATTCCTACGCCAGAAAGTCGCTCCAAGAGTTCGTCTCGGCGGTGTCCTCGCAATACGTCATTCAACTGAGGAATCAGCACATCGCGATGTTGGGAGCGAGCAGTATTGGTCAGGAAGCGCGGATCACTAGCCCAATCCGGACGGTCTATGACGTCAACGCAAAATCGTTGGAACTGCGCGTTGTTGCCGACAGCGATCACGATCGGCCCGTCCTGAGCCTCGAATACACCATATGGAACGACAGAGGGATGCGCATTGCCGAACTTTTCGGGGTCCTGTTCTTGCAGGAGCGCTTCCATACTGAAATACGAAGTGATCATGACGCCGCAGTCGTATAGAGCCAACTCGACGTGTCGTCCTT
Source organism: Achromobacter sp. K91 (assembly GCF_003576205.1). Lineage (NCBI taxonomy): Bacteria > Pseudomonadati > Pseudomonadota > Betaproteobacteria > Burkholderiales > Alcaligenaceae > Achromobacter > Achromobacter sp. K91. Next base: position 320,009 of record NZ_QWFB01000031.1, on the reverse strand, counting down.
TCCCGTTGCGTTGACTGTCGAACAGTGCTGCCAGTACAGCTTGAGCGGAATACATTCCGGTAAACATATCCACGGCAGCCACGCCGAACTTCAGCGGTCCCTGACCTTTATCCCCGTTTACCGCCATCAGTCCGGACTCTCCTTGTATGACGACGTCATATCCAGGGCGCGCGGCCTCCGGTCCGTCGGTGCGATAGCCGGTGATGGAGCAGTAGACTAGGCGTGGATTCACTTCCTTCAAGGTTTCATAATCAAGTCCCAACTTCTTCATGCCGCCAAATTTGAAATTCTGAATGAGCACATCGCTCTGCTTGGCCAGCTCCAGGACGATATTCCGCCCTTCCGCGGTTTGGAGGTTAACCCCAATAGAGCGCTTGTTTCGATTTGCGCTATTGAAGTATGCGGTGTTCGTGGAACCTATCCGCTTGCCCCAGTCGCGCGTGTCGTCGCCACGCTGCGGATGTTCTACTTTTATGACATCCGCTCCGAGATCGCCCAGCACCTGCGCACACAAGGGGCCGGCAAAGATCCGAGAGAGGTCCAATACTCTGACGCCGGACAGCGGTAGGTTGCTGGTTGAAGAATGCTTCATGTTAGACCCTCAAACTAGAAAAGTTCGGCGAACGCCTTTCGAAAAAGGCAGCTATTCCTTCGGCTGACTCGCTGCTGCCCTGTGCCTCCACCATAAAGCCTGCTTCCTTTTCTAATTGCTCATCCAGTAGAGCCGAGTCGGCAGTCCTGCATAAGAACTTGATCCTTTGCATGGCCCGAGCAGGGCCTGCCGCCAGCTTCGTGGCCAGTTCCACCGAGTCCTGCAATGCGCTTCCGGGCGCGGACAAGACATTGATTGCACCAAGCGCGGCTAGGCGTTGCGCTTGTATCGGCTCCCCAGTCAAGCAGAGTTGTGTGTACAGCTGCCGCGGAAGAATCTGAGCGAGCAAGCCCGTGATGCCACCGTCGGGAGTCAATCCGACTTTGACATAGGCGGCCGAAAAGCTAGCGTCATTCGCGGCCACAACTAGGTCGCACGCCAGAGCGAGTGACCATCCCGCGCCCGCTGCTCCACCTTCGATCGCGGCAACGATAGGCTTGTGAAAGTCACGCAGGGTTCGAACTACATGATTGAGTTCATCGAGGCGCTCCCTTCGCTGCTCTTCCGATTGCTCCCGACGTTGCATCAACTGCTTCAGATCGCCACCTGCGCAAAAGTAGTTGCCAGTACCGGTGAGCACGACTGCGCCGATGCTGCTGTCGGCGCCGGCTTGTTGTAACGAACTTGTCAGGCTCCGAAAAAGGCCGGCCGTAATGGCGTTGCGCCGAGCTGGATTGTTGATCGCGAGTACTAACACCTCACCGACGCGACTCTCCAGCAGGCCAGCATCTTGTAGCTGAGTCATGAATAGCCCCTTGGAGACTAAAAGATTTCGATCAGACCGGCTGCACCCATGCCCCCGGCGACGCACATAGTGACGACGCCCCACTTTGCTTTTCGGCGGCGCCCTTCCAGGAGGATGTGGCCAACGAGCCGGGATCCGGTCATGCCGAAGGGATGGCCAATTGAAATTGCCCCGCCATTGACATTCAGGAGTTCGGAGGGAATTCCAAGTCTTTGTTGACAATAGATCGCTTGCGATGCGAAGGCCTCGTTCAGTTCCCACAAGCCGATATCTTCGATGCGCAGCCCATGACGGGCTAGCAGCTTCGGTACGGCATACACGGGACCAATCCCCATCTCATCCGGCTCGCATCCGGCTATGGCAAGGCCCCGGAACGCGCCGAGGGCTTCGACGCCTTGCCGTTGCGCTTCGGCAGCCTCCATGAGCACACACGCACTTGCTCCGTCCGACAACTGGGAGGCATTTCCTGCTGTTACAAATTTTCCGGTACCTTTCACGGGTGCCAGCTGCGCCAATGACTCATAGGTTGTTGAAGGGCGGTTGCAGGTATCCTGATCCACCGTTACTTCGCGCAAACTGCTTTCGCCGGTGACGCGATCGGTGACGCGCATTGTCGTGGTGACAGGTACGATTTCTCCACTGAAGACGCCTTCCCGTTGAGCTTTGGCCGTGCGTTCCTGACTGAGCAGCGAGAATCGGTCTTGGGCCTCGCGCGTGATGCCATATCGGGCTGCCACGATATCGGCGGTCTCAATCATCGGCAAGTAGAGATCCGGTTTGTGCTCCGCAATCCACGGATCAATGCCGCTCTTTCCATCGTCGCGAGTGGAAATCCCGGAGATACTCTCCACACCGCCCGCGATCATGGCGGGCGCGCCATCAAGAACAATTCGACCGGCGGCGACGGCTATCGCCTGCAATCCAGACGCGCAGAATCGATTAATGGATGTGCCCCCAATAGTCAGCGGCAGTTGCGAACGGACGACGGTCTGTCGCGCGATGTTTCGGCCGGTTGTCCCTTCAGGATAACCACAGCCCAACACCATATCTTCAATGAGTTCGGGGTCTAGTCCAGCGCGTTGTACCGCCGCTCGCACGGCGAAACTTGCAAGGGTCGGACCGGGAGTAACGTTGAATTCGCCACGATGCGACTTAGTGAGTGGCGTTCGGGCGGTAGAAATGATCACTGCTTCGCGCATTTGAGTGCCTATATGAGTTGAAAATGTAATTGCAGGCTGACGGCCAGCAGCCAGCCGGCCCGAGCTGAGCACGGCGCCAGGCTTTTCATTTGAAAACTGAGCTATTGAAAGGGACCGTCGGACCGACGGCGAACAAAGGTAATCAGCGGCTTAGGCGTGCCACTATATTCTTGTGTACTTCAGTCGTCCCGCCGACGATGGTCAGCTTACGGTTGTAGAAATACTCTTGGGTGGCATGGAAGGCAGGGAATGATTGACCATAATCTGTTTGGTCGGAGCAGGGCTGCCCCGCAATGATTCGAGCCAACGTGGAGATTTGCTGCTGCAGCTCGGCGCCTCGAATCTTCAGTATCGACGTTTCCATATCCACTGGTTCTCCGGCGCAAAGGGCTTGTAGCATTGCCCAGTTGTTAGTTCTGAGATTGTTCAGATCGATTTCCAACTGTGCGAAGCGCTGCCATAGCATGCGAGACCGATTTGCATGCTGATTCGTTGCTCGGTGGTTTTGAGCTTTCAGCATCTTGCGGACTCTTTCTAGTGCTGCGGTGGCCGTCCCGATACCCGCAATGTTGCTGCGTTCATGTCCCAGAAGATGCTTCGCGCAGCGCCAACCTTCGTGCTCAGTGCCAACTAGGTTGGTTGCGGGAACGCGCACATCCGTGAAAAAGACTTCGTTAAGAACATGCGATCCTTCAAGCGTCTTGATTGGACGCACCTCCACTCCTGGACTTGCCATGTCCACAAGGAGGAAGCTGATGCCATGCTGTTGTTTGTCGGATTTCTTTGTACGGACAAGACAGAACATCATGTTGGCGTAGTGGGCATATGAGGTCCAAATCTTCTGCCCATTCAGCACGTACATCTCTTCGCCAGCGGTGCATTCGCGTACGGCATTCATCCGCAGCGATGACAAGTCGGACCCGGACCCTGGCTCCGAAAAGCCCTGGCACCACCAATCCGAGCCGTCTAGGATTCGGGGCAGCCACTGCAGCTTTTGCTCGCTGGTTCCATATCGCAGCAGAACGGGACCGAGCATATCGATACCGAATAGAAATGGAGTTACGCGTGGAGCGCCAGCCATCGCGCACTCCTCGTCGAACACGAATTTCTCAAAGACGGTCCAACCAGGACCTCCATGCTCTTTTGGCCAATGAGGGGCTAGCCATCCGTTCCGGGCAAGAAACTTCTGCCATAGAACAAAATCTTCTCTAGTCAGGGCTGCGCCGCAGTTGAACTTGTCGCGCAATCCGGGTAGCAATTCGGCTTGTAGCTTTTGCCGGATTTCCGCCCTGAACTCTTCTAGCCCGTTATGGATGGTATCTTTCATGCTTTCAGTCGCCGCTATGTAGCAGCTTCCTTTTCAATTTGCATTCATGCGAAGCGCTGCAGCGCTACTTCGAGGCTTTGGCGGCATTCCGTCATCACACGTTCGATCAGTTCCGAACATGTCGGTATGTCATCAATTAGCCCAATGCACATACCAGACGTAATGACTCCGTCGTCCACTTCCCCCGATTGAAGGGCGGCTTTGCCGCGGGTGCCAACGACCAAAGGACGGATTTCGTCAAATGTGGCACCCCTGTGTTCACGTTGCACCACCTCTTCAGAAACGGGGTTGCGGAATACGCGGGAAGTATTCTTCATGGTGCGAAGAATCAGCTTGGTGTCACGTTCGGTTGCGGCGACCAACGCCCGTTTGATGTCCATATGAACTGGTGCTTCTTGCGTAACCATGAAGCGCGTACCCATAGTGATACCTTCTGCGCCAAGTGACATGGCCGCGGCCAAGCTTCGGCCGCTCGCCATGCCGCCTGAAGCAATCAGTGGTATTTCCAGTGCCTTTGCGGCCAACGGGATAAGGATCAGTCCAGGGATATCGTCTTCACCGGGATGGCCCGCGCATTCGAAGCCGTCGATAGAGACAGCGTCTACGCCTGCCTTCTGGGCAGATACCGCATGACGAACTGCGGTGCACTTGTGGATGACTTTGATGCCAGCTTGCTTGAAACGCGTTACGAAATCGCGTGGACTGTTGCCTGCAGTCTCCACCACTGGCACCTTGCCTTCGATGATGGCATCGACATATTCGGCGTATGGCGGCGGGTTAATGGTTGGAAGAATCGTCAGATTCACGCCGAACGGCTTATCCGTCATTTCGCGCGTCTTCCGGATTTCATCCGCGAGATTTTGTGCGGTCGGTTGAGTGAGGGCCGTTAGGACGCCCAGTCCCCCTGCATTGGAGACTGCGCTTGCCAATTCAGCAAGACCCACCCATTGCATTCCTCCTTGGATGACGGGATACCGGATGTTCAATAGTTCGGTGACGCGAGTTTTCATAGCTGTCTCTTTCAGGTCAATCACCGGAGATGCCATTCTTGCGAATGACATCTCCCCACTTGTCGAAGTCGGTGCGCATGCGCAGTGTGGTGTCTGCAGAATTTTTGAAGTCCGCGACTACACCCATTTTCGCGAACGATTCCTGCACATCTGGCTCCGCCATGATCTGTTTAATCTCTCGCTCCAGCTTTGCAACTAGCGTCCGTGACGTGTTCGCTGGAGCAAGAATGCCACCCCATGACACCGCACTGAAACCGGAGAAACCTTGTTCGGAAATAGTTGGGACGTTCGGAAAGAAGTCGACGCGCTGAGGTGAGGCGACAGCGACGGCGCGCAGATTTCCCGCCTCGATCTGCGGTCGGGCCACTACGGCGTCGGCCATCATTACCGGAATCTGCCCACTAATGACATCCACCAAAGCGGCCGATCCACCGCGATATGGCACATGCTGCATATCGAACTTGGCCGTCGCTTTAAGTAGCTCCATGGATAGGTGTCCGAAGCTGCCTATCCCGGAACTCGTGTATGCGAGATCTCGTGGCTTCTTTTGTGCAACCGCAATCAAATCGGCTAGCGTGTTCACGTCTGGAAGTACCTTGGGGTTCACAACCAGGAAAAGGGGTAGATCGTAGAAGCTCGCTACCGGTACGAACCCGTTGATAACGTCGTATTGCGTACCGCGAATCATGTGCTGCGCGAGCAATCCAGGTGAAGCTAGCGTCATCAAGTTGTAGCCATCGGGAGGGCTCTTGGCGATAGCGATGCCAGCGATCGTCCCAGAAGCGCCGGTGCGGTTCTCAACCACGAATGGCTCTTTGAGCCGCTGCGCCAGCTTTGCCGCCAGCACGCGAGTCGTGGAATCTGCCGAACCGCCAGCACTAAACGGCACGACGATCTTGACTGGTTGGCTTGGGTAGCCGTCCTCTGGTTGCGCCGCGAACGACGCCGCTAGAGGCAGCGCGCCCGCTAACGTGCATCCGGCCAAGAATTTTCTTCTGTCCATGAGTCTTGTCTCCTTAGTTATTGAATTAGTACCCGCTCAACTGCATGTATTGCGACAGACTCCACGTCTCGTCGCCAAACTCATGTTCGATCATCACCAGCCTTTTCGCGTAATGGGATATTCCGGCCTCCCAGGTCATCCCAATTGCGCCGTGCAACTGAATGCAGTCCTCGGCGACGATTCTTCCAACGCGGCTGACGGTGTACCTAGCTGCTGCAAGCGCTCTGTCGCGCACTTGACTACTGCCTTGTTCCATCAATTGGGCGGCACGGTGGACGCTGCCGACGGCCTGAAAATATTCCACGTCAAGATCCGCTAGCCTATGCTGAAGCGCCTGGAATTCTTTTAGTGGGCGGCCAAACTGGTTTCTCGTTCCCAGATATGCCTTCGTCGCTTCGATTGAGGACTTCATAAGGCCCAATGATTCGCCGCAGAGCGCGAGCGTCTCTATCGATTGGATGTTGTCCATCAGCCCATCTGCAGCGCTAGAGCGTGCAATTAGACAGTGTTCTGGAATGAATACTTGATTGAGCGAAGTGTCGCTTGCTGTCCCTCCGGCCAGGCAGGGGCGTGGCTCGCTTTTGAGGCCAGGCAGGTCGGTGGCAACGATGGCAAGGGCCGACTCTATCGGACCGCTTGATTGCGCTTCCGATATGCGTACCGAGAGGAGGAGCCAGTCGGCACTGAATCCTTGGCGAACGAGTATCTTTGTTCCATTCAGAATCCAGCCGCCCTGGACTTTCTGGCAGGTTGTCTCCGGGAGGGTTTCGCAATCTACGTTCAATGCTTCTCGAGGCGCCCATGCGGCGACTGCACTGCCCTCGACGAGACTTTCGAGCAGCGGCACGTGCTTCGATTCGTTGATCGCCTTTAGTACGTGTGTAAGTATCAGATTTCCGAGGATGGGCTCTACCACTAGGGCGTATCCAAGCGACTCGAAGATTTTTGCAATTGCATTGCCTTGATTGCCGAAGTCCTCTTCAGTCGAGGTCATCGCCTCGACTACGCCCAACTGGCAAACTTCCGAATGCACGTCGCGACTGAATCCGATGCTTCCATAAGCGCCAGAGTTGCGATGGTCGAGTGTGTATCGCTCCCGCAGGTATCGATCGAGCGACTCGGTCAACATTTTCAGATAGTCGCTTTCGTTTGGCAGGGCCTTCATTTCTACTTCTCATTCCAAAGGTGCTTTGCCACGTTCGGGACGGGCGTCGCATGCGGGTCAAGGAAACGGTTGCGCTGGTACGGGCGGACCACTCGAACACGGCCGTGCGCGACATTGAGGTTGCATAGACAGCATTCTTGTGAACAAGCTCATCGAGATCAAATTTTCATTTGACATAGGAGCTATTAGAATTCGCTATAGCTGAAGAAAATTTCATATGGATGAGACATGAGCTTCGACATTCGTCCTCTGCGTTGTTTTGTGGTCGCAGCGACTACCGGTTCTGTGTCGAAAGCAGGCGAGGTTCTTCACCTGGCACAGCCTGCTGTAAGCCTGCAGATCAAGGGATTGGAGGAACGCCTCAATGTTCAGTTGCTGTATCGAACTGCCCGGGGAGTTCAACCCACAGAAGCAGGACTGCGCTTGTTAGAACATGGTCGGGAGATACTTAATCGAATCGACATTGCTTGGGAGGATGTCCGAGAAGCAGCGCGTAATCCCAGCGGCACCGTGACCATCGGTCTGCCACAGTCCATAGCGATACGCTTGACGGTCCCTTTGCTCAGCGCGGCGCTTCAACGCTGGCCGGATGTGCGTTTGAGAGTGTCTGAGCAGAGTAGCGGCTACATTGCAGGACAGCTCGTAGCCGGAGAGTTGGATATAGGCATCACCTATCAATTCGACGAGTCCCTGGGGCTATTTACGCAGCATGTGATGGATGAAGACTTGGTGTTGGTGGGCCCATCCGGAGCCTTGTCGACCGCTGGTGCCGAGTCAGGACTGATCTTGCGAAATGTCATGCTCGAGGAGTTGGTAGGCTACCCGCTGTTTCTTCCCGATCCGCGGCACGGAGCCCGCATGCTGCTCGACCAGTACTTCTCAAAGTATCAAGTCAAGGTAGACATTCGCGCTGAAGTGAATGTGTTGTCTCAACTCATTCAACTCGCCGCACGCGGCCTGGGGTACACAATCGTTGCTAGGAGCTCGGTCATGTTGGAATTGAAGCGTGGTGAGATCTCAGCGGCTAACATCATCGCGCCTAAGGTCGAACGGCCAATCTTCATTTCTAGGGTGGCGGGAAAACCGCCGACCATTGCAGCAGCTGCTGCCTTCGATTTGATTGTTTCGATGCTGCGGCTGGGGCTTGGGGAAAGCTAAACTCGAATCCCGTTTTGCCCATCGGGCTGCAGGCGTTCCTGACGGCAGAAGCTCGTCGTCCATATCACTAAAGTCTTGCTCGTCCAGTTTGGTGCGCCTGGGTTTAGGTTGGCCGAAAGTGCCGTCAGCGGGTCTTTGCCGCTCGAGGCTTTCAACTCGACCGGTCGAGCGTCTTCGCTGCGCCAACCTGCGTAGGAGCTTTGGCGGCAATTTGGCGGATTTGAATGTATCTAGTTGGACTATCAGCGAGTGAGGGCCGGCAGTCTAGGGCCTGGCATTCGCAACATCGCCCCGGACGACGGTTCATGGCCGGCAAGCGACCGCTTGCCGGCCAGGATGCATCAAACCTCTGTTTGTTCAGCCATCTCAAGAGCATCGTCGACCTCGATGCCAAGGTAGCGAACTGTGCTTTCCAGCTTCGTATGCCCGAGCAGCAGCTGTACCGCCCGAAGATTCTTGGTCCGACGATAGATCAGCGAGGCTTTAGTACGGCGCATAGTGTGGGTGCCATACGCGGTATCGTCGAGGCCAATCGATGCGACCCAGCGATGCACAATCCGGGCGTACTGCCGCGTCGACAGATGCGGCGACGTATGCAAACGGCTCGGAAACAGAAAATCCGCCGCCTTTAGCCCTCGTGCCTCGATCCATGTTTCAACGCTCCCACGGGTTTGCTCCGTGATCTCGAATTGCACCGGACGCTGGGTCTTTTGTTGCATGACGGTGGCTCTCGCGGCCACGTGGCTTCCGTGACGGATGTCCTGCACCTGCAACCGCGTGAGATCGCACGCTCGAAGCTTGCTATCGATTGCGAGATTGAACATTGCGAGTTCCCGGACGTTCGACGCCATCCGCAGTCTCGTTCTGATTGCCCAAATTTCTCCTAGCTTTAGAGGTGGCTTCTGCCCGGTGAGTTTGTCCTTGTTCCATGGCACACGACGGCCAACGGCGACATTCGCGGATTCCATGACAATCTCCTTTCGCGTAAAGGAAGATTCAGTGTGCTCCTACGGAGGGTCGTTATCCGACCCATTGCGGACGTTCGAGAAGATAAAATCAACACCCGCTGATGACTGTTTAGGCGCATGGAAACATGTCAGTGCCTGATTTGCAGCGCCAGGAATGAGAAGAAGTAGACCAGGGCCCGGCCACTATTAAGTAGCCTGTGGACCTCAGCAAGGGAGGCATATGCCAGCATCGCGGTCAGAAATGTTCAGTCTGGGGAATTTGTACATCGCATATCGAAAGGCGAAGGCAGAGGCGTTTTATGAGAACACGCACTTTCATGCCTTAGCCTTCACAAAGTATGAGCAGACTCTAGATGCCAATCTTCGCCGGCTCCGGTCGCGCCTGTTGGAACGCCCTGTTACGTGGTCGACAGACCTGGATTTCATTGGTGATCATGCGTATTTGCCGAAGTCGGTAGATTGCAGTGCATGGGACGCGAACAATGATGGACACTTCCGTGCGCTTGATCCCAGGAAGGATTGGCAGCACCGCTTCGACGAGTCAGGAGAGAGAGCTCATGCCGCACTTCGGCTTGTCATTAGGCCGACGGTCGATTTCCAGATTGTGTCCGCTCTGTGGATCATTTTCGTAGGACATCTTTTTGATGCCGCATTGGATCGAACAACCTCTTTTGGCAATCGGCTTAGGAGATCAAGCAGCGGGCTTCCCGACGAGAGAATCAGTGATCCTGGGGTAAACCTCTCCACCCCAGGGCTGTTCATTCCATACTTCTCTGCTTATCGAGATTGGCGTGAGCGCGGGCTGTCGTCCATGGACATTGCCCTTGAGGCTGGTAAGAGCATTCTGGCCATCACGATGGATATCGAGAAGTTCTATCACCGCGTTTCGCCGAAATTCCTGCTGAGAAAGGCCTTCCTGGAATTCATCGGACTGGAACTGACGACAGCGGAGAAGCGATTCACTGAGCGATTGCTTGAGGCCATCGAAACTTGGTATCAGAGCACACCGGATTACCATCATCGGCCAGCCGGCGCAATCCCGGTTGGGCTGTCTGCTTCGAAGATTATCGCGAATGTCTTGCTGGCTGAGTTTGATCAGACAATTGCCGCCAACCTCCAACCCCTCTACTACGGGCGATACGTTGATGACATTTTTCTGGTGTTGGACTCAACAGATGAAGACCACGGCGCTCAACGCGTAACCGCGCGCATTGCAGAAATACTGACCCCACTTGTGTCAGTCATGAAGGGCGAGGGAGGCCCTGATTCGCTAACTTTAAAGTTGCCATATGCGAAGGATTCCGAGCTGGTTTTCACAGGTCCGAAGCAGAAGATTTTTGCACTCTCGTCCGCGCATGGCTCAGACCTCGTCCATCACATTAGAGATCAAATCCGGCAGCAGTCAAGCGAGTACAGGTTGTTGCCATCGGTGCCCGAGTCGGGAATTGCAATGGCATCTCGGGCCTTGCTTGCTACTCCGAATGCTGCATTGCAGGCCGATGCGTTAAGAAGAGCCGATGTGGTTTCCGTGCGGCGACTTGGCTTTTCTCTTCTTCTTAGTGACATTGAAACGTACGGTGCAGACTTGGCGCCGAGTTCATGGAAATCGCTACGTGAGGAGTTCTATGGTCTCGTAAGTCGACACGTGGTGACACCCGTAGGGTTCTTTGACTACTTCGGCTATATCCCGCGCATTTTTGGCTTGATGTTGAGCTGTGGCGACATTCAACGAGCCAAGACGTTAATTCTTGATCTCGCCGCGATTTCTGCGCTCCTTCAATCGACAACTACGTTCGGCCAATCGGATCAGAAAGCCGGATTCCAACTCTGCCTTCAGCAGTACGCACTTGCCTTGCTGCAGGCGGGGCTGCAGGCTGGCACACTCAGGTCTGTAAATTTGACTCCTGGGTACCTAGGTGTTCTTCGGAAGCTCAAACTGTTGAGCAGCAGCGTCAGAGTTCCATCTACCGTTCGGTCACTTGAGTCTTTGGTGAACCAGGTGCTGCTTTCGGACTGGGGGCGCCGACCATACAAAGAGCACTGGTTCCAACATCAGCAGGTCGATGAGGAGGGCCCGAAGGTTCCACGCGAAATGGAAGTGCGACGGCAGCTGCGACTCGGCGCAATACGACGATTCCGGCTAGACGCTACGGATCTCAAAGTTCCGCATTGGCCCGCACTGGCATTTCCTACGCGGCCGCTTCGTATCGACGAGATCGGGCTTGTGGCGCCGGCTGTCCTATCTGACTCGGCTCTCTTCCGGAACGTCATTCGTTTCCTTCGTGGCGCAGAGGTGGTCACTGCCAGTTCGATAGGGTTTTCGCACGATAAAGGCTCGCCAATTGCTCACTTCATTGCCCCAGGCCGACCAAGGGAACGTGTTCGAGTTGCAGTAACAAGTCTGGAGACGTCTGATGCCCAGTGGGCTGCAGCCGCGCGCGGAAAGCAGGACAGGTCAGCAAGCCGATATGTTGCCTTCAACGGATTGATCAACCGAATATTGAAGGAGCAGAAGAGGCCTGATTACATTGTTATGCCGGAGCTAAGTATTCCGTTGCGATGGGCACTACGTGCCGCGCGCAAGCTAGCGGCCAACGGGGTCTCGATGCTGGCAGGAGTCGAATACCACCGTGATCGGGTGACCAAGAAGCTGAGGAACGATAGCCTGGTGTCACTGACGACCTATTGGCCCGGGTATGCAAGCAGCGTTGTGGTTCTGCAACCCAAGTTCGAGCCAGCGCACGGCGAGCGACAGGAGCTGAAGAGGTTGCTTGGAAAGACGGGGGTAATTTACAAGCCAACTGGCGCGAAAGCGAAGCCGACATTGTACGTGCATCGCGACTTCCACTTTTCGCTGCTCATTTGCAGCGACCTCACAAATATCTCGCATCGTAATTGGCTGCGAGGAGAGATAGACGCACTATTTGCTTTGGAATGGAACCCAGACACAAAGACCTTTTCTGCCCTTGTTGAATCAACTGCCAACGACCTGCATGCCTTCGTTGTACAGGCCAACAATCGCAAGTTCGGCGATAGTCGGATCAGAGCACCTGCGATTCAGGAATACGCCCGAGATGTAGTGCAAGTGAAGGGTGGTATCAGCGACTACTACGTGCTGGGAGAGATCGACTACGAGCAACTTCGGGGCGAGCAACGTCGTAAGGTGAAGAACCGGCAATTCAAGCCTGTGCCAATTGGCTACGTGATGTCGCGGTCCAGGAAATAGTTGAGCACCCTCTCTCAGAGCGCGGCGTCCAATATTTATTCTTGTTGATGACGACGTCTAGCGTTGCTGCTTCGACATACGCTTTCAGCGTTATCGGTGCGAAGATGTGTGCCTGAACTTTGGCCTACCGCTAGATTGGGAGCGGTCATTCGAACCTGCTCCATCGAACGACTGCTCCTGGCCGAAAGCAGACGCCCGTCAGGCAGCCTTCTTCCCTATGCTTTATTTACCGAGAACGCCCCTGCGGTCAAATCAATATCCGCACCACTAATACGCATCCGACGAGCAGCGTCCTGCCAATGATTCACAGCCGCGACTACCCCATCCACAATTTGCCTAGCCTGCACGTCGCCCAGCCCATAAAAAGCGGCCGTGCTGAGAACAGTCTCTAGGCTAGGTCGATTGTCGACATCGTCAATATTCAAAACATGCTCCGCCTTGTCGATATTCGGATTGACGTCAAACGCGGGTGCAAGTCTCCATCCTGTCTTGCCAAGCACGAATCCGTGATTGCGAAGGTGGTCGTCGCGGTTGCCAACCGCGACGTTGAATGCCGCTCGCCGGAATAGTTGTTCCAAGTCTGCATCCGCATGCTCGGCATCGCCCTGAGCGCGAATGAACTGCGCCAATTCCAAATAGCTCGTACCTTCACTTTGAGTTTTGCGAAGCAATGTCATTGCCGAGGCATAGAAGCGTCGCGAACCGTTGGTGCGATCGAAGCGTTGGACGCAGAAGGTATGGAAGTCGTTGTTTAACTTGATGAGCTTCGCAGGCGGTACGTCTATCCCCGCTGCTTGTGCGAGTTGGTGTACAACATACTCCCAAGCTCCGACGTCTCGATCGTCATCTCGGGACGGAAACTTGCCGATCCAGAGTGACCCGTCGGCTTCGGTAAAGTTGGCCTTTGGCCTTGCTCCACCCAAAGACGCGCCAGGTGCGACGAGCACGGCGAGCCATTTTCGTAGTGCATCTAGATCGTCGATACGCCGGTTGCTGAGTTGGTAGGCCACGGCTTCCAATTCTCGTAGCGTCGTCACCGGCGGAGCCGCCATTTTCTCTTCGCCGAGAAACGCCTCCGTACCTGGCCGGCGAAAGCGCAGGGCGCCTTGACGAGTGAGGTCTTGCACGCCGATCAGGAAGTCCCAGGCGTACAGCGTACGGGGAGAGCGCTGCTCATCCTTTGCCTGTAGGGCCTCTCGCCGCTTCATCAGTGTTTGTCCCCATCGGTCTGGTGACGAATCCAGGAAGATGCCGAAGTTGCCTAGCTCAGGCTTGGGAAAGAAGGGGTGTTCGTCCAGAGAGAGGTCGGGGTCCAGCGCGAAGGCGCGAGGGTCTTGTAGCCAATCGCGTTCGTAATGGAAGCGGATCTGGCCGCGGTCATGGGCGAGTGTGCCGACCTGAAGTGCAGGGCCGCGGTCGTCGTCAAGCCACACCTCCAGGGTGTTGTCCGGCGTGCTCATGTGGGCTCCTCATCGTTCGAGGCTGATGAGGGCTTGACCGTCTTGGCGCGGGTAGCGGTGCGGCGATTGGGCGCTGGCTCCAGCGCCAGATCCTGCAGTTTCCGACCAACTCTGTCGTCGGCCCCAAGCTGATTGAGGTCGCCCTCAAGACCTAGCACGGCCAGAACCCGAACATAGGACCCCAGGGTGGCCCCAGGATCACCCGCCTCAACCTTGTACAAGGTGGTCCTTGAAATTCCTGCTCGTTGCGCTACGACGGCATTGCTTAGCTTGCGTCGCTTACGGGCAAGGCGCAGCCGCTCTCCCAGGGCGGACAGGAGACGCTGTTCTTGAGGGAAGACGATAGGCGGTTTGCGTGGCATGTTCGCTATTATGGTCTATATAAGTCCAATTTGTCCATAATAGCGTGAAACACAATTTTTGTGTTAGCGCCTAAGGAGAGTGGACAGCAGCCGCCAAACTGGTCCAGAATGCGGTACATCCTCGCTTCCAAGGCGGTGGTGTCACCTTATTAATCAAAGAGTTGGATGCTAAGTTCTGTTCCCATCACCCGCTCCAATTACGCGCCACGTCCAATTCCTCGGTTTGGGATGCAATTCCCTCAGACTGGGGCTTGTCGCGCCTGCGCATCAAAGATGGTCAAGTGGCAACGCCGTGGTGTACTTGAGTTCCTCCATCGCAAAACTCGAACTGACGTCAAACAGTTCAGCGACCTGGATGAGCTTCTTGTAGACGAAATCGAACCCGGCGATATCGGGCACCACCACCTTGAGAAGGTAGTCGGTGTCGCCGGTCATCCGATAGAACTCCATGACCTCCGGCATATCCTTGACGCCGAGCGAGAATTTCTCGAGCCAATTCAGGTCATGGCGGTTCGTCTTTATCGACACGAACACAGTCACGCCCAGCCCCGCCTTGTTGTTGTCCAACAGGCAAACCTGGCGGCGAATAAGGCCGGACGCCTGCAGATGCTGAATCCGCTTCCAGCATGCGGTCGGGGACAGGTGGACCCGTTCGGCGATTTCATTGTTCGAGAGGCGCGCATCAGTCTGAAGCAACGCGAGGATGCAGCGATCTTTCTTGTCCATGGCTCACTCAACTTACCCTCCCTTTTGCGCAGCGTACATACCTGTATGCCGTTGCCGCCGCGCGGTTCGGAGGCCAAACCTGAGGTCGATGTTATAGGCCGCTACCCCCGGGGGCGATACAATTCATCGAGCCAAACCTACAAGAAATTTTATATTTGAGCCGGCGAGCCGGAGGCGCGATGCAAGAGGTGGACCTTACTCTCACGCAGACTTTTTTCCTTGTCGCACAGGAGGGCACGTATTCCGCCGCGGCGCGCCGGCTGAACATCACCTACCAGTCGGTGGCCAATCACATCCGGCGCCTCGAGCAGCGCGTCGGCGAGAAGCTGGTGGTGGCTGGGCGCGGCGCCAAGTCGATCAAGCTCACTCCGCGCGGCACCAGCCTTTACCGGCTGCTGGCGCCGGAATTCGACGTCATGCTGACGCGCCTGGGCAACCTGATCGACAAGGAACGGCCAGTCATCCGTATCGGGATGCCGCACGCGATCTTCTACTACCTGCTGCCGCCGGTGCTGACGAAGTTTCGGCGCATGTATCCCAACGTCGAGATCGTCGGCTACGAAAAGGACGTCTCGCTGCCGGAGCTGATTCGCAACGGCTCGCTGGATGTCTGTTTGAGCGAGCGCTATTTCGGCGACACCGTGATTCCGCAGCGCGTTATCTGCCACTACCAGCCGGCGCTGGCGTTCCCGTCGAGCTGGCCGGCGCCAGCCGATGAGACGGCTGTTCCGGAATGGGCGCTTGGACGGCCGCTGGTGACATATGAACCGGGCCAGATGCTCCGCAATATCGCACTGGACTATTTGTCGGTCGGCAACGAGCAGCCCAAGGTCGCGGTGTCTACTTCGACCAGCATGAGCGTCAAGCGTTGCGTCGATGAAGGCCTGGGTTTCGCATTGCTTCCCACGTGGTGCATCGACGAGTCGGATCGGCGCCTGAGCTGCATCGCGCTTCCCAACGCGCCGAGGATTCCCATCTATTTCGGCGAAGCCATGTTCCTGAAATCGAATCCATTCGTGCGTTCGCTTCACAAGCTTTGCCTGGAGATTTTTCCCTCCACCATCGAAGAACGCGCGGGCCGGTGGAATTCCCTTGACGCAAGCAGGCCGAGACGCGCGCGCGCCGCTGCCCGAAGCTGAGGCCTTTCCTCCCCCGGGTCTGAGCTGACCCGGCTTAGCCAGTCCGCCTTCGCCAGATTGTCAGGATTCGGCGGTGATTATTTTTCTCTTTTTGCCTCCGGAAGGGGTAAAAAATCGAAGAGTTTTCACCCACTCTCCTCATAGACTTGATCACGTCATCAGTGGTCATCGACTTCCCCTGGAAGCGCTGGCCGTGCATCCACGGAGATTGAAGTTCATGAGGCAAAGCACTCAACTCGTCAGCGCAGGCCGGCATCCGGAACGTTTTGGCGGCCTGGTGAATACCCCCATCTGCAGGGCATCGACGATACTCGCGGGCAGCATGGCGGAATGGGAAGGAATGAAGCGCGCCCGCGCCGCGCAAGAGCCGGGCGCCACCACCTATGGCCGCTATGGAACCGCCACCACCCACGCGTTCGAGGAGGCCATGGCCACCCTGGAAGGCGGACACCGCTCCCTGGTCTTTCCCTCGGGCCTGGCGGCCATCGCCACGACGCTCACCGCTTTGCTCAAGGCCGGCGACCATATCCTGGTTTCGTATAGCGCCTATTCCCCGACCCGCTCCTTCCTCGATCGCGTGCTCAGCCGCTTCGGGGTTGAGGTACAGGTCTACGACCCTGCTTGCGGCAAGCGCATCGAATCGCTCATGCAGCCCAATACGCGCGTCGTATTTGTCGAATCGCCGGGTTCCGAAACGCTCGAAATCCAGGATATTCCCGCCATCGCGGCGGCCGCGCACGCGCACGGCGCCTTTGTCGTCATGGACAACACCTGGGCCACGCCATTGTTCTTCAAGGCTTTCGACCATGGCGTCGATGTGTCCATCCATGCCGCGACCAAGTACATCGTGGGTCATTCGGATGCCATGCTGGGCGTGGTGACCTGCAACCAAGCCACCTGGCCCAAGGTCAGGGAGACGACGCAGGAAATGGGCCAGACGGCCAGTCCCGACGATATCTTCCTGGCATTGCGCGGGCTGCGCACCATGGACGTGCGGCTGCAGAAGCATATGGCGTCGGGAATCCGCGTGGCCCAGTGGCTGGAACAACAAGCCGAGGTCGAGGCCGTGGTGCATCCCGCGCTGCCGTCGCATCCGGGCCATGCCATCTGGAAGCGTGATTTCAAGGGGGCAAGCGGCCTGTTCACGGTAGTCCTGCGCGCCAGCGACGACGAATCAGTCGCCGCCTTTGTCGATGCCTTGCATCATTTCGGAATCGGCGTGTCCTGGGGCGGATATGAAAGCCTGGCCATACCGTTCACTCCGGGAAAGCACCATGGTGATCGCTGGCCTCACAAGGGCAAGGCAGTACGCATGCATGTGGGACTGGAAGACCCGGAAGACCTGATCGCCGACTTGAAGCAAGGTTTGGCTGCGATGGTTGCCTGCCAGGACGCGCAGCAGCAAGATACTCAGAAAGAAGTCGCCCGCTCGGTTTGAGCTTCCACCATTTTTGACTCGTCCATTACTGGAGATACACATGAGCAAGATGAAGATCACCGGGTCCTTCGTGGCCCTGATTACGCCCTTCAACAAGGATGGCAGTCCCGATTACGAAGCCTTCCGCGAACTGCTGAAGTTCCAGGAAGACAACGGCACCAGCGCCGTGCTCATCATGGGATCCACGGGCGAGGTTTCCATGCTGTCACAAAAAGAGCGCCAGGACATCATCGTGGAAACCGCGAAGATGAAGACCGGCAAGATGAAGCTCTTCTATGGCTGCACCGGCAACAACACCGAGGCCACCATGGATTACCTGCGCTTTGCGCGGGCCAACGGCGCCGATGGCGCCATTCTGGCAGCGCCTGCCTACATCTGCGCCTCCGAAGCGGACATCGAAAGCTATTTCCTCGAGATAGCCGACGCCACCGATCTGCCGCTGGGCATCTACAACAATCCGCCGCGGGTCAAGAGCGATCTGCACTGGGATCAGCTGCTGCGCATCTTCAAGCACCCGAACTACGTGGTCCACAAGGAATCCACCACGCGCGTGGGCCAGGTGGCGCAGGTGCTATACGGCGCGCCCGACGTATCCGTGATGTGCTGCGATTCGCCCAATCTGGGCCTGGTCGTGCCGACCATGAGCCTGGGTGGCCATGGCACGGCCAACATGACCGGCAATATCGCGCCGGCAGAGTTGACGGAAATTTCCCAGCCCTGGACCTCGCCCGAGGTCAGCTTCAGCTTCCGCGAATCCTATTTGCGCAATCTGCAATTGCTGCACTACTCGTACTCGGCCATCAACCCCGTGGCCATCAAATCGCTGATGAAGGCCGTGGGCCTGCCGGCAGGCGAACTGCGCAAGCCGCTGCGCGCACTGGAAGGAGAGCCTCTGCTCAAGGGCCTGCGCGCGGTCAAGGCGCTGGGGCTGGACAAGAAGTACGGCTGGAATTCGCTGCAACTGAAGGCCGCCTGATCCCTTGCAGGATGGGGCCGGAAAGAACGCGCGTTGGGAGATTGTCCGCCTTGCGGCTTCCTGCTGACTGAATTCCTTTCCGGCCATTTCATGTCATGGATCCGGCTGCGCCTTTGCAATAGGAAACGCTATGGATTTGGGAATTCGAGGCCGCCACGCGCTGGTTTTCGGCGGCAGCAAGGGAATGGGCCGCGCCTGCGCCCATCAGTTGGCAAGCGAAGGCGTCAACGTGACCATCGCGGCGCGCACGGAAAGCACGCTGGCCCAGGCCGCTGAGGAAATCACGGCGGCCACGGGAACCCGGGTCCGATACGCAGTTGCCAATATCACCACGGATGAAGGGCGGGAGGCGGCGCTTGCGGCGTGTCCCGCGCCCGATATTCTGGTCAATAACGCAGACGGCGCGCCGCCCGGCGACTTCCGCCAGTGGACCCAGTCCGACTGGCATGCGGCCCTTGATGCCATGGCCCTCGGGCCGATCGACATGATCCGGCGGGTCGTCGACGGCATGATGGAACGCCGCTTCGGCCGCATCGTGAACATCGTTTCACGCAGCGTCAAAACCCCGCAGCTTGAACTCGGCCTTTCCAATGGTGCGCGCTCCTGCCTGGTGGGCTTTGTTGCGGGCCTGGCCCGCCAGACGGTGCGGCACAACGTCACCATCAACAACCTGCTTCCGGGCGTCTTCGCCACCGATGCGCAGCGGCATCACATAGAAGGAATGCTGGAGCCAGGCGGCAAGAGTTTTGAACAGCTGTGGACGGAGCGCGGATCCAACAATCCTGCCGGCCGCTACGGCGAGCCCGAGGAATTGGGCGCGCTTTGCGCATATGTCTGCGCGGCCCAATCCGGCTATATATGCGGCCAGAATATCTTAATAGACGGCGCAGCCTATCCAGGCACCTACTGATTCGCCTACGATCATCCCCGCTTTCCACGCCGGCCTTTTTTCATGTATTGCGGGGCCGAAGAGGGGGGGCGGTATTCGTTGCCCAACCATTTTCAATGAGATCGTTCGTCATGCGTAATACCCCTATTCGTTCTCGCCGCCTTTGCATGAAAGGCATTGCGGCAGTTGTCGGTGGATTGGCCGTGCTGGGTTCGGTACAGGCGCAGTCGAAGGCGGATGCCTCCTATCCCAGCCGCCCGATTACCATCGTGGTGCCTCATCCTCCTGGCGGCTCCGTCGACGGCCTCGCCCGCATATTTGCCGTGAAGCTGGGCGAGGAGCTGAAGCAATCGGTCATCATCGACAACAGGGCAGGCGCGTCCGGGATGGTGGGCGCAGGCGTGGTCGCCCGTTCGGCGGCAGATGGCTATACGTTGTACCTGAATGCCTCGATCCACAACATCAACCCGCTGCTCTATGGGAAGAAGATGACCTTCGATGCGGTGAAGGATTTCACCCCCATCAGCGGTCTGGCGCAAGGCGCATTGATATTCAGCGTGAACAACGATGTCCCCGCGAAGACCGTGCAGGAGTTCGTCGGTGTGGTGAAGGCAGCTCCCAACAAATACAATTTTGCAACCACGGGCTTTGGCTCGGCGGGGCACCTCGCCATCGCGCAGTTTGCATATGAAGGCGGTCTTTCCGATCTGAAGATCCCGATCGTCCTCTATAAAGGCGGCGGTCCCGCCTTGACTGATCTGATCGGCGGACAGGTTCACGCGCTGGCCGATCCAATGCTCTCCTCGCTGCCGATGGTCAAGTCAGGCAAGATACGCGCGCTGGCGGTAACCGGCGACAAGCGCAGCCCCTTGCTTCCGGACGTTCCCACGATGCGCGAAGCCGGGCTGAAGAATTTCGAGTTTTATTCCTGGTATGGCTTGTGGGCGCCAGCCAAGTTGCCGGAGCCGATACTCAGGAAGCTGGAAGTCGCCACGCAGAAAGTCATGACGTCCGCCAGCATGAAGGAGCAACTCGACAACCTCGGCTTTGAAAGCTCCTACCGGAACAGCGCGGACTTCGCGCAGTACATCCAGGCCGAGACGGACAAATACAGCGCCATCATCAAGCAGGCCAATATCACCGCGGAATAAGGCGTTTTCCCAAGAACCAGAGCGCCCCATCGAGGGGCGCTCCGGGCGCTTGGGAAAAGCCGTGTCCGGACCCGGGCCAGACGGCTATGCGGCACGATCCAATTTGGCAATTGCCGGCACCTCCAGGGCCCGGACCGAAGGCGCGGCTTCTTCCCAGCGCATTACCTCCACCAGCGCGGACTGGGCACTGCTTCCCTGAGTCAAGCGGGAAGTGCCCACGTCGATCGTCAATACGTTGGGGTTGCCGTGTATCTCCAGCTCCTCGTCGGCAGCGTCAAACCATGCTCCCGTAGGCAGCGCCACCACGCCAGGCTTGAGGTCGGCGTCGATAAGCGCGGTGGCAAGGCACGCGCCACGGTCGTTGTAAATCTTGACGAGATCATGCTGGCCGATGCGGCGCGCTTGCGCATCCAACGGCGAAATGCGCAGGGCCTCCCGGCCATTGACCTTGAGGTCCACCGATGCCTTGCCGCCATCCATTTGGGAATGGAGCTTGCCCGCGGGCTGCGGCGTGAGCAGATGCAGCGGCCACCTTGCAGCCTTGGGTGATCCAAGCCATTCGTCCGGCGTCAGCCAGCTGGGGTGGGGCGGGCAATCGGCGTAACCGAATCCGGCGATTTTTTCCGAATACAGCTCGATGCGTCCGGACGGTGTACGCAGTGGATGTTCCTCGGGGTCGCGACGGAACTCTTCGAACAGCACGAATGGCTTTTCAGGCTCGGGAATTTCCACGAACCCGCGGCTCCAGAATGCATCGAAATCAGGGGCCATATGGCCGCAGTCGCGCCATTCCTTGGCCATTGATTCGTAGATATGCCGTACCCACTCCATCTCGCCTCGGCCTTCGGTAAAACCATGCTCGTAGCCGCCCAGCGCGGCCAGTTCCCGGTATATGTCGAAGTCATTGCGGCTGGAGCCGATCGGCGCCAGGGCCTGATGCATGGCGAACACGTGACGATCGCGCGTCGATCCGCCGATGTCATTTCTTTCCAGCGTGGTGGTGGCCGGCAGCACAATGTCCGAGCGCCGAGCCATGGGTGTCCACCAGATCTCATGGGCGACTATCGTTTGCGGCCGGCTCCACGCCCGGCTGAAGCGGTTCAGGTCCTGCTGGTGATGGAAAGGGTTGCCGCCGGCCCAGTACACCATCTTGATGTCTGGATAAGTACCTTCCCGCCCATTGAATTCATAGTGCTGGCCAGGATGCAGCAGCATGTCGGTGACCCGGGCAACAGGAATCACCGAGCCGGTCGGGTTGCGTCCCGATTCCATGGCCGGTCCCGCGATCTCCATGCGCGGGTTTCCCGCGCCATTCATGGACGCATGCCCAAACGCAAAGCCCCCGCCAGGCAGCCCGATATGCCCCAACGCAGCGGCTAGCGCAATGCTTGCCCAATACGGTTGTTCGCCGCGATGAGCCCGTTGCAACGACCACGCGCAAGTCAGCATCGTGCGAGTGTTGCGTGCCTGACGCGCGAGTGCGCGGATAGTCTCGGCCGGCACATCGCAGATCGCCTGGGCCCATTCCGGCGTCTTCGGGATTCCGTCCGTACTGCCTTCGAGATAATCGCGCAAGGCCGGAAATCCAACGCAGTGGGTCTGGAGGAACGCTTCGTCGTGGACGCCATCAACGATCAGCGCCTGGATCATTGCCAGCATCAAGGCCGCGTCCGTGTTGGGACGAATGGGAATCCAGCGCGCACGCACGCCGGCAGGGACATCTCCCCGGGTCGGGCTGATGACCACAAGCTCCATGCCAGCGGCTACCGCCCGTTCGAGCTGCCCGGGCACGGGATGGTCCCCGGCGCCGCCCGATGTGATCTGCGTGTTGCGCAACGGCATGCCGCCGAATGCGATCAGCAGCCGCGTATGACTGGTGACACTGTTCCAGTCCGTCACACGGCCGGTAACCGGCGTATAGGTGCCGATCACATGGGGCAGCAGGAACTGCGCGGTGCCCCAGCTATAGTTGCCCGCTTGATTCGTAAAGCCGCCGCCGGCGTTCAGGAAACGGTGCGTCTGGGTGCGCGCATGGTGCAAACGGCCCGCCGATGACCAGCCATACGAGCCGCCAAAGATGGCCTCGCTGCCATGCTCTGTCCTCACTCGCTGGAGTTCCGAATGGACCGCCGCAAGGGCCTCGTCCCAACTGACCTCAACGTAGTCGTCACGTCCGCGTTCGCTCCCGTCGCACAAGTGCCGGTCGCGCAGCCATCCCTTCCGGATGGCTGGCCGGTTCACCCGTAGCGGCGAGTGGACCATGGCAGGCATCGATTGCAGGATGCCCGAGGGAGCGCTGTCGCGGGCGAACGGTTCGCAATCGATCAGCTGGCCGCCTTGCGTGACCGCGGTGAATGCGCCCCAATGAGAGAGCGAGGGGAAGCGGCGAATCTGTTCAGACATGATTTGACGAGGTTCCGGCCCAAGGCCGCGCATATCAAAGGCGCGGACCGATTGCGAATGTTCAGCACGCCATTAATGCTAGCAATACAGCTGGTGAATTTTCTTTCCATTCGCGCGGATTGGCGTCAAAACAATGAAATAAATTTCACTCCGGCACCCTTTATTCTTGAATCCGGTCCGGCCTGGCATCGCCGGGCAGCGCCTTCCGGCTACGCCGCAGACATCACGATCGACCAAGACAACCACGCCCATGAAAGTTCTCATCCTCGGATCCGGCGTAGTCGGCGCCACAACGGCCTACTATCTCTGCCGCGAAGGCCATGACGTCGAAGTTGTGGAACGCCACTCGGCGGCGGGAATGGAAACCAGCTTCGGCAATGCGGGCGGTCTGTGCCCGAGCTTTGCGGCGCCATGGGCCGCGCCGGGAATGCCGATCAAGGTATTGAAGATGGCGTTGCAAGCCGATGCCCCGGTGCGCTTTTCGCTTTGGCCCGAATTTGAAAGGCTCCGTTGGACCAGGCGATGGCTGATGGAATGCAATGCGCCGCGGTTTCGCGTCAACAAACTGCGCATGCAGCGCGTGGCTCACTACAGTCTCGCTTGCCTGAAGCAGCTCATGGCCGAGACGCCGATCGCGTTCGATTTTCATGCGGGCGGCGTGTTGCAGCTGTTCCAGACCGTAGCGGAGTGCCGGTATGGCGATATTGCCGCCAGCGCACTGAGGGAATTCGGCATTCGCCACAGTGTGTTGAACGGGCGCGATGCGCTGGCGGTCGAGCCGGCCTTGCGAGACGCCACCGCCAGGATCGCGGGCGGCCTTCATTTGCCGTCCGATGCCTCGGGCGATAGCCACATTTTCTGCCAGGCATTGACCGCCTGGCTTCAGCATGCGGGCGTGAAGTTTCGCTTCGACACCGATGTGCGGCGATTGCTGCATGAGGGCGGTCGGGTGGTGGGCGCAGAGACCTCTGGCGGCATACTGAAGGCCGATGCCACGGTTGTCGCCTTGGGCAACCAGGCTCCGGCACTGCTTGCGCCGCTGGGGATCAAGCTTCCCGTATATCCGCTCAAGGGCTATTCGATTACCGCGCGGGTGACCAATGCCGATCAAGCGCCCAATATGTCGGTCATGGATGAACACAACAAGGTCATGATTTCACGGCTGGGCAATAGAATCCGCGCGGCGGGCATGGCCGAACTGGTCGGCCACGACTTGTCATTGAAGGCGGCCCGCAAGGATGTGCTGGTCCGGACGGTGCGCAGCCTGTTCCCACATGGTATCGACTACGCCAACGCTACCTTCTGGGCGGGTCTGCGCCCCATGACGCCAGACGGCCCCCCGATTCTCGGCGTCTCTGGTTGGGGCGGGCTGTTTCTCAACAGCGGGCATGGCTCGAACGGCTGGACCCAGGCTTGCGGAACGTCCCGGATCGTGGCGGATCTGGTCTGCGGCCGCAAGCCTGAAATCGACCTCGAGGGACTCACGATCGAGCGTTTTCGAAGGTAGCATTGACGGCACGCGAAGTTTCGCCATCCCTGTCGAGGTTGTTCGCGCCAGACAGACGAACGCCGATCTAGAGATGGAAATCGCCCGCGGCTTCCGGCTGGTAAAGCACTTTCCTGATCCCGATCCGGCGGGTCCGGTCCGAAATCCGCCAATCGATGGAATCCCCCTCCTGGTAGCCCAGGATGGCGGCCCCGACATCGGAACAGACAGAGAGCTTTCCTGCGCTGCTGTCGGCGTCTTCAGGGTAGACCAGGGCCACTTCCATCTCTTCGTCGTCCAGCTGCAGCAAGGCACGGGAGTTCATCGTGACCACGTCCCGCGCCACTTGCTGCGGCTTGACGACGATGGCGCGCTCCAGCTCGTGCTCGAGCTCGACAATAGTCGGACCCTGCTCGAGTTCTATCAGGCTCTTGAGCCGGGCCTTGTCGATTTCAGTGATGTAGATATCGGTGGAGTCGACAACGGCGCCTTCGCGCAACAGTCGTAGATAACGCCCCGCAGTCATGGAAAACGACTTCAGCGTCGGTGTTTCGTTTTCAAGCAGAAAGCCGCTGCGCAGAAAGGTCTTCAGCGAACGCGCGTTGTCCGGGTGGATCTTGGCGATGAGCTTTTCGGCCCGCATGTCGAGGAAGGCCAGCTTCATGCCTTCGCGGATCGTGCTGGCGCCCAGGTTCCGGCCCCAGTTGTCGCAGTCTCCGATCACCAGGACGATCTCGCAATCTGGGCCGGTCTTGACGAGGCGCACGAAGCCCACCGGGGCGTCATGCCTGTCATAGGCCATGAAGAACCGGCCGCCCTGGTTGAACAGATGGGTCAGGATCGGCAGCTGGGTCCGATCGATGGCTTGCTCGATGAAACGGGAGACATTGCGCGAATCGCTCAGATAGCAGGTCACGCGCTCATCTTCCAACCAATCCATCAGCGTCAGCGCGTGCGTCCGGGTGATTTCCGGGCACAGCGAAATGAAAGGCTTGTTCATCTTCACCACACTCATTCGTAAAGGATGAAAGCCCTTCATGGCGATGGCCATGACGGTTCTTTCGGCAAACCGCGCATTTTAGGATGGAATGCGGATGAGTGCAGGGCAGGCCGGGAACGGGCGCCGCTTGCAAGGCCCGGGGCCGTGTCAGATCGGATGAACCCTGCGCCTGCGCATGAGCCACTGCCAGAAATCCGCGAACAGCTTTGCTGACACGGAAAAAGCGATCAGCACGGCCGCGCCAGCAAGCGTGGGCCATCGATCAGCCCAGGCCTGCTCGAATACCAGGAGGACAAACATATGCCCCAGCGCGGCCATCAATGGCGCGCCGATCAACCATCCCGCGACAAACCAACAATCGTGGCGGGTAAAGACCTTCGTGAAACTGAGGTGATAGGCCGCGCGTGCCACGTAATAGGACAGCACCAGGGTCAGGAAAATGAGTGCGATGCCAGCAAGCGTAAAGTCTTCGGATACGCGGACCTTGTGCCAGCTTTGAAGTATCGGGTCGCCGATCAGAATCCACTGGTCTATCGGCGGATCGTAGTGCGCGATCGGAATGATTCCGACACCGCGTGCAAGCCACGACAATCCGTGGAAGCAATACCAGGCAAAGATGATCGAAGCTGCTGCGCCGAACAGCATACGCAGCTTGTGGCTAGCCATTGCAGTAATTCCCATCGCGCTCGAAGTTCCCTGAGTATTCCACGCATGTTCCTGGCGTTCTCGGCAGCCAGTCTCTAAACCTCTCTTCCATACTGCTCCATTTTCCACCGAGCCCGCGGCCCCCGCTGCGTGTACTCGCGCCGGTAATCCGCCGGCGTTACGCCGAACTTGCGCTTGAAGGCGCGACGGAAGGCCGCCACGTCCAGATAGCCGCAGTCATTGGCTATGTCCTCCACGGAGCGCAGCGTCACTTCCAGCCACATCTGGCTCTTTCTCATCCGTATATCGGTGAGGAATTCATGCGGTGTGATCGCCAAGTGCGTCCGGAAAAGGCGTGCCAAGGTTCTTTCGCTGACGGCCGCATGTTGTGCGGCGTCGCCTATCGTTATCGCTTCCTGGGCATGTGCCAGCAACCACTGGACGGCCCTGTACAGCGGGCTGTCGCGTGTGAGACCGCTGACCTTCTCTATGGGCAGCGTCGAAGCGATGATCTGCCGCGCGGGATCGAAGACGAGCTTGTCGCGCGATGCGCCGGCCAGTCCGGCGATGCCCGTGCGGTCCATCAGATCGAGCACGCAGTCATAGGCCAATGAAGGCGTCCCGGCAAGCAGGATGCGCTCGCTGGCCCAGACAATCGGATCGTTGGCGATGGCCAGGTCCGGATGGGTCCGCGCGAAGCCCGACTGGTACGCCCATTGCACCGGCGTCTGCATCTTGTCCAGTACGCCTGCCGCCGCGACCAGCCAGACGCCGGTGCCCACCGCGCAGACGTAGCGCCTGTCCGCCACGGCGCTGCGGATTTCGTGCAGCACGGCGTCGTTGTTTGCCACGCTGGCGCGCAGTTGCGGCACCGAGACCGTTTCCAGGGGCGGAACAAAGACGGCGCGCTCCATTGCCGAATCCGGCGCGCCGGGCGGCATGAAGCTCAGATGTTCGGACGCCGAGTCCGTTTCCGCCGAAAGGGCTGCGCCCACGCAGCGCCACGTCACCACATGGCCGCTCGCTTGCCCGCTGCGGCTGCGGGCAATGCCGTTGGCGGTGCGGAACGTATCGATCGCGGCATGGATGGGGCCGTTCAACCTGCCAGCGGGCAGCAGCAGTTCCACATGCAGAGGGTAGTTGTCTGGAGCGGCACCCATGATGTCTGTTTGGAGCGCGGTCTTTCCGCAGAGGATCGAACAAAATCAACACGCAAATATTAGATCAACCGCGCCCTCCAAGGAGCCATCCGTGCCATACGCAACCGCGTCCGACGACACCCGCATCTACTACGAAACCTATGGCGACGGCGCGCCCGTCCTGTTCATCCATGGCGGCGGCGGCAACACCATATGCTGGTATCAGCAGGTGCCTTTCTTCGCCAGCAAGTACAAGGTCATCGTGATGGACTTGAGGGGCTTCAAGAACTCTCCCTGCGTGCCGGAACGCAACCATCCGCGCCACTACCCCGCCGATGTGCTGGCCATACTGGAACAGGAAGGCATAGGAAAAGTAAACCTCGTGTGCCAGTCGCTGGGCGCATGGGCAGGCTTGCCGCTGGCCGTGAAGCATCCGGAGCGCGTCCAGACGCTCTTCATCAGCGGCTCGCCGACGCCGGCCTATTCGCCCGAGACCTGGGAAATTCTGCGCAAGGCCGGCAAGACCTTCGATGACGGCCGCCACGATCTGCGTAGCAAGAGTATCGGCTGGAACCGCAAGAATGTCGAAGCCCGGCCCGAGATGCTGCATCTGTACGGCTGCATCAAAGCGCTCAATCCCAAGGGCTTCCTGGCGCTGACCATGCAGGCCGACGACGTCAAGATCCATCCCGCCGAGTTCGAGGGCTACCGCGTGCCGACCTTGATGACCGGCGGCAGCCACGACGATTTCCTGACCCCGGAAAGCCACCATCTGGTCGCGAAGCTGCTGCCGGGCAGCCTCAAGTACACCTTTGAAGATTCGGGCCATTCTCCTTATTTCGAAACGCCGGACGAATTCAACCGCGTGGTGCTTGAGTTCCTGGACACGCACAACTAGTTCCTGATCCTGCAAGAAGGAGACAACATGGCCGCCATCAAAAAAACACTGGCGTTCGGGCTGGCTGGCGTCATGGCGCTGGCCAGCGTCGCCGCCATGGCGCAAACCGATTATCCGAACCGGCCCATCCGCTGGATCGTTCCCTCGCCGGCGGGCGCGCCTATCGACGCCATCGGACGCAAGCTGGGCGAACTCATGTCCGCGCGGCTCGGCGCGCCCGTCGTGATAGAAAACAAGCCCGGCGCCGGCAGCACCATCGGCGCCACCGAGGTCGCGCGGGCCAAGCCCGACGGCTATACCTTGATGCTGAGCGTGGGCGACGCGCTCATCTCTTCGGTCGTGACCATGAAGGTGCCTTATGACCCGCAGCGCGACTTCACGTTGATCAGCAAGATAGCCGCGTCAGGTCCCGTGCTCATCGCAAACAGGTCGATGCCGGCCGGCGACCTGGCCGGGGCGGTCAAGGAGGCCCGGGCGGCGCAGGTTCCTCTGGCCTATGGGTCGTATGGTCCGGGCTCGTACCCGCAACTGATCATGGAGAGCCTGGCCACGCAGTCTTCGGTGAAGTTCATCGAAGTCCCCTACAAGGGATCTCCGCCGGCGATGACCGACCTGCTGGGCGGGCAGTTGGCATTTACCTTCACATCAACCAGCATTGCGGCGCCCATGATCGCGGACGGCAAGGTCAAGGCCATCGCCGTTATCGGCGACAAGCGCTCGGCGCTGCTGCCTGGGGTCCAGACCTTCGCCGAAGCGGGATACGACGCCTTCATATTCAAGAACAAGGCCTGGGTCGGCCTGAGCGGCCCCGCCGGCATGCCTGCGGACGTGGTGCAGAAGCTTGCGGCGGCGGCTCAGCAGGTGGTGCGGGATCCGGAGTTCGGCAAGTATCTGGAGAACATCGGCTTCGACGCGGTGGGCAATACGCCGGAGGAGTTCCTGAAGGAGTATCGGGAGGAGTATTCGGTCGTGCCGGGGCTGATCAAGGAGCTGGGCGTGGCGGCGCATTGATCAGCGGGCTTATTTGATGGCGGGTGGAAATCGATGGTTCCTGATATTCATTCGATATCAAATCTCAAATTCTTAATATTAGACAGCCCCATCAAGCACGCCTAAAGTCATCCGCTGGACCATATGGCCAGGACCGCCGCCTAGAGCGGCCGGCCATCCACGCAAAGGAGACTTCCATGCAACACCGCAGAAAGATGCTGACGGCCATGTTGGCCGTGGCCTTGCTTGGCGCCGCCGGCCATCAGGCCGTCGCGCACGCCGAGACCTTCCCCGCCCGCCCGATCAAGTTCGTGGTGCCGTTCGGCCCAGGCAGCGGCACCGATACCTCGGCCCGCTATTTCGCCCGCCAGCTGCAGGAACTTACCGGCCAGCCGGTAGTAGTGGAGAACAAGCCGGGCGCCAATGGTTTCATCGCGGTGAAGAACGTGTTGTCGGCGCCGGCGGATGGCTACACGGTGTTCATCGGCAGCAATTCGACGCTGGCGGTCAATGCGGCGCTGTTCAAGGCGCTGCCCTACGATCCCGTCAAGGATTTCGCGCCGCTGACCATGATGATGCGCTCACCCGCCATGCTGGCAGTCAGTCCGCAGGCGCCGTACGGCACCCTGAAGGATCTGATCGCCTACGCCCAGGCCAATCCCGGCAAGGTGAATTTCGGCGCGGGCTCTGCCGGCTACCAATTGATGGGGGAGTTGCTGAACGACAGCGCCGGTCTGAAGACGGTACATGTGCCGTTCAAGGGCGCCGGCGATGCCATCATGGCTGTGGCCGGCGGCACGGTGGACTACACGTTCGCCGAGGTGACAGCGGTGCAGGAGCTGGCCAAGGACGGCCGCGTGAAGGTGGTGGCGGTGGCGTCGGACCAGCGTGTCGGGACTTCACCCGATGTGCCGACGGCGACCGAGGCCGGCCTGCCCGGATTCGAAGCCTATACCTGGGTGGGCGCGATGGTCAGCGCCAAGACGCCGGCCGAACAGACCGAGCGCCTGGCCGAGCTGTTCACGCGCATCTCCAAGATGCCCGAAACCCGCGCCTTCTATGAACGCCTGGGCGCCACGCCGATGACGGGCGGTCCTGCGCAGATGCACGAATTCCAGCAGAAGGAAATCGCGCTGTGGCAGCGCATCGTCAAGAAGGCGAACGTTCCCCAACAATGAAGGAAGAGGCGAGCATGACGTCGCAAGCCCTGCAGAATGTGAAGGTGCTCGATCTGTCGCGCGTGCTGGCCGGCCCCTGGGCCGCCCAGACGCTGGGCGACCTGGGCGCTGAAGTGATCAAGGTGGAGCGGCCGGGCACGGGCGACGATACGCGCGCCTGGGGGCCGCCCTACGTGACCGATCCGGCGGGGCAGCCCACGGGCGAGTCCGCCTATTACATGTGCGCCAACCGCAACAAGCAGTCGGTCAGCATCGATTTCACCAAGCCCGAGGGGCAGGAACTGGTGCGGCAGCTGGCGCGGCAATGCGATGTGCTGATCGAGAACTTCAAGACCGGGGGCCTTGCGCAATACGGGCTGGACTATGCGTCGCTGAGCGAGCTGAATCCCAGGCTGGTGTATTGCTCGGTCACCGGCTTCGGCCAGGACGGTCCGTATGCGCATCGCGCCGGCTACGACTTTTTGATCCAGGGCATGGGCGGCTTGATGAGCATCACGGGGCATCCCGACGGCATGCCCGGCGGCGGTCCCATGAAAGTGGGCGTGGCGTTGACCGACATCCTGACGGGACTGTATGCCAGTACCGCCATCCTGGCAGCGCTGCAGGCGCGTGCGCACACCGGGCGCGGCCAGCATATTGATCTGGCCTTGCTTGACGTGGGCGTCGCCTGCCTGGGCAATCAGGCGATGAACTATCTGTACGGCCAGCAGGCGCCGCGCCGCATGGGCAACGCGCATCCGAATACGCTGCCGTATCAGGATTTTCCGACCGCCGACGGGCATATGATCCTGGCCGTCGGCAACGATGGGCAATTCGCCCGGCTGTGCGTCGCCATAGAACGGCCGCAATGGGCCGAGGACGAGCGCTTTGCGCGCAATGCGGCGCGGATTGCCCATCGTGAGGAACTGATCGAAGGCTTGCGCGCCATCACCGTCACCCGCAGCACGCGCGACTGGGTCGCGCTGCTGGAGCAGCACGGCGTGCCTTGCGGACCCATCAACACCGTCGCGGACGTATTCGAGGATCCGCAGGTCCAGGCGCGCGGCCTGCGCATGAGCATGCAGCACCCGAAGGCGGGCGAAGTGCCGCTGGTCGCCAGCCCCATCCGCCTGTCGGACACGCCGGTGAGCTACCGCCACGCGCCGCCGCAACTGGGCCAGCATACCGACGCAGTCCTGGCCCGCCTGCTGGGCTTGAGTGCGGAGACCCTGCATACACATCGAATCAATGGAGTCCTGGGATGAGCAGTCTGAATTCACTGGCGTTGCCGCTGACGCGCATTCCTCCCGAGGACGAGGCCCTGCGTCCCGCCGTGCGCGCCTTCCTGCAGGAAGCCGTGCGCGACATGCCGGCGCATATCCGGGCGCGTTCCTGGGGCGGCTACGACACCGCGTTCAGTCGCCGCGTGGGCGAGCTCGGCTGGATCGGCCTGACGCTGCCGCGCGAATACGGCGGGGGCGGACGCAGCGCCTTTGCGCGCTATGTGCTGGTAGAGGAATTCCTCAATGCCGGCGCGCCGGTCGGGTCGCACTGGATCGCGGACCGGCAGAGTGCGCCGCTCATCCTCAAGTACGGCACGGAAGCGCAGAAACGCTTTCATGTTCCCCGGATCTGCCGCGGCGAGTCTTTCTTCTGCATAGGCATGAGCGAGCCCAACTCGGGGTCGGACCTGGCCAGCGTGCGCACGCGCGCGGCGCCGAACGACCGCGGCTGGCTGCTCAACGGTCAGAAGATCTGGACCACCAACGCCCATCACTGCCAGTACATGATTGCGCTGGTGCGCACCTCGGGCGGGCCGGAGGATCGCCACAAGGGCCTGTCGCAGGTGATCGTCGACCTGTCCCTGCCCGGCGTGACGGTGCGGCCGATCGAGGACCTGTCGGGAGACAGCCACTTCTGCGAAGTGTTCTTCGATAACGTGCAGTTGGACGCCGATGCGCTGGTGGGCGACGAAGGGCAGGGCTGGGAGCAGGTCACGGCCGAACTGGCGTTCGAGCGCAGCGGCCCGGAACGGCTGTATTCCAGCATCGTGCTGTTCGATCAATGGCTGGACTATGCGCGCCTGCCCGCCAATCGCACGCCCTCGTCCCGGCGGCTGGCCGGCAAGGTGCTCGGCCAGCTGACGCCGTTGCGGGCCATGTCGCTGTCGGTGCAGGAGAAGCTGACGCGCGGCGCCAGCCCCATCGTGGAGGCGGCGCTGGTCAAGGAGCTGGGCACCACGCTGGAACAGATGATTCCGGCCTGGATTGCGGAAGACCTGTACTCGCGCGAGGCCGAGGACATTCCGGTGGAACTGCTGATGACCTTGAAGTACGTGACGGAGGCCTCGCCCTCGTTTTCCCTGCGGGGCGGCACCCGCGAGATTCTGCGCGGCATGATCGCGCGCGGCCTGGGCCTGCGCTGAAGGAGCATGACATGAGCGATAACGATCTTTACGCCGATGCCGCGCGCCAGGTGCTGGCGGACCATTGCACGCCGCAGGCGGTGCGCGATATCGAAGCGGGCGGCGACGCCGCCGGCAGGCTCTGGCAACAGCTGGAGGACACCGGCCTGGCCGACGCGCTGGTCGGCGAGGAAGAGGGCGGTTCCGGGCTGAGCCTGGAGCAGGTGTTCGGCGTGCTGGAGCAATGCGGCGCTCATGCGCTGCCCTTGTTGCTGGGCGAGACCATGATCGCGCGCGCGCTGCTGCCGGCGGCGCAGCGGCCTGCTGGCAGCATTGCATTGGCACGCGGCGTGCAACAGGCGGATGGCGCCTGGCATTGCGCGCTGGTGCGCGGCGGCGCGGTGGCTGACAGTGTGCTTGTGCAGACGGGCGATGCCTGGCGCCTGCTGGACGCCGCGCAGGCGCATAGGGAGCCGCAGGCGCTGGCATTGGACGCCGCCCTGAGCTGGACCCCGGCCCAGGTCGCGGCTGCGCCGTTGGCGCCGATGGACGCGGCTACCGACGTCCGCACCATGCAGGCCTGCGTGGTCGCGCCGCAGATGGCGGGCGCGCTGGGCAGCGTGCTGGAGCGCACCCTGCAATACGCCAATGAGCGCCAGCAGTTCGGCCGGCCCATCGGCAAGTTCCAAGCCATCCAGCATCAGCTGGCCGTCATGAGCGAGCATGTCTGCGCCGCACGCATGGCGGCGCAGCTCGGCTGCCATGCCGACGGCGTGGCGCCGGACCGGCTGCGGGTGGCGGTCGCCAAGGCGCGCTGCAGCGAGGCGGCGCTGGTGGTGTCCGAGCTGGCGCACGCCGTGCATGGCGCGATCGGCTTTACGGAAGAATACGATTTGCAACTCTACACGCGCCGCCTGCATGCCTGGCGTCAGACCGCAGGCAGCGAAGCCTACTGGCATGACGTGGCGGGCGAGGCGCTGCTCGCGCATGCAGGGCCGACGCTGGACCTGGTGCGTACGATTACCGACGTCCCGGCGTAAGCCCGGCTCTCAGGAGAAACTTGCATGGCTTTTCTGCAGATAGAACGCGAGGACGGCATCGTCGTCGCCACCATGAACCAGCCGGAGACTCGCAATGCGCTGACCGGCAACACCGCCGTCGAAGAGATCGTGCAGCTATGCGCGGACATCCGCCAGGACGCCAGCGTGAAGGTGCTGATCCTGACCGCCGCCGGGCCCATTTTCAGCTCGGGCGGCAACGTCAAGGACATGCGCCGCTTTTTCGACGATGCGCTGACTCCCGAGCGCATCTGCGAGGAATACCGGCAGGGCATCCAGCGCATTCCACTTGCGCTGCATGGCCTGGACGTGCCCGTCATCTGCGCCGTCAACGGTCCGGCCATCGGGGCGGGACTGGACATCGCCTGCATGTGCGACATCCGCATCGCGGCCGACACGGCCACGTTCGCCGAGAGCTTCGTGCGTGTGGGCATCGTGCCGGGCGACGGCGGCGCCTGGCTGCTGCCGCGCGCCGTGGGCATGGCCCGCGCCAGCGAAATGGCCTACACGGGCGAGGCCATCAGCGCGCAGGACGCGCTGGCGTGGGGCCTGGTCAGCCGGGTGGTGCCGGCGGCGGACCTGCTGCCGACCGCCATGACCCTGGCCGCAAAGATCGCCGCCAATCCCGGCGGCGTCATGCGCATGACCAAGCGCCTGCTGCGCGAAGGCCAGCACAGCAGCCTGGCGTCCTTGCTGGAGCTGTCGGCCAGTTATCAGGCGCTGGCCCACAAGACTGCTGAGCACCGCGAGGCGGTCACCGCGTTCATCGAGAAGCGCGCGCCGAAGTTTTGAAGGGCGGCGCTGCGGATGCATTTGCGCATCGGCAGCGCCGGATGGCGTCAGTGCGCGTCCATCATGTGCAGGCCGCTGCCCAGATGCGCAGCGCCATCGATCTGGAGCAGCTGGCCCGTCATCAGGTGGCCAGCCGGCGTGGCCAGGAAGGCAACCAGCTCCGCGACTTCTTCGATCGATGTGGCCCGGCCCATGGGCGTGGCGGCGACCAGGCGGTCCAGCATGGCCTGCGCAGCCTCGCCGGCCAGTCCTGGCGTGATCACCGCTCCGGGGCCGATGCAATTGAGCGCGATGTCATCAGCAGCCCATTCCAGGGCCAGGGTCCGAGTCAGGCCCAGCACGCCGGCGCGTGCGGCGATGGAATGGGCAATTCCCATGGAGCCGCGGTCCACGCCCGAGAGCGAGATGTTCACCACCGTGCCTTGGCGAGCCTTGAGGAAGGGGTAAGCTGCCTTGGTTACGACGAACACGGCGTTCAGATTGGTGTCGATCACCGCATCCCAACCTTTGCGGCTGATCTGCGCGGCGGGCGCGAAGAATTGGCCGCCGGCATTATTCACCAGCAGGTCGATGCCCTGGCGTTCGCCCACTTCGGCGATCAGCGCCTCGATGGCGGCGGTGTCGCGGATGTTGGCGCAGGCATAGCTGAAGTCGCCGGTCAGTTTTTCTGCCATTCCGGCGGTCTCCGCCAAGGGATCTTCGCGCCGTCCCACCCCGAACACGTCCATGCCCAGCGCCAGCAAACGCAGGGCGATGCCACGACCGATGCCAGAGCCGGCGCCAGTGACCAGTGCGCTGCGGCCGACCAGAACGCCGGGCCGCATGACCTGGGTGGATTCCATGCAAGTTTCAGATTTCATGAGGTTCACCTGGAAGTAGGAATTCAAGAGACCTGCCGCCGCCCGCCGCCGATGGCCGGCGTGGGGCTGCGGGGGATGCGTTGACCGTCGAACAGGGCGGGAAAGGCCGGCACGTGTTCGCCGTTGGCGAGTTCCTGCGATACGGCCCCAGGCCGCAGGCCGCGGATGAGCGTCAGCGCTTCGGCCGGCGCCCGGACGTTGCCGGCCGGGATCTGCATATCCCGCATCTGCCGGAGCACGGCTTCGCGGGTCTGCGGTAGGGTCCAGGCTTCCACCTGGGCGTCGAAGTGCGCCGCGCGGCGAATGCGTTCCTTGATGGGCGCATCGTCCGCGCCGATCAGCGGGCGCAGGCGCGCCCAATAGCTGTCCAGCCCGCCCAGGATGTAGACATGGCCGTCTGCGCAGCGATATATGCTGGAAGGCGCCGACGCGCGGTCGCGGTTGCCCATGGGCGGATCCAGTGTTTCGCCTTCGCTTAGCGCCAGCGCCGCCGGCCCCAGCAGCATTGCGGACGCCACCTCCATCATGGAGAGATCGATCAAGCGCCCGCGGCCTTCGAGCATCGCCATCGCGCAGGACAGTCCCGCGTACATGCCGCTGAACATGTCCACGGGCCAGCTCGTGGTCAGGCGCGGCGAGCCGTCCTCGTCGCCGTTCAAGAGGGCGAAGCCGGATTCGCATTGCGCAATGGTGTCCATGCAGATGCGGTCGTCCTGCTGTCCATAGCCGGAGATGAGCACGACGGTCAGGCGGGGATGGCGTGCGCATAACGCCGGGCCTTGCAGGTCCAGACGGGCGAGCGATCCCGGGGCCAGATTGCAGATGAAGGCGTCGGCCTGCGCCAGCAGCGTCTCCAGTGCTTCTCGTCCGTCCGGCGCGGCCAGGTCCAGCACCTGGCTGCGCTTGCCGGTGTTGAAGCTGCGAGCGTAGAAGCTGCCGAAGCTATTTCCCGGCAAGGTA
Organism: Achromobacter sp. K91; assembly: GCF_003576205.1. Lineage (NCBI taxonomy): Bacteria > Pseudomonadati > Pseudomonadota > Betaproteobacteria > Burkholderiales > Alcaligenaceae > Achromobacter > Achromobacter sp. K91. The sequence continues at coordinate 283,623 of NZ_QWFB01000031.1, read as the reverse complement.
CGCACGCCATCGCCGCGCGGCGGCTCCACCTTGACCACGTCGGCGCCGAAATCCGCCAGGTACTGCGCGGCGGTAGGGCCGGCGATGAACTGCGACAGCTCGATGACGCGCTTGCCGGCAAGGGGGCGTGGAGTGTCGGCCTCAGGCATGGATCACCCGCTTGGCTTTGTGGACGGTGCGCGGCAGAGTGCCGTTTTCCACCACTTCCACGTGAAAGCGCACCTGCAGGCGATCGCGCAGCAGTTGCGACAGCCTTTCGCCGAGGTCGGCGCTGGCGCCGGGTTCGCGTTCGACGCGCAGCTTCACGCCGGTCAGGAAGCCCGTGCTCGGATCCTTGACGCTGTCGTCGATGATGATCACGTATTCATTGCTGACGCCGGCAAAGCTACGGACCACGTCTTCGATGGCGGACGGGAACAGATTCACGCCGCGCACGATCAGCATGTCATCGGCGCGGCCGAGCACGCCGCCAGGCAGGCGGGCATGGGTGCGGCCATCGGGGCCCGGGCGGCTGTCGCGCACCACGATGTCGCCAGTCCACCAGCGCACCAGCGGGCAGGCCTGCTTGTCCAGATGGGTGAGCACCAGCACGCCGCGTTCGCCGTCGGCCACCGGCTCATGCGTGTCGGGGTGCAGGATTTCGACGTAGATGAAATCCTCGGCCAACGTGGGGCCGAGCTGCGCGGCGGTATCCCAGCCTATGGGTTGGCATTCCAGGGCGCCGTAGCAGTCGAACATCTTGGCGCCCCACAGGCGCTCGATGCGTTCGCGCGTGCCGGCCACGCTGGCGCCGGGCTCGCCGCCGACGCAGACCATGCGCACGCGGGATTCGCGCAGGTCGCGTCCCATGGATTGGGCGGTCTCGGCCATGTGGGCCATGAAGGACGGGGTGCCGATGACGCAGTCCGTGCCGTACTGGAAGATGGTTTCCACCTGGCGTTGCGTGTCGCCGGAGGAGCCCGGAATCACCAGCGCGCCGACCCGCTGCGCGGCCAGGGTGGCGCCCAGGCCGCCGACGAACCAGGCGTAATTGAACATGCATTGGAAGACATCGCCGCGGCGCAGCCCCTGGCCGTAGAGATAGCGTGCGTACAGCTCGGCCCAGCGGTCCACGTCATGCTGGGTCCAGAGCACGGGAGCGGGCTGCGCCGTGGTGCCGGAGGAAAAGTGCACCCGCACGGCCTCGCCGGGCTGGACCGCGGCCAGCGTGCCGAAGGGCGGCGCGGCGCGCAGGCCTTCGAGATAGTCGCGCTTGTGGGTGAAAGGCAGGCGTCTCAGGTCTGCCAGGGTCTTGAGGTCTTCTGGAACGAAGCCCGCGTCCGCGAACACCTTGCGGTAGTGCTCGCTGGTATCCGCGACGCGCCGCAACTGCCGGCGCAAGGCTTCGAGCTGGAAGGTCTCGATGCGGTCGCGCGACCAGGTTTCGACCTCATCCCAGATGGTACTGGAATAGGGGAGTTGCTCTTGCTGCTTCATTGTTGGAGTCCTTGAGTAGCCCCCGCAGCGCATAGGCCGCGAGGGTGTGCGCGATATCGTCTATCGCCGCGTCGCTCTGCAGACGCCGCTGGCTGTACCACACGGTGGCCCAGTTCAGCGCGCCAAAGAAGGGTTTGCTCAACATCCTGGCGGGAAGGTCCACGAAGTCACGTTCGCGGATGCCGTCATCGATCACCTCGACGAACATCTGCTCGTAGTCATCGCGCATCTTCACCACGGACCGCAGCCGCTTGGCGGCCGCGGACGCCTCGAGCAGGTGACGCTCCAGCCCCTGCACCGCCACCTTCTGCATCGGCAATTCCTTGAGCAGGATCTGGGTATGGCGCAGCGCCATGGCCGACAGGCGTTCGACCGCCTTGCCGCCGCCGCGGGCGATGGGGTCGATCTCGTCCGTCAGCCGGGTCATTGCCGCCACCTGCACGTCGAAGAACAGGTCGGCCTTGCTCCGGTAGTGGTGATAGATGCGGCCCTTGGTGGCGCCCAGGCGTTGGGCGACCGCGTCGATGGAAGTGGCCGCATAGCCGAACTCCATGAAGAGTTCCGCGGCCGCCTGCAGGATTTCCTCGCGCGACTCGCCGCCGCCCACTTCTGCCGGGTTCTGTTGTGCACTCACCATTGCTACCTCTTTTCGGAATCGGGTCAAATAGCCAGCTCTTCCGCCTCCTTGCGTACCGCGCGCGACAAGACCAGCCGCTGGATTTCGGAAGAGCCCTCATAGATCTCGAGTATGCGCTGGTCGCGGTACAGCCGCTCGGCCACCGTAGGCTTGCAGTAGCCCAGCCCGCCCCAGATCTGAACGGTATTGTCCACTACCCGGTGCGAAACCTCCGAGGCGAACAGCTTGGTCATGGCGCCCAGGTTGGAGACGTCTTCCTGGCGGTCATAGGCTTGGGCAGCCTGGTACAGCATCATGCGGGCAGCCGAGATTTCCGTGGCCATGTCGGCAAGGCGAAAGCCGATGGCCTGGTTGTCCCCGATGGGTTGGCCAAAAGTCCGGCGCGCCACGGCGCGGGCGGCGGCCTCGCGGTAGCTCGCCAGCGCCACGCCCAGGGACTGGGCGGCGACCATGATGCGGCCGACATTCAACGTCTGCAACGCCAGGCGCAGCGCGCGGTTGAGTTCACCGACCTGGGCGCTTTCGGGCACGACCAGGTCGAGTTTCAGGTTCGAGGTCTGGGTGCCGCGGATGCCCATCTTGTCGGAGAGTTCGTCAATGACCGCGCCCGGCTGCTCCTTGTCGACCATGAAGGCGCTGATGCCGCGTCCTCCTGCCGCCGGGTCGGTCTTGGCAAAGACCACGTAGTAACGAGACGCGCCGCCATTGCCGATCCAGTATTTCTCCCCGCGCAGGCGCCAGCCGCCGCCTTCGCGCACGGCCGTGGCCTCGATGGCCGCGGCATCCGAACCGGCGATGCGCTCGGAAAGCGCAAAGCTGGTGGCGCGGCCCTCGGCCATTTCGCGCAGATAGAAGGATTTCTGCTCGTCCGTGCCGGCCAGCAGCAGGGGGAACGCGCCCAACTGATAGGCGCACATGATGGCGGCGGTCGAAGCGCAGTGCGTGCCCAGGGCTTCGACCGCCGCCACGGTGGCGACCAGGTTGGCGCCCTGGCCGCCCCATTGCGTGGGTAGGAACAGGCCGGTGAACTTGTTTTCCACCAGGGCGGCGATGGTCTCCCAGGGATAGCGTTGTTCACGGTCCAGTTCGGGGGCGAGCGGCGCGAAGCGCTCGGAGCCCAGCTTATGGGCCAGGGCCTGCCAGCGGGTGGCGGTATCGTCCAGTGTGGGATTCCAGATAACAGTCACTTCGAGTTCTCCAGTGTGGTCGCCATGGCCTTGGGACGCTTGCGACGTGTCGCCAGCAGGCCCATCAGCCCTTGCGGAAAGAAAGCCAGAACAAGGATCAGCAGGCTGCCGAGCACGATTTTGTCGACATAGCCTCCGAACGAGAAAAACTTTTCCTGGATCAGGATCAACGCGGTGGCCAACAGCGGCCCGAGCAACTGGCGGCGGCCGACCAGTACGACGGCGGTCAGCATCAGGATGAGGAAGTAGGTTTCAAGGATGTCGGCGCTGACGTAGGCGCGCTGATAGGCATACAGCCAGCCCGCGCAGGCCGTGATGGGCGCCGAGAACAGGAAGACCTGCAGGCGCACCCTGAGCGGATCGATGCCGTTCATGGTGGCCAGGCGGGGATTCAGGTGCACCATCAGCGCCGCCTGGCCCAGGCGCGAGTGGCGGAAGCGGTCCACCAGGTAGAGCGTGATCGCCAGCAGCGTGAACGCGTAGGGCCAGAGCGTCTGGTCATTGCCGGCACTGAGCGTCCAGCCGCCGATGGACACGTCCAGCGTGGGCAGGCCGCGGATGCCATCCGAGCCGCCCAGGAAGGCCCAGTTGGCTGCCAGGGTCATGGCGACCACGGCGACCGCGTACGTCACCAGCGAAAAGACGAACTCGCGCAAGCGCAGGGTGGCCAATCCGATTACTGCCGCCAATCCCAGGGCGACCGCAATCGACGCGGCCAGCGTCAACCAGGCGCTGGCGCCGGAGCGGGTAGCCAGCAACGCCGTCACATAAGCTCCCGCGGCGAAGAAGACAGTATGTCCCAGGCTCACCTCGCCCAGGTCCGAGACGATGACATCCAGCCCGTAGGCCATGACGGCCATGATGGCGATCAGCACGGCGGCGCTGTAGAGAGCCTGGCTGCCGCCCAGCCAGGAAGGCAGGAAGAATACGATGACGGCGCCCGGTAGCAGCGCGAGACGCGAGGCGGAAAGCGTGGCCATCAATGGACTCCTTTCATCGAGCCGGCGGTCAGGCCGCCAGGGCGCAGCACCAGCACGCCAATCAGTACGACGAAGGCCGCGGCGGTTGCGTATGCGGGCGACACCAGGGCGCTGAACAGCGCGGTGAAGACGCCCAGTGCGACACCCGCGACGTAACTGCCGGTCACGCTGCCGATGCCCCCCAGCACGACCACCACGAAAGTGATGATCACCTCTTCGAAACCCATGGAGGTCAGGATCGGCGTGCGCGGGGCCACCAGCCCGGCGGCCAGGGCGACCGCCGCGCCTTCGAAGGCGAACACGCCGTAGTAGACCTGCCGTACGTTGATACCCGCCAGTTGGGCCAGCTTGGGATCCTCGGCCACCATGCGCACCAGCCTTCCGGCGCGGCTGCCGTCGAGCACGCGCTTGAGCAGCAGGAACAGCAGGATGGCGGCGGCGACGATGGCGGCATCCTGCCAGGTCAGCCACAGGTCGCCGATCTCGATATCGCGCTGCGACCAGGCGGTATCCAGAATTTGTCCTGTCGAGCCGAAGGCCAACGACGCTGCGCCGTGCATGACATAGCCAAAGCCGAGCGTCATGATCATGATCGACACAAGGTTCTGTTCGAACGTGGCGCGCAGCATGATGCGCTGCATGATGATGCCGATCAGCGCGCCGGCCGCCATGGCCAGCGGCAAGGCCAGCAGATAGGGCAGGCCGGCGGTGGTGGTCGCCCACCAGGTGACGAAGGCGCCCAGCATGTACATCTGGCCGTGGCCGAAGTTGACCAGCCGGGCAACGCCCAGCAACAAGGTCCAGCCGATGGCGATCAGCGCGTAGGCATGGCCCAGCACCAGGCCATTTATCAACTGTTGCAGCAGGCTCATGTCGTATGTGCTCCCAGATAGGCTTGCGCGATGCGTGGATCCGCGCCGACCTCTGCTGCGGGGCCTTGCAGCACCAGCCGGCCGCGCTCGAGCAGCAGCAGACGATCGACCACCTGCAAGGCGGCGCGTACGTTCTGTTCCACCAGCAGGATGGCCAGGCCGGCGCTGGCGAGCGAGCGCAGGCTTTGCAGCACTTGCGTCACCAGCATGGGCGCGAGCCCGATGGAAGGTTCATCCAGCAGCAGGGCGCGCGGCCCCATCATGAGCGAGCGGCCGATGCCCAGCATCTGCCGCTCGCCGCCGGAGAGCTGACCGCCCAGGTGCAGGCGGCGTTCGCGCAGACGGGGGAATAGATCGTAGACATCGTCGCGCTTGTAATAGCGGCGCGACGAGTCCTCGGCGGGCGTGATGGCGGGGGCGAGATTCTCTTCCACCGTCATGCGTGAAAAAACCAGGCGAGACTCCGGCACCAGCAACAGTCCCGCGCGTACGCGCTCATGTGTCGGCAGGCCGTCGATGGGCCGTCCCGAAAGCTGGACCTCGCCGCTGACCGCGGGCTGACCGCGCGACCAGCCCAGCAGGGCGTTGACCAGCGTCGACTTGCCTGCTCCATTGGCGCCTATCACCCCGACGATCTCTCCGGCCCGCAGGTCCAGCTGGTCAAGCTGGAGCACGCGATTGCCGGCATAGGCGACATCGAGACGCCGCGCGCTGAGTACGTGTGGCGTGGACATCATGAATCGCCTCCGAGATAGGCCTGGAGCACGCGCGGGTCGCGCTGGATCTCTGCCGGCGTGCCGCAGGCCAAAGTCTTGCCGAGGTTGAGGACGCAGATGCGGTCGGCGACGGACATGATGAGGTCCATGTGATGCTCGATCACCACCACGGCCACGCCTTCGGCCTTGAGCGAGCGCAACAGCGAGGTCAGGGCTGCCATGTCGGCGCCGCCCAGCCCCGCGGCGGGTTCGTCCAGCAGCAGCACGTCGGCGCCCGAGCCGTAGGCCAGCGCGATCGACAGCATGCGCTGCATGCCGTACGAGATTTCATGCGGCTTCAGATCGTGGCAATCGGGCGGCAGGCCGAAGCGCTCCAGGCGCTTGGCGGCCTGGTCGCGCAGGGCCTGCGCCTGCCGGCCCGCCGTCAGCGGGCGCAGGATGCAGGCGCCGAGGCCGGCCGTGCCGCCCAACGCCGCCACCATGTTGTCGCGCACGCTCAACTGGTCAAAGAAGGCGTTTTGCTGGAACGCGCGTTTGATGCCCAGCCGCGCCAGCCCGTGGGCCGGCACGGCGCTGATGTTGCGCCCGCGCAGATGCACGCTGCCGCCGCGGGGGACCAGCGCAGACACGGCGTCGTAGCACGAGCTCTTGCCGGCGCCGTTGGGGCCGATGATGCCCAGCAATTCGCCGGCGCTGACTTCCCAGCTGACGTCTTCCAGGGCGACCAGCGCGCCGTAGCGCACGGCCAGGCTGTCCACGCGCAAGGCGGCAGTCATGGCTTGACCACGATCTTTCGGTCTTTGACCGTGAACAGGTAATAGTGCGACTGCAGCTGGCCGTTGGGCTCGAACGTGACGTCGCCCATGAGCGTGCCCTTGAAACTGCCGCCGCGTATGCGCTTGGCCACAGGTTCGCGATCGAGCGTCTTGAGCTCGTTGACCGCCTGGGCCCAAACCTGCAGCGAGGTCGCGCCCAGCGCCATGAACTTGTCCGGCGTGTACTTGAACATCTCCTGCGTCTTGGCGACGAAGCGCTTGTTGGCGCTGTTCGAGGCGAAGGGCTCGACGTCGGGGAAGTAGATGTCCGCGCCTATCAGGCCGTCCGAGGCATCGCCCGCTACGTTGATGACGCTGGGGGCCACGGTGCCGACCGCGCTCACCAGTTGGCCCGGCAGGCGTGATTGGCGGGCCTGGCGGATGATGGCGGGCATGCCCAGGCCTTCGTTGGCGTTAATGGCGACGGTGATGTCTGGCTTGGCGGCGCGCACGTTGGTCATGGCGACGCGGAAGTCGGCTTGGGTGAAGGGGAATTTCTCCTCGGCCACTTTTTCATAGGTGTGCCCGAGAGCCTTCAGCGCCTTCTCGATGGATTCCTGCGCACCGTTGCCGTAGGCGTCGTTCTCGGTAAGAAAGGCGACGCGCTTGGCGCCGGCGGTCTTGGCGATGTATTCGGCGATGACCGTGCCGTCCTGTGCGTTCGAGCTGTTCAGCCGGATCGCCAGCGGATTGCCTTCGCCGGAAAGAATGGGGTCTGCCTTGGAGATTGCGGTGATGTCCAGCACGCCGGCGCGGGCGATCACGGGCTGCATCGCCAACGTCACCGGGCTGTTCCAGCCTTCGATGATGACCGACACGCCGGCGCTGATGAGTTCGGTGGCGCGTGACACGCCGACCGCCGGCGTGGATTCGTCGTCGCGCGACACGATCTCGATCGGACGGCCGAGCACGCCGCCGTCTTCATTGATCACCGCCGCCATGGCCTGAATCGCTTGCGTGACGTGCTGGCCTTGCGGACCCGCGCCGCCCGACAACGGGAAGATGACGCCTACCTTGATGGGCGCGGGGGCCGCCCCGACGGGTGCGCACAAGGCCATCGAGGCCGCCAGCGCCAGGGGCGATGCCATGCGCAATAACTGTTGTATCCGCTTCATGCCTGTCTCCTGATTTTTGTGACACCGGTCTGCGCCGGCGCTGCGGCGGCCATGGCCGCCGTGCTGCATAAATGGGGACTGCGTGGTGCAACGGTTGACGGAGGCCGCGGGCCGGTAGGTCTCCGGCACTCTGAATCGGCTGTCGGAGTAAACATACCATTCGGTATTTTGATAGGTCAACGGCGTAAATAAAGTTTGATTCTAGGCATTTTCCCTAGGTAAAAAATCAGTTTTTTGGTTTTTATTGATCAGATACTCATTGGTATGTACTATGAAATTTCCTTTTTCGTCACTGAGGGCTTTGGCATGAAGACAGAAGGCAACAGCGCGCTGGTGACAGGCGGCGCATCCGGGCTGGGCCTGGCGACGGCGCAACGCCTGGTCGCGCAGGGCATGAAGGTGGTGATCGCGGATCTGCCTGGTTCAGCGGGGGAGATAGCCGCCCGCGATATCGGGGCGCTGTTCGCTCCCACGGATGTCACCCGGGAGGCCGACGTGCAGGCCGCGTGCGAACTGGCGGCCACGCTCGGCCCCTTGCGGGTGCTGGTGCATTGCGCGGGCCGCGGCGGGCCGGTGCGTCTCATCGACAAAGAAGGAAATCCCGGCTCGCTGGAAACCTATACGGACATCGTCCGCATCAATCTGATCGGCACTTTCAACACCCTGCGCGTGGCGGCGGCCCATATGGCGCGCAACCCGGTGGACGACGAAGGCGAACGGGGCGTCTGCATCCTGACCGCTTCGGTGGCGGCGTACGAAGGCCAGATCGGCCAGATCGGCTATGCCTCTTCCAAGGCCGGCGTGGTGGGCATGACCATCGTGGCCGCGCGCGACCTGGCCAGCAAGGCGATACGCGTCTGCACCATCGCGCCTGGAATTTTCGATACGCCCATGCTGGCTCGCGTTTCTGACGATGCCCGCAAGACCTTGTCAGCCTCGGTGCCGCACCCGGCGCGCCTGGGCATGCCCGCGGAATACGCCCTGCTGGCGGATCACATCATTGCCAACCCCATGCTCAACGGCGAAACCATCCGTCTGGATGGCGCCTTGCGCATGGCCCCCCGCTGACGTGTAGAGGAGATAACGATGACCGAGAACAAGACGGAAAGCGACGAGGTATTGCTGGAGAGCAGCGACGGAATCCTGACGATCACCATCAACCGGCCGCAAGCGCGCAATGCGGTGACCCTTGCCGTGGCGCGGGCCATCGCCGCAGCCGTGGATGAACTGGATGACCGCGAGGACCTGCGCATAGGCATCCTGACCGGCGCCGGCGGTTCGTTCTGCGCCGGCATGGACCTGAAAGGCTTTCTACGCGGCGAACGGCCCAGCATAGATGGGCGAGGATTCGGCGGGCTGACCATGCGCCCGCCGAAAAAGCCGCTCATCGCGGCGGTCGAGGGATATGCGCTGGCGGGCGGCTTCGAGCTGGTGCTGGCTTGCGATCTGGTGGTGGCGGCCGAGAATGCGCAGTTCGGCGTTCCGGAGGTCAAGCGCGGGCTTGCGGCCACAGCCGGCGGCCTGGTCCGCCTGCCGCGGCAGTTGCCTTGCCGGGTGGCGATGGAGCTGGCGTTGACCGGCGACATGTTTCCCGCAGCGCGTGCCTTGAGCTACGGCCTGATCAACCAGGTGACTGCGCCCGGAGAGGCCCTGCAGGGCGCGCGGGAGCTGGCGCGCCGCATCGTCGCCAACGGGCCCCTGGCCGTGGCAGCCAGCAAACGCGTCGTCGCCGAGTCGCAAGGCTGGCCGGCCGACGAGATCTGGAGCCGCCAGGCCGAACTGACCGAGCATGTCTTCACGTCGGCCGATGCCCGCGAAGGTTCCGCGGCGTTTGCCGAGAAGCGCGCGCCCGTCTGGCAGGGGAGGTGAGGTATGGCTGGCGATGCGCGTTTTGACGGGCCCGGACCCGACGTCCGCCATCAGGCGGGTTTGCGGGAGGGCCGTATCCTGTTGCAGCACTGCGACGACTGCGCCAGCGTGCGCTTTCCTCCGGCGCTGGTCTGCCGGGCCTGCGGCAGCCCCCGGCTGACCTGGCGCGAGTCGCCGGGCGCGGGCGTGGTCTATTCAACCACGACGGTGCGCGACCGCGCCGGAGACTACAACGTCTCGCTGGTCGAAGTGGAAGGCGGGGCGCGGATGATGACCCGCGTCGAGGGCGTGGACGCGCCTGCCATCGGTTCAAAAGTGCGCGCGCGCATCGTCGCGGGCGACGACGGGGCCTACGTCGTATTCGACGCCCCGGGAGAACGCTCATGAGCGCCCGCTTGCGAGGCCGTTGCGCCATTGCCGGCATAGGCAATACGCGGCGCTGGAATGCGCCCGGCCGTTCTCCCTTCGATCAGCTGCAGGAGGCGGCGATCCTTGCGCTGGAAGATTGCGGCCTGGGGATGAAGGATGTAGATGGTCTGTACTGCGCCATGTCCACATCCGGCCTGCCGGTGCTGAACGTGGCGGAACGGCTGGGCATACAGCCGCGCCAGGCCGATGGCACGATGGTCGGCGGTGCGTCGTTCCTGTTCCATCTGCAATCGGCGATGGCTGCGCTGGAAACCGGGCTTTGCGATGTCGCGCTGATCTGCTACGGGTCGAACCAGTTGACCGCAGGCGGCAAGCTGGCATCCATGCCTGACCCGCAGCCCTACGAGACGCCGTTCGCGCCGCGTTATCCGATCTCGAGCTATGCGTTGGCCGCGGCGCGGCACATGCATCGGTATGGGACCACGCGCGAGCAGCTGGCGGACGTGGCGGTGGCGGCGCGCCTGTGGGCGCAGCGCAATCCGGATGCCTATGTGCGCGGCGAGTTGACGCGCGCGGATGTGCTGGCCTCGCGCATGGTCAGCGACCCGCTCAGCAAGGCGGATTGCTGCCTGGTGACCGACGGCGGCGCCGCCGTGGTGCTGGTCAGCGCGGATCGCGCGCGCGACCTGCGCAGGCCGCCGGTCTATGTGCTGGGCACCGGCGTGGCGACGAGCCACAGGCAGATATCCTGCATGCCGGATCTGGCTACCACCTGCGCGGTCGAGTCAGGGCAACGCGCCTACGCCATGGCCGGGCTGTCGCCGCGCGACATTGGCCATCTCATGGTCTATGACGCGTTCACCATCAACACGATCCTGTTCCTGGAGGACCTGGGCTTCTGCGCCAAGGGGGAAGGGGGCGCCTTCGTCGCCAGTGGCGCCATCGCGCCTGGGGGCTCCCTGCCGGTCAATACCAACGGCGGCGGGCTCTCCTGCAACCATCCTGGCATGTACGGCCTGTACACCTTGCTGGAGTCGGTGCAGCAGTTGCGCGGCGAGGCGGGCGAGCGGCAGGTGCCCGACGTGCAGGTGTCGCTCGCCCATGCCAATGGCGGCGTGCTGTCCAGCCAGGCCACGGCCATACTCGGCACCGCCGACGTTTTGTGAGGTTCGCATGCCCATCGATCCGGCAACACTGTTGGCTGCGCGCATCCCCGAGCGCATCCAGGAATACGACTGGCGCGACTGCGCGCTCTACGCCCTCGCGCTCGGCGCGGGCATGAATCCCGTCGACGAGGAGGAGCTGTCCTACGTCGATGAAACCCGGCTGAAGGTCCAGCCGACCCTGGTCAACGTGTTGGCGGACCCGGGCTTCTGGCTGCGCGATCTGCCGCTGGGGCTGGATTGGCGCCGCACGGTGCATGGCGAACAGTCCATACGCCTGCACCGGCCCCTTGCCCCCAAGGGGCGGGTAAGAGGCGTGACTCGCATCGTCGACCTGGCGGACAAGGGCGCCGGCAAGGGCGCCTTGCTGTACGTCGAGCGTGAACTGTTCGATGCCGCGGACGGTGCCTTGCTGGCCACCCTGCAGCAGACCGTGTTCTGCCGTGGCGATGGCGGTTTCGGCGGGCGGGCGTCGGCGCGGCCGGCGCCGCCGGCGATGCCGGCGCGCGAACCCGATGCGGCTGTCGATTGCCCTACTTCGCCGCAGGCCGCCCTGGTCTACCGGTTGTCGGCAGACCTGAACCCGCTGCATATCGATCCCGCGGCCGCGCGGCTGGCGGGCTTCAAGCGGCCGATCCTGCATGGCATGGCCAGCTTTGGCGTGGCCGGTCTGGGCCTGGCGCGCCTTTGCTGTCCGGGAGAGCCCGAGCGGGTGCGCGCCATGAGCGGGCGTTTTCGCGCGCCGGTCTATCCGGGCGAGAGGCTGCGGGTCGATGTCTGGCGGGAGCAGCCGGGACTGGCGCGCTTTCGCGCCGTGGTTGTGGAGCGCGGCGAGATCGCCATCGACAACGGCGCATTCGAGTTCGGAGAGTCGCAATGACAACAAAAAAGGTGCTGGTGGTGGGCGCGTTGGGCGTGGTGGGGCGGGCGGTGATGGAGCATCTGCATGGCCGGCCGGACGTGCTGTGCGCAGGCTTGTCGCGACGGTGGGCCGACTTTGCCAGGGATGCGATATGGATTGCGGCCGACCTGCGCGATGCGCAGGCAACGCGGCAGGCCTTGGCCGAGCACGGCGATGTGACGCATCTGGTCTATGCCGCCTTGAACGAGCAGCCGGATTTGCTCAAGGGGTGGCGGGATCCGGAGAACGTCGCCATCAATACGCGGATGCTGGCCAATACGTTGGCGGCATTGGACGGCGCGCCGCTGGCGCATGTGACCCTGATGCAGGGGACCAAGGCCTACGGCGTGCATACGGGGCGGGCCATGCGCATCCCCGCGCGCGAGCAGGACGCCGTGCGCGACCATGCCAATTTCTATTTCGACCAGCAAGACATGCTGGAACAACAGGCGCGGCGGCAAGGGTTCGGATGGACCATATTCCGCCCGCAGATCGTGCTTGGCGTTGCCCTGGGTAGCGCCATGAATCCGGTGGCGACGCTGGGCGCCTACGCCGCGCTGTTGCGGGAATCGGGCCAGCCGCTGGCCTATCCCGGACATCCGGAGCTGTTGACGGAATGCACGGATGCGCGTCTGATCGCTCGCGCGGTCGAGTGGGCCTGGGATGCGCCGCAAGCCTGGGGTGAGGTCTTCAATATCGCCAATGGCGATGTGATGGCCTGGCGCCATCTGTTTGAGCGCCTGGCCGAATTCTTCGGCATGCCTGCAGGGGAGTTGGTGCAGACCCGTATGCGGCAGGCCATGCCCGCCGAAGCCCAGGTCTGGCGCGAGATGGCGCGGCGGGAGGGCTTGCATGTGAACGAGCTGTCGGACCTGATCGGGCTGTCATGGCAGTACGCGGACGCGACCTGGTCGGCGCAACACCCCTTGCCGTTCCCGCCGCTGGTATCCACTATCAAGCTGCGCCAGGCCGGCTTCGGCGATTGCATCGACAGCGAGCTGTCGGTGCTGGAAAATCTGCGCAGGATGCAGGCGCTCGGCTACTTGCCGCGCTGAGCCGGGCGCCCGCGATCCCGCCTATTGCACGGGCGGGATCTTCAACTTCTCGATCAGCGCGCCCCAGCGCTGACTCTCCCGCAACGTGATATCGTGCAGTTCCGCCGGACTGCTGCTGCGCGGTTCATTGCCGATCTGCTGCATGGTGCGCACGAACTGTGGCGAAGCCGTGATCTTGCGCAGTGCGGCGTTGAGCTTGTCGACCACTGGCGCCGGGGTCCCGGCCGGAGCGAACACGGCGTACCAGGTTTCGCCGACCACGTCCGGATAGCCCAGCTCGGCGAATGTGGGCACGTCGGGCAACAGCGGTTGACGCTGCGGACTCAGCACGGCCAGCGCCCGGTACTGCCCGGCGCGCACATTGGGAACGGCGCTGGTAAGCGCCTCCACGTTGGAGTCGACCACGCCGCCTATCATGTCCACGGTGGCGGGCGCCGCGCCCTTGTAGTGGACCTGCGTCACGTCCACGCCCATGCCCGCTGCAGCCAGCTCGCCCAGCAAATGGACCATGCTGCCGAGACCGTTGGTGGCGTTGTTGACCTTGCCGGGATGAGCTTTGGCATAGGCGGCGTATTCGGCCACGTTTTTTGCGGGAAAGTCCTTCTTCACCACAAAGGCGAACGGCACGGTGGCGACAGCGGAAACCGGCGCGAAGTCGTCCAGCGTGTACGACATCTGGGTCATCAAATGAGGCGTGACGGTGAAGGTGCTGCCGGAGGAAAGCAGCAGGGTGTATCCGTCCTTGGGTGCGCGCGCCACGAAGGTGGCGCCTATCATGCTGGATGCGCCGGCCTTGTTGTTGACGACAAAGGTCCCTCCCAGCTCCTCGCCCAACTGCATGGCGAGTTGCCGGCCCACCACATCGCTGGTGCCGCCGGGGGGAAAGGGAATGACGAGCGTGACGGGCTTGTCTGGGTAGCTGGGTGGGGCGGCCTGCGCAAGTGGGGCGAGGCTGGCCAGGGCCAAGGCGGCCCAGGCCGGAATGCGATTCAGCATTGCGGTCTCCGGCAAAGAGGTGAGAGCCGCGGGCGTCGCGCCCGCGGCCGGCTTCAGACGGTGGCGACGGGAGTGACGGGCGAACCTACCGCGCCGGGCAGGCGCAGCGGCGGCGCCGTCAGCAGGAAAGTGCTGCGGCCATGCTCGCGCAGCCATTGCGCCAGCTCTGCGAAGTACCAGAGTTCGCCGAGATGCAGCCCAAGCTTGAAGAGGCAATGCGCGTGCAGGGGCAGGCCGGGATAGTGCCCACCCTTGCCTGGCGTGGCCGGATAGGCTTCCACCGCGAAGTTGTCGGCGCAGATTGCCACGATGCCGGAGTCGGTGATCCATTGCAGCAGGCGTTCGTCGCGGCCGTCCAGCACGGCGCACGAGCGCGCCAGGACCTCGCCGTCCGGCTGCTTGTTCATTTCCAGGATCAGGTCGGCAAAGCCCGTATAGAGGCAGAGAAAATCGCCGGGCAGTACCGCGACGCCGTCCAGGGCTGCCATCAGCTCGTCATAGCCGATCAGCGCGCGTTCGCGCCCGTAGCGGCGTTCCAGGTCGATCAGCACGCCACGCCCCTGGACGCCGGCGGTGGCCATGCGTTCGATACCGATGGCCTTGGCGCCCAGGCCGCTCTTTGCGTCATCGGGCCCGATCACGTCCAGGCCGCCGCGATAGCCGTTGTAGTAGACCTTTTCGGGCAGCCCGTCGCCGTTCGCATCGAACATCTGTCCAACATGCCCCAGTCCGTCCCATTGGGTCGAGTACTGCAGGAACATGAGGACGGCGTCGTCCGAAACGACGTCGTTGAAGCAGGGGCAGACCTGCGACAGCCGATAGTTGTAGTTGTGGCCGTCGCCGCGCTTGTCGTAGGAGAACTGCGGTTCCCGGCGATGCTGGAACAAAGTGTTCCCGCCTGGATAGTCCAGCGGCAGGCTGAGGCAGAACGCCCGGCCTTCCTGCACCTCGCGGAACGCGCGCAAGCGCGTTTGCGGGGTTAGCAGATTCATGCGCCCGATCTGATCGTCAGGGCCGAAGTCTCCCCAATTCGATCCTTCCGGGCGCTGCTTCCAACGTGGGGTATCCATATTCTTAGACATCCTTGCCATGGGTTGGTGAGCCTGCGTGCAGACCGTCCGCCGATTGTCTCCTTCAGCGGCGGGCTGCATTCTTTGGGCAAACATACCATTCGGTATGTTTTTATGTCAATCGCGTTTTCCCATATAAAAAATCCCGGTTTTTAATGCTGAGATTTTTGTTTTTTATGAGCAATGAAAAATACCAATCGGTATCTTTATGGGGGTTGGGAGCAAGGAAAGACCCTGCCGCGCCACGCTCGTGCGAGCACGAGCGTGCTAGGGGACGGTCGGAAGGCTGGGATGGAAGACATGGTCCGTTCGGGAACAGAACGAACAGGGCACGATCAGCTCCCCGTATCGGGGGCATTGGAAGGAACGCCCGGTGCGCGTAGCGGCGCCGGGCGGGATCGGGATGTGGGGGGCGGCCTACTGCTTGTCCATGTACGTCAGCGCGGAAGCCACCAGCGCGCGTACACCCACGCGCAGCGCGTTTTCGTCGATGGCGAACTCCGGCGAATGGTTGGGCGCGCCGCTTTTGTCGCCCAATGGCGAGGCATTAATGAACCAGAAGACCGAGGGCACCTTGCCGCTGACGCCATATGCGCCGAAGTCCTCGCTGCCGGTGGATGGCGCGGGCATTTCAACTGTCTTGCCGGCGCCGGCCGCTTCCTGCCATGCAGGTATCAAGCTGCCGGTCAGGGATTTATCGTTGTCGACGACCTCGTAGCCGGTGTAGATGTTCACCTTGGAGCTCAGGCCATAGGCCTGCGCAATATGCTCGGCGCGTGCGCGGATGGCCTCGTGGACGATGCGTTGGTTGTGCGACGAAAGCGAGCGTACCGTGCCCGCCAGTTCGGCGCTTTCGGGCAGGATGTTTGCGCGCCGTCCGCTCTGCAACATGCCGATGGACAGTACGGTGACGCCGTCGGATTGATCCACCTTGCTGCTGGTGATGCCCTGCAGCGCCAATGTCAGTTCTGCCGCGGGTACGAGCGCGGGATTCGCGGTCCATGGGCGTCCGCCGTGTCCGCCCTTGCCGTGCAGTGAGATCTCGAAGCGGTCGCCGCTGGCCATGGTAGGGCCGGCGCGATAGGCGATGGTGCCGGAGGGGGCGCCGGCGCTGATGTGCTGGCCGAAGACCACGTCCACTTTGGGATTCTCCAGCACTCCCTGCGCGATCATGGCCCTGGCGCCGCTGGGCTCTTTGTCGGGTCCCCATTCTTCGACGGGCTGGAATAGGAAGACTATCGTGCCGGGCAGGTCGTCCTGCATCGCCGACAAGGCCTTGGCCGCGCCCAGCAGCATTGCGACATGAGTGTCGTGGCCGCAGGCGTGGGAAACCGATACCTGTTCTCCGCGCCAGACGGCCTTGGCCTGCGAGCGGAATGGCAGGTCATTGCGTTCCTCGACGGGCAGGGCGTCCATGTCGGCGCGCAACGCCACCACCGGTCCTGGCTTGCCGCCCTTGAGCACGGCCTTTACGCCTGTGCGCGCTATCCCGGTCTCGACGGTGATGCCGGGCATGGCGCGCAAGGCGTCGGCGATGTACTTCGCGGTTTCGGTCTCCTGGTACGACAGCTCAGGATGCTGGTGTATGTGGCGTCTCCATGCGATCACTTCAGACTCGGTCTGGTCCGCCCGTTGCAGGGCCTCCTGCAGCAGGCCGGCATCGGAGGCGGCCTTGGCCACCGGCAGTGTCAGTCCCAGGGCCAGCATCAATCCGGAACTCGCGGCCATAAGCCGGTTGGGTAGGGCCATTGCCTTGCTCCTATCAGTGGGGCGCCTCGGACTTGCGGGCGCAGGGAGAAATGTTCAGCGCTGCGCGCAAGCGGCGATGGCGCGTGCGACATAATCGATGTTGCCGTCGGTCAGGCCGGCAACGCAGAGTCTGCCGGACTTCAGCAGATACACGGCATGTTCGCGGCGCAGCGATTCGACCTGCTGGGGGCTCAACCGCATGTAGGAGAACAGTCCTTGCTGTCGCTCGATATAGTCCCAGGCTTCGCGCGCGCCGGTCAATTGCGTCAGCGCGTTGGACAAGCGGGCGCGCAGGCTGACGAGCCGTGTCCGCATCTGCTCCAGTTCATCGGTCCAGACTTGCCGCAACGCGTCATCGCTCAGAATGGCGGCAACCAGGGCGGCGCCAAACGTGGGAGGCGTGGAGTAGTTTCCACGTATCAGCAGCTTGAGCTGGCCCAGCGCGCGGTCGGCGGCGGTTTCGTCGCGGCACACGATATTCAGGGCGCCGCAGCGTTCGCCGTACAGGGAGAAGTTCTTCGAGAAGGAACTGGCGACCAGGCATTCCACGCCCGCCCGCGCCATTGCCCGGATTGGTTCGGCGTCCGCATCCAGACCTAGTCCGAACCCCTGGTACGCCAGGTCAAAAAAGGGAATCAGGCCCTGGCGCGCAAACAGTTCGGTCAGTGCCTCCCACTGATCTGCAGACAGGTCCACGCCAGTTGGGTTGTGGCAGCTGGCGTGCAGCACGACGATGGACCCTGCCGGCAGAGCCTGCAACGCGTCATGCATCTGCGCAAAGCGCACGGTGGCAGTTTGGGCGTCGTAGTAGGGATACTCATGCACCGCGAAGCCCGCCTGGCGGAAGATCTGAGCATGGTTCTCCCATGTCGGATCGCTGACCCAGACCGTCGCTTTGGGGCAGATATGGCGCAGCAAGTCCGCGCCCAGCTTCAAGGCGCCGGTGCCGCCGACACTTTGGGTCGTCACCACGCGCTCAGGCTCGGGGCCATTGGCTCCGAAGATCAACGATCTGGCTGCGTTGCGGTATGAGGCCGAGCCGGGGATGGGCAAGTAGGGATGCGGCTTTCCCGCCTGCACAAGCATGTCGCGGGCCTGGCGCACGGCGCGCATCACAGGGATGCTGCCGTCTTCGGCAAAGTAGGTGCCGATGCTGAGACTGACTTTGTGTGGCGCAGGGTCGTTCTGAAAGGCTTCAACCAGCGCGAAGATGGTGTCGCCGGCTGTAGCGGGCAGGGGAGAGAAAAGAGACTGCATGGAACTGCCTCATTGGAAAGGTGCGGCCGGGGCCGGCCAGGATGTCAGCGCGATGCCTGGATCTGTACCGCCAGCGTGCCGATGTCCTCGATCGTTGCGCTGATTTCGTCACCGATCTTGAGGAACGTGCCTTGTGGCGCGCCCACGCCGGCGGGCGTGCCCGTCAGTACTAGATCTCCGGGTTCCAGCGTCATGATGCGACTCAGGATTGCCAGCTGCTCACGGATGTCGAAGACCATGCCGCTGGTACGGGCGTTTTGCTTGATCTGGCCGTTGACGCTGAGCTTCAGGCCCAGGTCCATGGGGTCGCGGATGAACGCCGCCGGTACCAGCCTGGGTCCGAGCGGGCAGCTGGTGTCATGCGCCTTGCCGGCCACCCAGTCCAGCTTGTAGAAGGTGTCGGGCGCCTTGTTGAGGTCGCGCGCCGACATGTCGACCGCGACGGTGTACGCCGCCACGTGGTCCAGCGCATTTTCCGGCAGCACATTCCTGGCCGTCTTTCCTATCACCAGCGCCAGTTCGATCTCCCAGTCCAGGCGCTGGCAGCCTATGGGCATGTGTACCGTGGCACCCTCGCCGACCACGGCCTGGCGGGGCGGCTTGAAGAAAAAGAACAGGCGCTGTGCGGACTTGTCCTCGGCGTTCGGGACGTTCATTTCCGCCAGGTGGTCATGGTAGTTGGCCCCGGCGCAAAGCACCTTGCCGGGATACTGCAGCGGAGCCATGTGGCGCACCGGTCCGGAGACCTCATGGCCGTCGAGCGCGGAGCGGCGGGCGGCTGCCTGCTCAAGCAGCGCCAGCGAGCGCGGCCAGTCTTCGA
The DNA here is from genome assembly GCF_003576205.1 of Achromobacter sp. K91. Lineage (NCBI taxonomy): Bacteria > Pseudomonadati > Pseudomonadota > Betaproteobacteria > Burkholderiales > Alcaligenaceae > Achromobacter > Achromobacter sp. K91. The sequence continues at coordinate 264,576 of NZ_QWFB01000031.1, read as the reverse complement.
AGAGATCGCGGACGGAGGTATCCAGGGCGGGCTGGTCCAACACCTGGGCACAGGTGGCCAGCGGATAATTCCGCCCTTCGATTTCCAGGCAGGCAACGGGACGAGAGGCGATGTCGAGGGTGGTCAATGCGAACATGGGACTTGATCCAGTGAGATCAGAAAATGGGTGGCGGGCGGCGCAGCTCAATCGACCACGAAGCCGGACTGGGCCACGGTATCGCGCCACTGCTCGAGCTGCTGGCGCGCCAGCGCGTCGACCGCCTGCGGTGTGCCGCCGGCCGGCCGCATGCCCAGCTCGGAAAGACGCTTGGCGACGTCGGGAAGGGCGAGGATGTCGTTTACCGCCGAATTCAGCTTGCGGATGGCTGGCTCTGGGGTGCCGGCCGGTGCATACAGCCCAGCCCAGCCCGAGGTCTCGAGTTCGCCCAGCCCGAGTTCGCGCATGGTCGGCGTTTGCGGCAGCGCCGGTTCGCGTTGTGCGCTGAAGGTCGCCAGAACGCGCAGCTTGCCAGCCTGCGCCAGCGGGACCACTTCGCCCGCATCCATAACGATGGCATTGATGTGTCCGCCCAGGAGCGCGGTCACGGCGTCCTTGCCGCCCTTGAACGCGATGTGCTCCAGCGGCGTACCTAGGCGCCTGGCCAGTGAAACGCCCAGGAAATGCTGCAGGCTGCCGGTGCCGGATGTACCGTAGAACGCCTTGTCCGGATTCTGCCTGGCCCAGGTCTGGAACTCGTTGAACGAGGTGACGGGGCTATCGGCCGCGACGGCGAGCACGATGTCCCAGCTCACCAGCTGCGTCACCGGCTTAAGGTCGGCGAAGGGATCGTAATTGAGCTGTCGGAACAGGTGCGGGTAGAGGAAGATAGCCACGCCCGGCGCCACCAGCAAGCTGCTTCCGTCGGGCGCGGCGCCCTTGACCGCCTGAATGGCAATGCGCGTCTGCGCGCCGGGGCGGTTCTCCACCACCACGGGCCGCTCCAGATGATTGGGAAGCTTCTCCGCCACGATCCTGGCCACGGTATCGAACGATCCGCCGGCCGGTAAGCCGACGACCAGCTTTGCCGGCTGCTGCGCGTGGCCGGAGGCCGCCATGAACAGGCCGGCCAATGCCAGGTACTTGAGTCGGGTGAGAACGGAGGTCCCGCCAGGAACGGCTGTCTTCATCTTGTCTCCACGGTCTTTTTATTTGAGTTGACCCTGGCGAGGATTGTAGGCGCGTGGTGAAAACCGTCTAATGAAGATTAGTCATCGGATGAAAGCCAATAGGAATTACAGAAATAGGAACGGCGCCGCGGACCGAAGTCCGTGGGCGCCACGGCCGTCCCGTGCGGGACGGCGCGTCAGCCGGGGTAGTAGCCCTGCCGTATATCGTTCTCGCGGGCGAGTGTCGAGCGCCGCGCGGGATCGCCATAGCCGCCGCCGCCGGGCGTGTAGACCTCGATGACGTCGCCGGCCTGCATGACGATCCCCTGATCCTTGGATACATGGGCTGGCACATAGGCTGCGCCGTCGCGATAGACCGTGACGCGGGTACGGCCGCCTTCCTGCCCACCCGCCGCGCCGGGGGGACCGAATTTTCCGTGGTCCATGACCATGGAAGCGCGCGCCGAGCCTGCCCTGAGACGGATCCGGTAATGGATGCCCATGCCGCCGCGGAACTCGCCCAGTCCGCCGGATCCTTCGTGGATGGCGTAGCGCTCGAAGAGCACCGGATACAACTGTTCCTGGACCTCCACCGGCGCGGCCTTGGAGATGCCGATGGTGGAGCAGCCGTTGGTCAGTCCATCGCCTGCGGGATGGCCTCCGTAGCCGCCGCCCGAGATGACGTACATGACATAGGAGCGCCCATGCATGGGGTCATCGCCGCCGATGGCAAGATTGGCGGTGGTGCCGGCGGGCGCCGCGAACAAGCGCTGGGGGATTGCTTTCTGCAAGGCGTCGAATACGGCTTCGGCGATGCGCTGGCTGACCTCCGCGGCGCAGCCCGATACCGGCCGGGGATACTTCGCATAAAGGAAGGTGCCGTCGGGATCCTCGATGCGCAGCGGTTCGAACAGGCCCGCATTGATGGGCAGTTCGGGGAAAACATGCTTGATCGCCAGGTAGATGGATGAGCGCGTCGTGGCGATGACGCTGTTCATCGGGCCGGCGCAGGGCGGGCTGGATTCGCTGAGGTCGAAGTGCATGAGCTCGCCTTTCTTGCGGATGCGCACCGCCACCTTCAGCGGCTGGTCCTGCACGCCGTCGGAATCCAGGAAGGCTTGTCCAAGATACTCACCGTCAGGAATCGCGGCGATCACGGCGCGGGTCTGGACGGAGGCCTGGCGTTTGAGTTCTTCGATGGCGGTGTCGACGGTGTCCTGGCCGTAGCGGTCCAACAGCTGGGTCAGCCGTCGTTCGCCGATGGCCAGCGCGGCCGCCTGGGCCTTGATGTCGCCGATGCGTTGCTCGGAGATGCGGATGTTCGACATCAGGATGGACAGGATTTCCGGATCCAGCTCCCCCTTCTTGTAGAGCTTGACTGGAGGAAGACGCAGTCCTTCCTGCTCGATTTCGGTGGCGTGGGCAGAGAATCCGCCGGGCACCATGCCGCCCATATCGGGCCAGTGGCCGGTGTTGGCGAGCCAGGCGTACAGCTTGCCGCGATAGAAGTAGGGTTTGACGAAGCGCACGTCCATCAGGTGGGTACCGCCCAGGTAGGGATCGTTGACCATGAAGATATCGCCGGGGGCGATGTCCTTGGCCCGTTCGATCACGGCCTGGGTGGAGAACTGCATGGTGCCCACGAAGATGGGCAGGCCCAGCTCTCCCTGGGCGATCAGTTCGCCGCTGTCGCGGTGGTAGATGCCGTTGGAGCGGTCCTGAGATTCCGAAATGATGGGTGAGAACGCCGCGCGGCAATGCGCCAGGTCCATTTCATTGCATACCTGATGCAGCCCGCTCTGGATGACGGTCAGCGTGACGGGGTCGATGTGGGTCATGGGAGTGCATCTGCCCTAGAGAGTGATGATGAGGTTGCCGTAGCCGTCGCCGCGGGCGTGCGCGCCGGGGTCGATGACGGTGGTGGCGTCCAGTTGTTCGATGATCGCGGGCCCGTTCAGGCCTTCGGCGGGGATGTGCTCGCGTGGGTAGATGGGCGTGTCGGTCCAGCCCGTTTCCGCGAACCACACCGGACGCCGCCGTGGCGGCGCAGCGGCCGTTCCTGTGCTGCGCAGCGAGTCCAGCGATATGGCGTGGCGCTTGCCGACGAGGCTGGTGTCCAGCGTCACCAGAACCGGTCGCAACTCGGAGAGTTCGACCTGGAACCGTTGCCAATAGGCGCGGGCGAAAGCCTCCTGCAGCTGCGCGACGGTGGCGGCGCCGGTTTCGACGGCCACTGTCAACAGATGGCTTTGGCCCTGGAACTGCATCTGCGCGTGATGGAAGATTTCGATGTCGGAGACGGCGATGCCGTCGCGCTCGATGGCGGCATGCCCCAGGGCGATCTGGTCATGCAGGCAGGCCTGCAGATCGGCGTCCGTCAGATCCTTGAGCGGCCGGTTGAAAGACTTTACGAAGTCATGCCGCACATCCGCCACCAGGCAACCCAGGGCGTTGGTCAGTCCGGGGCGCACCGGAATGAGGACGGTCGGTATGGCGAGTTCGCGCGCCAGCGCGACGGCGTGCAGCGGCCCCGCGCCGCCGAAGGCGAAGAGCGCGAAATCGCGGGGATCGTAGCCGCGGGCCAGGCTGACCAAGCGCACGGCGCCGGCCATGTTGTTGTTGCCGATCTGCAGAATGGCCGCCGCAGCCTGCACCGCGTCCAGGCCCAGCGGGCGACCGATGTGCTCCTCGATGCGCGCGGCCACTTCGTCCACGGTGACCGCGCGATCCACGGAGAGCAGGCGATCGGGGTCGAGCCGCCCCAGCACCAGATTGGCGTCGGTCAGCGTCGGCAGTTCGCCGCCGCGTCCGTAGCAGATGGGGCCGGGGCGCGCGCCCGCGCTGTCGGGGCCGACGCGCAGCATGCCGCCGGCCTGCACCCGGGCGATGGAGCCGCCGCCCGCGCCGACGGTATGCACATCGACCATCGGCACGTGCAGGGGCATGCCGTACTCCAGCTCCAGCTCGCTGGATACCTTGGGCACGCTGTTCTCGATGAGCGCGACGTCGGAAGACGTGCCGCCCATGTCATAGGTGATCAGATTCGGGTACCCGGACATCCGGCCGGAATAGGCCGCGGCCATGACGCCCGACGCCGGCCCGGACATGACGGTGTTGATGGCGGCGCGCGCGATGGTGCGCGCCGATACGGTGCCGCCGTTGCCTTGCATCACCAGCAGGTCGTTGCGAAAGCCCGCCGCGGTGAGGCTGCTCTGCAAGCGGTCGATGTAGCGGTCCAGGATGGGCTGGACTGAGGCGTTGACGGCGGCGGCGGTTCCGCGCTCGAACTCGCGGAACTCGGAAATGATGGTGTGGCCGGCGGTGATGTAGTCGTTCGGCCAGTGTTGGCGCGCCAGTTCCAGGGCGCGCAGCTCGTGGGCGGGATTGGCGTAGCTGTGCAGGAAATGTATGACCAGGGCTTCCGCGCCGGTCTGTGCCAGTTCCCGGACCCGGGCTACGAATGCCTCCTCGTCCAGCGCAGTCAGCACCTTGCCTTGGGCGTCCATGCGCTCGGGAACTTCACGCCGCAGCTCGCGGGGGATGAGCGGCACGAAACTGCCCGTCAGTCCGTAGGCGTGCGGCCGGGTGCGCCGGCCGAGTTCGAGCACGTCGCGGAAGCCGTCGGTGGTGATCAGCCCGACCTTGGCGAGCTTGCGTTCGAGTACGGCGTTGGTGGTGGTGGTAGTGCCGTGGACGATGCTGTCCACCCGTTCCAGGGGGACCTCGGTGCGGCGCAATGCCTCGAGCACGCCGAAAGCCTGATTCTCCAGCGTGCTGGGGACCTTGGAGATGCGCACGGCGCCGGATTCGTCATCGACCAGAATCAGATCGGTGAAGGTGCCGCCTACGTCTATGCCTACGGTGACAGTCATGCCAACACCTCTTCGCGGCGCAAGACGTTGAGCGCTGCATGCGCGGTCTCGACGATCTGGGCGATGTCCTGATCCCGCATGGGCGTGGACAGGGCAATGAGTCCATAGCTGGCCATCAGCACGCCGCGGTTCAGCATTTCGCGATTGAAGCGTGCCATGGCCTGAGCCTGTTCCGGACTGGGATAGGCATCGCGGTAGCTGGTCAGCGTCTGCGCCTTCAGATGCAGCTTGACGAGCGATCCCAGCCCGGTGGCCTGGCCTGCGATGCCGGCGTCGGCAAAGGCCTGGTTCAATCCCTGCCGCAGCATGTCGCCGTGACGGTCGAGCTGGGCATAGGCTGCGTTATCCAATAATTGCATGGCGGCCAGTCCGCTCACCATGCTGACGGGGTTGGCCGAGAAGGTGCCGCCGTGGGGTACCGCCGGACGGCCGGCGCTGGGATCGAATACCGCCATCACGTCCGCGCGTCCGGCCACGCCTCCGACGGGAAAGCCGCCGCCCATGATCTTGCCGACGGTAGTCAGGTCCGGCGTGACGCCCAGCCGCGTTTGCGCACCGCCTGGCGCCAGGCGCAGCGTAATGACTTCGTCGACGATCAGCAGGATGCCCAGCTCCGTCGTGACTCGCCGCAGCATGCGCAGATACTCGGGGCTGGCGGGAATCAACCCAACCCGGTTGGGCAGCAGGTCGATCAGCACGCCGGCCAGGCTGGCGGCGTGCGCGCGCAGCAGGGCTTCGGTGGCCTGGCAGTCGTTGAAGGGCAGGATCACGACGTCCGCCGTCACGCCTGCCGGCGTTCCCTGCGAGTGCGCCACCGAGGCGGGCGCGGTTGCCTCACCCCAGTTCGCGGGGCTGGCGTCCAGGCTGGTTTCGGCATGGTCATAGGAGCCGTGGTAGGCCCCCTCGACCTTGGCGATCTTGGGGCGACCGGTATAGGCGCGAGCGGCCTTCAGCGCCATCATCACGGCTTCAGTGCCGGAGTTGGTGAAGCGGATGTGTTCAATGCCCGGCACGCGTTCGGCCAGCAATTCGGCCAGCGCGATTTCGCTCTCGGTCGGCATGCCGAAGGCGGTGCCCAGGTCGATCTGGCGGTGCGCCGCCGCGGCCAGCGCCGGGTGCGCATGGCCGTGGATGAGTGCCGTGAAGTTGTTGATGCAGTCGATCAGCTCGTTGCCGTCGACGTCGCGGACGCGGCAGCCGGCGCCCTGCGCCGCGTAGACGGGGTAGGGCGAAAGATAGACGGTCGTGCGCGTGTTGCCGCCGGGCAGGCTGCGCTTGGCGCGCGTGTGCAGCGCCTGTGAACGGGAGGAAGGATCGGGATACATGGTTTCTCTCAAGCAGGAATTAGCGGCCCAGGTAGGCGTCCCGGACCCGCGGGTGCAGACGTAAGGTCTCGGCCGTGTCGGTCAAGACGATGCTGCCGTTTTCGATGACATAACCGCGGTCGGCCACGCCGAGTGCGAGCACGGTGTTTTGTTCGACCAGCAGGACGGTCATGCCGCCCTCATTGATGCGGGCGATGCGGGCATAGACTTCTTCGGCCAGGCGCGGCGCCAGGCCAAGCGAAGGCTCATCGAGCAGGAGCAGGCGGGGGCGCGCCATCAAGGCGCGGCCGATCGCCAGCATTTGCTGTTCGCCGCCAGACAGGGACCAGCCCAGCTGGCTGGCGCGCTCCTTCAGCCGGGGGAAGAGGTCGTAGACGCGGTCGAAGTCATCGCTGCTGCCGCCACCGCGCACCGAGCCCCCGACTTCCAGGTTCTCCTTCACGGTTAGGCCCGGAAATATTCTGCGGCCTTCCGGGACATGGGCGATGCCCGCCTTTACGCGGCGCTGGATCGGCAGCGTGTCCAGGGAACTGCCGTCGAAGTTCAGTTCACCGGTGGTGGGAAGCAAGCCGGAGATCGCGCGCAGCAGCGTGGTTTTTCCGGCGCCGTTGACGCCAATCAGCGCCACGGCCTCGCCAGCGCGCACATCCAGATCGATGCCGCGCAATGCGACGATGTCGCCGTAGGCCGCGCCCAGGTTTCTACACTGCAACATGCTGGTAGCCTCCTCCAAGATAGGCTTCGAGCACCGCGGGATCGGACTGCACCTCGGCGGGGGTGCCTTCGGCCAGCTTGGCGCCGAAGTTGAGCACCGCCACGTTCTCGGCCAGCCGCATCACCATGCCCATGTTGTGCTCGATCAGCACGACCGATAGCCGGTGCTGTTCGCGCAGGCGCCGCAACAGGTCCATCAGTTGTTCGACCTCGCCGGAATTCAGACCGGCCGCAGGCTCGTCCAGCAGCAACAGCCGCGGCCGCGCGACCATGACTCTGGCCATCTCGACCAGGCGGCGGTTGCCGTAGGACAGCGAACCTATGCTGCGGTCGGCCAGCGTATGCAGGTCGAACTGGCGCAGGGTGTCGTAGGCGGCATCACGGGCGGCGCGTTCGCGCTCCCGCGTGGATCGGGGGCGCAGCAGCAGCGCGCTCAGCGAGCGCGGGTCGCGCATGGCGGCGCCCAGCATGACGTTTTCCAGGACGCTGAGGCGCGTGAACAGGCGGCCGCTTTGGAAAATCCGGCCTATGCCCGCGTGGATGATCGCGTGCGTGGGCAGTCCGGTCAGCACTTTGCCGTCGAAGCTGACCTGTCCGGATGTGGGGGGAACCAGGCCGGTCATCACATTGAGCAGGGTGCTTTTGCCGGCGCCGTTCGGGCCGATGATGGCGTAGAACTGGTTGGCGCCGATCTCCAGGCTGACGTTCGACAGCGCCTGCACGCCGCCGTAATGCTTGCTGATGTTCTGTACTTGCATGAGGCTCATGACAGGCTGCCTCCATGGACCACGCCGCGCCGGCCGCTGCGTTTGGCGCGCCGGCGGTAGGTGGCCGGGTCGACCAGGCTGATCAGGCCGCGGGGCAGCACGATCAGGATGACCAGCACCAGAACGCCGAAAACCAGCAGATAGGCGTTGCCGACGCCGCGCAGCAGTTCGGGCAGCAGGGTCACGCTTACCGCGCCCAGGATCGCGCCGACGATGCTGCCTTCGCCGCCCACGACCAGCATGGCCAGGTAGATGATGGAGTGGGAGAAGTTGAAGTCCTCGGGCGAGACAAAGCGGATGTGGAAGGCGAACAGGCAGCCGGCCACGGCCGCGTAGGCGGCGCCCAGCGTGAAGGCCGCCACCTTGACCTCGGTGACCGGCAGTCCCGTCATGGCCGAGGCCAGCTCATCGTCGCGCACCGCCATCAGCGTGCGGCCCGCATGCGAATGGCGGATGCGCGCGGCCAGCAGGGCCAGCAAGGTCAGCACCGCCAGCGAGAACAGGTAGAAGCTGGGTTCGTCGTCGAGCTTGATGGCGCCCAGCGAGAGCGGCGCAATGCCGGAGATGCCGTTCGTGCCCCCTGTGACGTCGATCCAGTTGGAAACGACGATGGTGAAGCTGACGTTCAGCCCCAAGGTTGCCAGCGCCAGGTAATGCCCCTTCAGGCGCAGCAGGATACGGCCGGTGACATAGGCGGTCAGGCAGGTGGCGGCAATGGCGAGCAGCGCCGCCAGCCAGGGATTCCAGCCGTGGGACGTGGTCAGGACGGCCACCAGGTACGCGGCCACGCCCATGAAGGCGGCGTGCGCAAGCGAGATGAGGCCGGCATAACCGAACACGAAGTTCAAGCCGATGACGGCAATGGCCGAGATGACGGCGGTATTGGCAAGACGGTTGCCGTAGCCCTGGGTATAGAGGGGCAGGGCGGCGGCCAACGCCAGGACGGCCAGACCGCAGAGCAGATGGGATCGTTTCATGGTCAGCCCCGATCGGCGATGCGTTCGCCGAAGATGCCCTGCGGCCGCAGCAGCAGGAAGAGAATCATGATTCCAAAGGCCAGCAGGTCCTTGTAGGTGGAGGACAGGTATGCCGCGCCAAGAATTTCTATCAAGCCCACCACCAGCCCGCCCGCGATCGCGCCGGGTACGCTGCCGAATCCGCCGATGATGGTGGCGGCGAAGGCCTTCAGCGCGACGGCATCGCCCATGTTGACGTCGGCGAACCACATGGGCCCCACCAGCAGGCCGGCAAAGCCCGCGAACACGGCCGCCAGCAGCCAGGCGAAGCCCAGCAGCAGGCGCACCGGCAGGCCCATCAGTCTCGCGGTCTCGACGTCCTGCGCCACCGCTCGCATCGAGCGGCCGATGGAAGTACGGTGCAGCAGCGCGTAGAGACCGGCGATCAACAGCAGCGTGATGATGATGGTGGCCAGGGCGTGCACCGTGATGACGCCGCCGGCCAGGCTGATGGTGCCGTCGCCGAAAGGCGACGGCATGCGGAAGGGCCAGGCGTCCCAGATCAGCAACGCGCCGTTCTGCATGGCGATGCCGGCGGCCACCGTGCCGATGATGACCGTCACGACGGGACGGTTCTGCAGCGGCAAGTGGACCAGGGCATAGAACAACAGGCCGAAGACCGCCATCATCGCGATGGCCACGGGATAGGCCAGGGCTGCGGGCCACTGGGCCTGGATGATGGTGCTGACCCCGAAGAAAGTGCCCAGCATGACGAACTGGCCGGCGGCGAAGTTCACCACGCTGGTGGCCGAATACACGATGACGAAGCCCAGCGCGGCCAGGGCGTAGACGCTGCCGAGCGCGACGCCGTTGACCAGCAGTTGGATCATTTCCTGCATGGAGTTCCCCTTGTGGCGCCGGCCATGCTCAGTCGACCTTGATGGTGCTGATGAACTGCATGTCCTTGCTTCCCTTGGCGAACTTCACGATCGCGACATCGTGCACGCCGTTGCCTTTGGCATCGAAGCTGTAGACGTGCGAAACGCCCTGATAACCCTTCAGGTCCTTGAGATAGGCCTGGAGCTTTTGCGGTTCGGCGCCGACGGCGTTGATGGCCTGGGCCATCAGCATCGCGCCGTCGTAGTACGCGGCGCCATAGGGATCGGCGTCCATGGAGAAGCGTTGCTTGAAGCGTTCCGCGTAGTTCTTGCCCTTGTCGGTCGCGGGCAGATAGGTGTCGATCACGCCCCAGACGTTGTCCAGATCGGCTGGCGACAACAGTTGCATGGCGGCCGGGACAAAGGCAGCCGACGAGGCCACCACGGGCTGCTTCAGACCCAGCATCTTGATCTGGCGCAGCACCATCGCGCCGTCCTGCGGGTAGACGAAGGCGAGGATGACGTCGGCGCCCTTGTTCTTCAGGCTGAGAATCTGCGCCGACATGTCCTTGTCGTTCTGGCCATAGGCTTCCGTGCCGACGGGGGTGATGCCCTGATCCTTCAGGAAGGCCGCCGCGGCATTGGCGCCGCCCTGGCCGAAATCATTCTGGATGTAGAGGATGCCGGGCTTGGACAGCTTGAGCTCATCCTTGACGAAGCGCGCCATGGCGACGGCCGCCGTGCTGTCCTGCGGGCGGATGCGGAACAGCCAGGGATTGCGCAGATCCGCGACGGCATCGGCGCCGCCGGCGTACATGGCAGGAATGCCGGCCTTCGCCACTTCCGGCGCGACGGCCATGTTCTGGGTGCTGTAGCTGGTGAGAAAGGTGAAGGCGGGCTTGTTCTCCTGCGCCAGCTTCACGTAGGCATTGACGGCCGTGCCGTTGGACGCCTGGGCGTCCTCGAACACGAACTTGACCGGCTTGCCTTGCAGGCCGCCCGCCTTGTTGATGTCGTCCTCGGCCAGCTTGAGGGAATTGAAGTATTGCTTGCCGGTCAGCGACAAGGGGCCGGTGAGGGGCACGGTGGCGCCTACCACCACGTTCTGGGCGTAGGCCGCGTTGGCAAGGCTTGCCAGGGCGACGGCCGGTAGAACGCGGCGGGCAAGGGTGAGGATGTTCTTGAAAGACATGATGCTGCGCTCCTGTAACGATCAACGTTGAAGGCGGGGCGGCTTTCCCCAGGGTTTTTGATGGCTTTCTCGTCGTTCCGAAAATCGGTACAACGTTCCTTTTTTCGGTATAATAAAAAACAGCCGGCAAGGACAGCAAGACCGGGTTTTCCCGGCATGGGCGTTCGGCCGCCCTACAATGCGCGTCCAAGGAACGCCTATGAGCCAAGATTCCAAACTCCCCCCCCTAGAGCGCTACACCCGCATCCTCGAACTGCTCGCCTCCTTTCCCGACGGCCTGGCCCTCACGGAAATCGCGCGCATGCTGGCTTTACCCAAGACCAGCGCGCATCGACTGCTGGGCACCATGCAGGACTCACAACTGGTGGATCTGGCCGCAAGCACCTATGTGCTGGGTGCGCGGGTGAAGCGGCTGGCATACGCCAGCGCAGATACGGAGTGGATAGGCGCGGTGGTGCGCCCGCACCTGGCCGACCTGGCGGCCGAGACCGATGAAACCTGCTACCTGGCGAAGCTGCACAGCGGTCACCAGGTGTCATCCGTGCTGATGGAAGCGCCCGATACACCCTGGCGCGGATTCGTATTGCCCGGCAAGGGCATGGCGCCGCATGCGGCCGCATCGGCCAAAGCCATTCTTGCGTTTCAAGCGCCCAAGGTCATCGATGCCGCGCTGGCGGAACCGCTACCGCGCTTGACCGCGCATACCTGCGTGGATAGCCGCCGCATCAGAGACGAGTACGCCCAGGTCCGTCAGCAGGGCTACGCGACCTGCATCGGCGAAATCGATGAGGGCCTGGCGGCGTTGGGCGTGCCGGTGCATCTGCCGCATCTGGGCGTGATCTACAGCCTTGGCGTTACGGGGCCTTTGCAGCGCCTGAAGTCGAAGAACCTCGAGGCGTTGGCGGCCATCATGCAGCGCTACGCAGAAAGGGTCGCGCATGCTTTGGCCGCGGGGTATACGCGGCGTCCTGCGGACGAAGGCTAGGCCTGCGGACTCCCCGCCGACCAGACCTCCACCCGATCACGTCCCGCATTCTTCGCCCGGTACAAGGCCTCATCCGCCTTCGCCATGACCTTGTCGATGTCGGCATCATCCGACGGCCACAGCGCGATGCCGATGGACACCGTGACACGCCCCACCGCTTGCGGCATGGCATGGCTTGCCGTCGCAGCCCGGATGCGTCCGGCGACCATCTCCGCCGTGTCACGCGAGGCGTTGGGCATCACGATCAGGAACTCTTCGCCGCCGACGCGGCACGGCGCGTCTTCCCCTCGCACACAGGTCTTGAGGATGGCGGCCAGCGCGATCAGCACCTGATCGCCGGCCGCGTGCCCGTAGGTGTCGTTCACGCGCTTGAAGTGGTCCAGGTCCAGCGCGAGCGCCGCGAAAGGCTGCTGGGTCTGGCGCAGGGTGGCGATCTGCAGCGCCAGGCCCCTGCGGTTGAAGAGGCCCGTCATCGGATCGGTGATGGTGTCCGTGTTCAGCTTGTCGAGCCGCCGGGTTTGGGAGCTTTGGCTCATCGTCACGGCGTTCCGCAGGCGGGCAGCTTCGTAGTACCAGCCCTTGACCCTGTCCAGATCTCCAGCGGATGCGCCCGGCTGGTCCCGTTCGATGATCTGCGCCAGTTCCTCCAGCGGCCGCGAGATCCAGCGGCCCAACAGATAGATGACCAGGAACATGATCAGCCCCACCGGCAAAGCGTAGAGCACGATCCTGTCGGTCAGGCTCCGCAGCGGGCGCAGCGTTTCGTCCAGCGGGCGTTGCGCCACGACGCCCCATCCGCCGTTCTTGAGCGCGGCGTAGCCGGCCAGGAGGTGCGCGCCGCGGGTGTTGACCACGGGCATCGCACCCGTCTCGCCGCGCAGCACGGCTTCGACCACGGCGTTGCTTCTTTCGCTGGTGCCGATGCGATCCTTGTCCTTGTGGTAAATGATGGTGCCGTTGCCGTCGACGACATACAGGTAGGATCCGTCGCGGTAGAAGTGCTCGCCTACCAGTTTGTCGAACTCGTTGCCTTGCCGAAGGTGGATGGCCGTGAGAATCGTGCCGGCATAGTTGCCCTTGGCATCACGGAAAGGCTCGGAAAACGCCAGTATCAGCTGGCCCTCCATACCCACGTAGGGGGTCGATATCTGGCCCTTCAGATGTTGGGCGCCCGTCGCCAATTGTTGGCGCACCAGCGTCCTGCCTTCGAAGCCCGCGTCGGCGGGAGCGGTGGCGAGGATGGTGCCGCTACTGTCGGCGATGGCGGCCGTCATGACGCCGTCGCTCTGATGGACGAGGCGCGCGAGTTCGTCTTCCATGGCGGGTTTCGAACCCAGCAGGCCAGGCGCTCGCTCGGCTGACAGGAGCAATTGCCGCTGTATGGATTCGATGTAGATGTCGGTGACTTCCGCCAGCTTGACCGCATAGGCCCGGTTGGCCTCGAGGGTGTTGGCAATCAACTGCTCGCGCTGCACCAGGTAGGCCGCGTACAGGGTGTTGACGAAGGCGATGATTCCGCTCGCGAGCGCCAGCACGGTGACAAGGCGGCGCAGTTTCAGTCTGGGCATCGCGGCAGTGGTCAATGCGGAGCTCCTTCAATCATTCACTCTGACCATTGAATCGGGGCCTTCCGCGCCTGGCCGAGCCTGCGCGCGTGTAGAACTTCAGTTTTGCGGCAAGCCTGCGCCAAGTCAAGAATCGCGTGAACGGGCGCCTGTGGATAGCGCTTCGATCAGGTGCTCGATGAACGCGGCCGTCGCTTCGGGCAGCCGGGCGTGGCTGGCGGTCTGCACTTGCAGCGTGCGTTCGGCGAAGACGGCTTGCTGCAAGGACACGGCCACCAGCGCGCCGCTGCGCAGCGGTTCGGCGAGCGTGATCTCGCCGGCCAGCGTGACGGCATGGCCGGCCTCGACGATGGCGCGAATGACCGATGACGAGTTGCTCGAATAGGCGATGTCGAAAGGCGGCCCGTCGCCGCCCGCCGCCGAGCTGTCGAACAACAGGCGCACGGTGGTGCCCGAGTCGGTCAGCGCGATCGGGTAGCGGCGCAGGTCGTCCAAGGACACGCTGGCGCGCTTGGCGAGAGGATGGTCCGGGACCATGATGGCGCGAACGGGCGAGACGATTTCGTAGCGCACGGCGATGCCGTTGCCCGCGTTCAGGCTGAAGGCCAGGCCCACGTCGATGCTGTTGTCGCGCAGGCGCTGCGTCACGACGCCGGGCGAGCCGATGTGCACCTGGAACGCTACATCGGGATGCAGGGCGCGGTACGCGCCCAGGATGGGCGGCAGCACGTTGCGCGCCACGGCTTCGTTGGAGCCTATGCGGATGGTCGTCAGCTCCGCATGACGCAGGCTGCGGATATCGCGCAGCACGTGTTCGGCATCCATGGCGACGCGGCGCGCATAGTCGGCCAGCATTTCGCCGGCCCGGGTCAGCTCCATGCCATGCGGGCGCCGTTCAAACAGGGCCGCGCCGCAGTCATCCTCCAGTTTGGCGACCTGCCGGCTGATGGCGGAGGGCGCTACGTGGAGGCTCGTGGCCGCGTCCTTGATGCTGCCTGCGCGTACGACCTCGAGGAAATAGCGGTGCGCGGTGCTGAGCATGTCGTGATTCTCAAAATAGCAATTGGCATGCTAATTATTGATATTGATTGCCACAAAAGCAATTCATAGAATGGGCCGACCAGGGCCGCCAGGATACAAGGGCAACAGACCCGCCTACGGCGCTTCAACCAAGGGGAATCGCATGGCTAGTGTTGTATGTAAATCGGGCCGCGCCGCCGCGCGCCCGCAGGGACTCGGCATTCTGAAGCGCGCCTTTGCCGCGCTGGCGTTGTCGGCGGCTACCGGCGCGGGGGCGGCTGATTTTCCGCAGCGTTCGCTTCAGCTTATCCTGTCGTTTCCACCGGGCGGAGCGACGGACGTGCTCGCTCGCGAGCTCAGCCAGAAGCTGGGCGACACGCTGGGCCAGTCGGTGGTGGTGTTGAACCGCCCCGGCGCTGGCGGCTTGATCGGCATGCAGGCGGCGGCGCGTTCCGAAGCCGACGGCTACACGCTGTACATCTCGTCGGTGATGTCCAACTCCATTTACGAAGCGCTCAATGGCAAGCAGCAGGTGTCGCTGGACGGCGACTTCGATGCGGTGGGCGCGATCGCCAGCGCCCCGCACATCCTGGTCACCCCCGCGACGCTGGGCATCAAGGACTATGCCAGCCTGGTGGCCTATCTGAAGGCAGCGCCGGGCAAGTACAACTACGCGTCGATGGGCGCGGGCACCCTGTCCAACCTGGAGGGCGAGATCTTCAAGGAGCAGGCGGGCGTGGACGCATTGCAGATCCCGTACAAAGGCAGCAGCCAGGCCTTGCCCGAAGTCATCTCGGGCGCGTCGGTCTTCATGTTCGACAGCGTGACCAGCTCGCTGCCGCATAAACAGGGCGGCCGCATCGACGTGCTGGGCGTGGCCTCGGCCAAGCGTCTGCCGGTCATGCCTGACGTACCCACGCTCAAGGAGCTGGGCGTGCAGGGCCTGGAGGCGGAGAACCTGTTCGCGTTGATGGCGCCCAAGGGAACGCCCAAGGACCGCCTGGACATCGTGGCCCGCGCGCTGGCCAAGGCGCAGGGCGACGCGGGATTCCGCAAGGCCATCGAGGCGCAGGGCTTCCAGATCAGCGAGATTCCGGCTCAGACCCTGCCCAAGTTCATCCTGGACCAGCAGGCGTTCTGGCGCGACAAGGTCAAGGCCCTGAACATTACTGCGGGCAAATAGCGGCCGTCCCGGCTTTCTTGCTGGCCGCCCGCGGGCGGCCAGCCCCTAACTTCCGACCCGACTCCCATGCCCATTCCGAACGATCCCTTCTGGCAGCTTCCTTATGCATCGCAACGCATGCCCCTGCTTGCGGACAACGTGGTCAGCACGTCGCAGCCACTGGCCAGCGCTGCCGGCCTGCAGATGTACGCGCGGGGCGGCAACGCGATCGACGCGGCACTCGCCACTGCCATTGCGCTGACCGTCGTGGAGCCATGCATGAACGGGATCGGCGGCGACATGTTCGCCATCGTCTGGCATGGCGGGCGCCTGCATGGGCTGAATGCGTCGGGGCGCGCGCCGGCCGCCTGGGAAACGGCCAGGTTCGCGCATCTGGATGGCATGGACCCGATAGGCTGGGGCAGCGTGACGGTACCCGGTGTCGTGTCGGGTTGGCGCGCGATCTGGGAGAAATTCGGTTCGCTGCCGTTCGAGGACTTGTTCGAGCCCGCCATACGCTATGCGCGGGACGGCTATCTGGTTTCGCCCACGGTGCATCGCCAGTGGCAGAAGCAGGTGCCGCGCCTGAGCGGGCAGCCGGGCTTTGCCGAGTCCTTTGCGCCCGGGGGCCGCGCGCCCTTGCCCGGCGAGCGCTTCTCCAGCCCTGGCCAGGCCGCCACGCTGGAGAGCATCGCCCGCAGCAAGGGCGAGAGCTTCTACCGCGGCGAACTGGCCGCCGCGATAGCCGCCCACGCGCGCAATACGGGCGGCTATATCACCGAGGCCGACATGGCGGGCCATGCGGCTGACTGGGTGGAGCCGATAGGCATGCGCTACCGCGACCTGGAGCTCTACGAGATTGGTCCCAATGGCCAGGGCATCGGCGCATTGATGGCCTTGGGCATGCTGGAACGTTTCGACCTGGCGGATTGCGGGCGCGACAGCGGCCGCGCGCTGCATCTGCAGATCGAGGCCATGCGCCTGGCGTTCGCGGACCTGTACGAACATGTGGGCGATCCGGCCCACATGCAGGTGTCGAGCGCGCAGTTGCTGGAACCCGCCTATCTGGCGGAACGGGCAAAGCTCATCGATCCGGATCGCGCGGGCGAACCCCGGGCCGGCAATCCGCACAGCGGCGGGACGGTGTATCTGACCGCGGCAGACCGGCACGGCACCATGGTGTCGTTCATCCAATCCAACTTCAAGGGATTCGGTTCCGGCGTGGTGGTGCCGGGAACGGGTATCGCCATGCAGAACCGGGGCTGGGGCTTTTCAACGAAGGCCGGGCATCCCAATGTGGTGGCGCCAGGCAAGCGGCCGTTCCACACCATCATTCCAGGCTTCCTGATGAAGGGCGGGCAGCCTTTGATGAGCTTTGGCGTCATGGGCGGCTCCATGCAGGCGCAGGGCCATCTTCAAGTGACGAGCCGGCTGGCCGACTTCGGCCAGAATCCCCAGGCAGCGAGCGACGCGCCACGCTGGCGCATCAAGGATGACAACGTGGGCGTGGCGGTGGAGTGGAACGTCCCGCCGGATGCTGTCGAGCATCTGCGCGCATGCGGCCACAAGGTCGATGTGGCGCCGCGCTTTGATCTGGAGTTCGGCAGTGCGCAGATGGCCTACCGGCTGGAGCAGGGAGGCTATCTGGCGGCGTCGGATCATCGCAAGGACGGCTACCCCATAGGCTATTGACGCCGTCTTCCTGGGGCATGTTTGGTCGAGGAAAATCCCCGTTTCGTCGAAAACTGCGTGATGTCTCGTGGCCGGCCGATGACAATCGGCACATTTCCGGCCCGAACCGATGCGGCAACGGTCCTATCCCGACGCTGGCCACAATGGCCGACCCGTCGCGTCAGCGCTGCGCCACCGCGCGCCGCAGGCGCTGCGACGCGACCCGTCCCAGCACCACGGGCGCAACACCGTTGTTGAACGCGACCTCGGTCTGCGCGCCGGGCAGCTGCGACAGGTGGGAGACATGTTCCAGATTCATGATGACCGACCGCGACAAGGCGCAGAAGGGCGGACTGGGCAGCTGGGCCGCCAGGCGCTTGAAGGTGATGTGCATCAGCTCGTTGGCGTGCGCGGCGCTGCAAAGCATCACGTAGTCGCCTTGCGCCTGCGCCATGGTCAGTTCATGGATCTTGATGATCTTGGTGCCGTTGCGCGTTCGCAGCGTCAGGTGGCCGCCAGCGCGCGGGCGCAGCCGCGCCAGCGCCTGTTCAAGCCGGCCCGGACGCACGGGCTTGAGCAGGTAGTCGACGGCCTGTACGTCGAAGGCGCGGGCGGCGTAGTCGCTGTGCGCGGTGACGAAGACGACGGCGGGTGGGACTTCCAGCTGGTCCAGCAGGTCGAAACCCGTGGCGGCAGTGAGTTCGATGTCCAGGAACAGGGCATCCGGACGATGCTCGCGGATCAGCGTTCGCGCCAATTCCAGGCTGTCGGCTTCGCCCGCGACATGGACGTCGGGCGAGGCTTCGAGCAGCCGGCGCAGGTAGCGCCGCGCCGGGGCTTCATCGTCGATGACAAGCACACGCAGCATTTTCCTCCCTGGCGCCATGGTGTGGCGGGTATAGTCGTCCGGTCTGGCACGCGGGTAAATATAAGGCCTATGCAGTTTCCAGAGAACCCTTTGCCCGTCCGGGGGGCGCATCCATGAAGTTCGCATCGATCGGCCAGGGTTTGAGTCCAGGGGAGTCCTCGCTTGGCTTCTGGCGGGCGCAGACGCTGGGATGGCTCTTTCTCGCGATCGTGGGCTTCTTCATCCGGTTGGCGGTGTTCGGCAATGCCACCGCAGCCTTCTGGCTTACCGTGGCGCTGGAACCCCTGGCATTCGTCCTGACCAGCGGGGCGGCCGTGCTGCATGGCCGCCGTGCGGGCAAAGGCGATCCGCCCTTGCTGGTGCTGGTCTGCGCGGTGTTGTTCTGCCTGACCGCCTCGGCCTTGCTGGCGTCGATCGCCTATGGCATCCACAGCCTGTTTCTGCCTGGCGCAATCCGCGTGCTGCCGGGCAACCAGTACCGGCTGGGCTTTCTCTACTACATGGGCATGCTCTCGATCTGGACGCTGATCTATTTCGGCGTCTCGGCCGAGCTGAACGCACGCAGCGAGCGCCTGTCCAAGATGAAGGCGGAGACGCGCTCCTTGAGACTGGAGCTTGAGCATCTGCAGCTGCAGATCGAGCCGCACTTCCTGTTCAACTCGCTGAACACCATCGTGGCCGAGATCGCCGATCGGCCTGCCATCGCAGAGGAAATGACGCGCAGCCTGGCCGAGTACCTGCGCTATTCGCTGGACCGGCGCGGACGAGGCTTGTCCAGGCTGGAGGAGGAGATCGAGGCCGCCGAAGCCTATGTGCGCATCCAGGCGCTGCGCTTTGACAAGCGGCTTGAATTGCGCAGCCAGATCGATCCTGCCACGCTACGGATCAGTGTTCCGCGCATGACGCTGCAGGGACTGGTGGAAAACGCGATCAAGCACGGCATGCGTTCGGAACACGCGCATTTCCCGATCAGCATACGCACGCGTTTGCAGGGCGATGAACTGCTCATCGAAGTGGACAATCCCGGCCGGCTGCACGCGCCCTTCGATCTGGCCAGCGGCGGGGGCGGACTAGGGAATCTGTGCAGGCGGTTGACGCTGAGGTATCCGGACAGGCATCAGTTCGTGCTGGAGCAGCGCGGGGAAAGAACCGTCGCGCAGATAAGGCTGCGGGGCGAGCCGCTGCCGGCCTAGCGCGCCGGTTTCAGCGGTACGTCGCGAGCAGGATGCTGGTTTCGGTGGCCGCGATGCCCTTGATCAGGCGCACGCGTTCCAGCACCTTGGACAGATCTGCAGTGGAATCTGCGCGTATTTCGGCCAGCAAGTCCCAACGGCCGTTGGTGTCGTGCAGCTGCTCGACGCTCGGCTCGCCCAGCAGGCTGGCCAGCACGGCGCGCGTCTGGTTGCCGTCGACGGTGATGCCCATCCAGGCGCGCAGGCCGTCCTGGTCGGAGTCAGGGCGCAGCTTGAGCGTATACCCGGCGATGAGCCCGTCCTCCTCCAGCTTGCGCAGGCGGTTGGAGACCGTGCCGCGCGACACGCCGGCCTTGCTGGCCAAAACGGAAAGCGGCGTGCGCGCGTCGCGCCGCAGAATGCCGATCAGTCGGGTATCGATTTCATCCATGACGGGTCCGGATTTCAATGTTCCCGGAACAGCCGGCCATAGCCGTCCATCCGGTCGTGGATCCCCGCCAGCCGCAGGCAATGCCACATGCTGGCCTGATTGCTGCCGATCACGGGCTTGCCCAGCCTGTCTTCCAGACGTCCGAGGATGGCGGTGGAGCGCAGCGCGCCGCAGCTGATGAAGACGGCGTCGGCATCGGGCCGGTCCACGGCACAGGCGAATTCGTACAGATAGTCGGGCGAGACCCGGTTCATGGTTTCGTCGTCGGGCAGGGCCAGGCCCTGCAGCGAGACGACTTCGTGGCCGATGCTTTCGAAGTAAGCGCGCTCCAGTTCGTTGACGGCATCGTCATAGGCGGTGGCAACCGCCAGGCGGCGCGCGCCGACCGCGTCCAGCGCCTGCGTGACGCCGTCCAGCAGCGTGGCCACGGCCGCGCCGGGGCGGGCCTGCGCGAGCAGCGCTCGTACCTTGTCGTTGCCGATCACGAAGCTGCCCGCGGTGCAGTTGTAGCAGACCACGTCGATATCGCGACGCCCTGGCGCCAGGCCGTCCAGGGCCTGAAGCAGTCCGCCCTCCATACCGGCCAGGCTTTGCACGGTGCAGGCCGTTGCCATGGGCACGCGGGCAAAGCTCAGGCCCACGCCGTCGGGAGCCATGGCGTGCATTTCGCCCTCGGTCAGGCCGGCATTGGCCACGCACAGGAAAGCCAGGCGGGCCCGGGGGTAGGGGCCGGCGTCGTAGCGGACGGGATTCATTCCGTCATCCCCGCGGCGTCGAAGCACTCGCGTATGACCGTGGCCGCCTTGACGAAGTTGGGGTGCCCGACCATGGCGTAGTTGCGCGGACGCGGCAGATCGATGTCGACGGTCAGCGCCACGCGGCCCGGCCGCTTGCTCATCACCACCACGCGGTCGGACAGGAACACCGCTTCGGAGATGCTGTGGGTAATGAACATGACGGTCTTCTTGCTTTCCAGCCATACCCGTTGCAGCTCCAGGTTCATGGCTTCGCGCGTCATCGCGTCCAGGGCGCCGAAGGGTTCGTCCATCAGCAGGATGTCGGGGTCGTGGATCAGCGCGCGGCACAGCGCCACGCGTTGCTGCATGCCGCCGGACAATTGGTGCGGCAGGCATTTTTCAAAACCTTCCAGTCCGCTCAGCTTGATCAGTTCTCGCAGCCGGGCCTCATGACGCGCCGCGGGCAGTTTGCGCATCTCCAGCTGCAGCGAGATGTTCCCGACGACGTCGCGCCATGGCAGGAGCGCCGCACGCTGGAACACGATCCCCACGTTGGCGCCCGGCTCGGTCACGCGCTCGCCAAGCACGCGGATCTCGCCGGCGGTGGGCGGCGTCAGGCCGGCGACCGCCCGCATCAAGGTGCTCTTGCCGCAGCCGGAGGGGCCGAGCACGGAGAGGAACTGGCCTTCGGGTATGGCAAGGTCGATGCCGTCGACCGCGACATAGGAGCCAAAGCGCTGGACCATGCCGCGGATGTCGATCGCGGTATCGGGCGCGCCCGCTGCGGGAGCGAGCGTCAAGGCTGCGTGCTGTGCCATATCTAGTCCCTGTTGTAGTCGTTGGTGTAGAGCGTGCTGGTCGGGACCGGGCTGGCGATCTGATTCGATTGCACGAACTGGTCGACCATGGACTGCCAGTCCTTCTCCGCAGAGACGCCGAACGGCAATCCCTTGGTGTTGGGCGTGCCGGCGGCCTGCAGCGAAAGCTGCAGCTGGCGCACCAGTTGCTCGCGATTGCGCGCCTGTTCCGGACGTTGGCGCACCAGGGCGTCGACCGAGGCGGCCGGGTCGGCCAGGGCCGCCTCGTAGGCCTTGCGCGTGGCGCGCAGGAAGCGCCGAGCCGTTTCGGGATTGGCCTCCAGCCATTTGGTATTGGCCGCCAGCCCGCCTTCCAGCGCGTTGACGCCGAAGTCGGCATAGAAAAAGTAATGCACCTTTGCGCCCTGCGCTTCCAGCGGCGGGATATGGAAGTAGGTGACGCCCGTGATGGCGTCCGCGCGGCGTTGCAGGAACAGGGCGGTCTTGGTGCCCACGGCGGGCGCGATGACATTGATCTTCTTCTGGTCCACGCCGTTCAGGGCGGCCAGCACTGGGAACATCTGAGCCGTCGACTCGGATGCGCTCATGCCCAGCACCTTGCCTTCCAGGTCCTTGGGCGCGCGCACCGGAGCGTCCGCGTGGCTGATGATGACCATGGGAGAGCGTTGGTGCACGGCGAAGACGGCCTTCAGCGGCATGCCTGCGGCGACGCCCTTGAGCATGGTGCCGTAGTCCATGAAGCCGATGGGATCGATGCCCTGCGCCACCAGTTTCGCGGTGTTGCTGGAGCCGCTGCCTTCGCCGATGCTCAGGTCTATGCCTTCGGCCTTGTAGAGGCCTTTGTCTATGCCGTAGTACAGCGGCGCGTGCGTGCCGTAGATGCTGTAGTCCAGGCGCAGGCTCAGCTTCTCCTGCGCGCCGGCCGCGCCTGCGGCCAGCAGGCAAGCCAGGGTCCAGCCAAGTCGAGTCGTGAATTTCATGATGGAGTCTCCGGAGGACGGGTCAGACAGAGGGCAGGGCGTCGCTGCGCACGCTGATGTGCCAGGGAATCAGGAATCGTTCGGAAAACTCGACCAGGTAGTAGAAGACCAGGCCGATGAGCATGAGCGCGACCAGCACCGCGAACAGCAACGTCGTGTCGAGGTTGGCGTTGGCGGACAGCAGCACGTAGCCCAGGCCGCTTTCGGCGCCCACCCATTCCCCCACCACCGCGCCGACCGTGGCGAAAGCAATGGCGACCTTCAGGCCGGAGAAGATCTGCGGCAACGCATAAGGCAGCCGGATGCGCAGAAAGGTCCGCAGGGCGCCCGCTCGCATCGAGCGGGCCAGGTCGTTGAGGTCCGCGTCCACGGAACGCATGCCCGCCACCGTGCTGACCACGATGGGGAAGAAGGCCACCGAGAATGCGATCAGGATCTTGGGAAACAGGCCCAGGCCGAACCAGATGATGATGAGCGGCGCGACCGCTACCTTGGGAAACGCCTGCGACACCACCAGCAGCGGCATGATGGCGCGCTCCAGCGGGCGCGACCACACCAGCAGGATGCCCAGCGGTATGCCGACGGCGATGCTCAGCAGGAAGCCGCCCAGCGTCTCGACGGACGTGACCCAGGAGTGATGTCCCAGGAACGCCGAGTCAGTCCACAGCCGTTCGAGCACGCTTAGCGGCGGCGGCAACAGGTAGGCTGGCAGGCCGAACAGCGGTATCGCGAAATGCCACAGAAGCAGCACTCCCATGACCGCGATGGTTGGATACATCCAGTTCTTCAACACGGCAATTCCCCTTGTATGTTGTTGGAGCCGGTCTTGTTGTCAGACGTCGATTTCGATCAGCTCGCGCGGATAGCGGGTGAGCACTTCGCAGCCGTCCTCGGAGACGGCCACGCTTTCGCTGGCCATGAAGCCGCCTTCGGGCATGAAGAGGGAAGGCACCAGGTGAAAGGTCATGCCGGGCTCAAGCACCGTGGGGTCGTCCGGACGCAGCGCGAGGAAGCGGCCCTCGGCCCAGTTGGGCGGAAAGCCGATGCCTATGCCGTAGGCCGTGCGGTGATCGAAGTAATGCCCCAGCCCGGCCCGTTCGAAGACCGCGCGGCAGGCCTGGTCCACCTGGGCGGAGGTGACGCCGGGGCGGATGGCGTCGATGGCGGCGTCCAGCGCGGCGATGACGGTGCCGGCCAGGAAGCGCTGCCGCTCGGTGGCGCGCCCGACCACGCAATTGCGCGAGATCATGGCGTGATAGCGGTTGATGTTGGCCGCGGCCTCCAGGAACACCAGGTCGCCCCGTTTGAGCTCCCGGCGCTGCCAGGTGGTGAAGCAGACGCCGCTGGCGCGCCCCACGGCCACCAGCGGCACGCGGGTGTATTCGCTGCCGGCCTTGGTGGCGCCGTGCAGCATGGCGGCGGCAAGATCGTTTTCGGTGGCGCCGACTGCGATCGCGCGCACTGCGGCGTCGATGCCGGCGACCGCCGCGTGCGCGGCCTGGCGCATGAAGCCCAGCTGCGCCGGGGTCTTGATCTTGCGCGCCTCTTCCATCGGGCCTTGCCAGTCGGCCAGCCGTGGGCTCAGGCGGGCTTGCAGCTGCTTGTAGGCGGCCACGCTGAGGTAGCCAGAAGCCGTTTCCAGGCCAATGCGGCCGCTGGGCAGGATGTCCTTCAGGTAGCTCGCCAATACATCGACCGGGTCGCTGATGTCATCGATGGCGACAAAGCGTGCGATGTTGCGGTTGCCGGTCGCCACGGCGTGGTTGACCTGGCGCGAGACCATGGCGATGCCGCCGTCGGGCGAGACCACCAGGCACTGGAAGGTGAAGTAGCCAATGGAACGGTAGCCGGTCAGCCAGTAGATATTCTCGGGGTCGAACAGGATGGCGGCTGACAGGCCCTGAGCCTGGATGTCCTGTGCCAGCAGCGAGAGGTTCGCGGCATAGGTTTCCGGGCCGAACGGCAATTCCATGGTTGCGTAGTTTTCCGACACGATGGGTCCTGGATGAAAGTCGAGCGTTCATCCTAGGAACAATCTGCATAACTGCCTAATACCAATAATTGCCATCCCTATAGCTAAATAGTTATAGTCGGCGCATGAACGTGCGAGAGATAGAAATCTTCAGGGCGGTGATGCGCGAAGGCTCGGTGTCCCGGGCGGCGCAGGTGCTGCTGATTTCACAGCCTGCCGCCAGCAAGTACATCGCCCAGCTGGAGCGCCGCGTGGGCGTGGCGCTGTTCGTGCGCAAGGGAGGGCGTCTGCTGCCCACGCCCGAAGGCAGGGCGCTTTATGGCCAGGTCGACCGGCTGTTCTCCGGCCTTTCGCAACTGGATAGCTTCATCAAGGACCTGGGCAGCGAAAAGCAAGGCCACTTGACCGTGGCGTCCTTGCCCTTGCTGTCCTTGACCGTCATGCCGGACGTGCTGGCCAGTTTCATGGCGGACCGGCCCAATATCTCCGTGGCTTTGCAGACGCGCAGTTCGGCGCGCATCGTCGAATGGGTGGCAGCGCGCCAGGTGGATATGGGGGTGTGCTTCTACGGGGGGCAGCACCCGGGCGTGGTGGCCGAGCCACTAGTGAGCCTGCAGCTATATTGCGCCATTCCTCCCGGCGACCCGCTGGAAAAGTTCGACACCATCCGTGTGGAACAACTGGCTGGCCGCGACCTCATCATCTACGACAACCTGGACCACACCCGCTTCTGGCTGGAAGCGCTGCTGGAGCAGCAGAAGGTCTACGCGCGGCGTCGCGTGCAGGTGTTCTGGACCTCGGTGGCGATGGAACTGGTGATGCGTGGCGTGGGCATCGCGCTGGTAGACCGGCTGACCGCCGCGCGCATCCCGGGCGGGCTGGATCAGCTGCGGCCGCTGGAGCCGGGCGCCTCGTTTGATCTCAGCCTGGTATGGCCAGAGCATTGGCCGTCGTCGGTCATCGCGCTTTCATTCGCTGACGCGTTGCGCGAACATCTGCGCGACCACGCAACCTAGCGCACCGCGCCCGCGGCCAGGAAAACTGGAGGCGCGGGCTGGAATCGAACCAACCTTCGCGGATTTGCAATCCTGCTGCATAGCCACTCTGCCACCGCGCCGTTTATTTTGTCCTAGGACAGATATAATTATGTTCGAGTACAAACTAAAACGCAAGCGGCAACCCATAGACAGAGGACAGCAATGCAGTTCCAGTTTCCCATCGTCATCATCGACGAGGACTTCCGCTCGGAAAACACGTCCGGCCTGAGCATCCGGGTATTGGCCGAGGCCATCAAGGCCGAAGGCTTCGATGTGCTGGGAACGACCAGCTACGGCGATCTCAGCCTGTTCGCGCAGCAGCAAAGCCGAGCCAGCGCCTTTATCCTGTCCATCGACGACGAGGAACTCGCGCACGGCGAGGGCGTCGCGCCCGCGCTGCTGGCATTGCGGGAATTCATCAGTGAAGTTCGGCGGCGCAATGCCGACGTGCCGATCTATGTGTACGGCGAAACCAAGACCGCGCGGCACATTCCGAACGACATCCTGCGCGAACTCCAGGGTGTTATCCATATGTACGAGGACACGCCCGAATTCGTGGCGCGACACTTGATCCGCGAGGCCCGGGCCTATCTGGAGGGCGTAAAGCCACCGTTCCTGAAGGCGTTGCTGGACTACGCCGAGGACGGATCCTATTCCTGGCACTGCCCGGGCCATTCGGGCGGCGTGGCGTTCCTGAAGAGTCCCGTGGGTCAGATGTTTCATCAGTTCTTTGGCGAGAACATGTTGCGCGCGGACGTCTGCAACGCTGTGGAGGAACTGGGGCAGCTGCTGGATCACAACGGCGCCATCGGTGCGAGCGAGCGCAATGCCGCGCGCATTTTCAATGCGGACCACTGCTATTTCGTGACGAACGGCACCAGCACCAGCAACAAGATCGTGTGGCACCACATGGTGGCGCCGGGCGATGTGGTGCTGGTGGACCGCAACTGCCACAAGTCCATCCTGCACAGCATCGTCATGACGGGAGCGATACCCGTCTTTCTACGCCCCACACGCAACCATTTCGGCATCATCGGCCCGATTCCGCGCAGCGAGTTCGATATCCAGGCCATCCGGGAGAAGATCCGCGCCCATCCGCTGCTCAAGCACCTGGACGCCGACGCGGTCCGCCCGCGGGTGATGGCGCTGACGCAGTCGACCTACGACGGCATCATCTACCAGACCGAGGAGATCAAGGCAGCGCTGGATGGCTACGTGGACGCCTTGCACTTTGACGAGGCCTGGATGCCGCACGCGGTGTTCCACCCGTTCTACGGCGCCTACCACTGCATGGGCAAGCAGCGCGCGCGGCCCAGGGAATCGCTGGTTTTCTCTACGCAATCGACGCACAAGCTGCTGGCCGGAATCAGCCAGGCCAGCCACGTGCTGGCGCAAGACTCCATGACGCGGCGGCTGGATCGGCATCTCTTCAACGAAGCCTATCTGATGCACACCAGTACCAGTCCCCAGTACGCCATCATCGCCAGCTGCGACGTGGCCGCGGCCATGATGGAGCCGCCCGGCGGCACGGTGCTGGTGGAGGAGAGCATCGCCGAGGCCCTGGACTTCCGGCGCGCGATGAAGGAGGTCGGCACGCATTTCGCCGATGGCGACTGGTGGTTCAAGGTCTGGGGACCGGAGACGCTGGCGCCGGAGGGCATAGGCTCGCCCGAGGACTGGATCATCCGCGGCGGGGACGGCGAGTCGTCCTGGCACGGATTCGGGGCGCTGGCGGACGGTTTCAACATGCTGGATCCGATCAAGTCCACCATCGTGACGCCAGGGCTGGATCTGGACGGCAACTTCGCGGACAGCGGCATTCCGGCCTCCATCGTCACCAAGTTCCTGGCGGAGCATGGCGTGATTGTGGAGAAGACCGGGCTGTACAGCTTCTTCATCATGTTCACGATAGGGATCACCAAGGGCCGCTGGAGTTCGCTCTTGACCGCGTTGCAGCAGTTCAAGGACGACTACGAACGCAACCAGCCCATGTGGCGGATCCTGCCGGAGTTCTGCCGCAAGCATCCTCGCTACGAGAACATGGGCTTGCGCGACCTGTGCCAGCATGTCCATGCGACCTATGCCAGGCATGACATCGCCCGGCTGACCACGGACATGTACCTGACTGACGTCACCCCCGCGATGAAGCCCTGCGATGCCTATGCGTGCATCGCCCAACGCCGCACCGAGAGGGTGGAGATCGACCATCTGGAAGGCCGCGTCACCACCAGCCTGATCACGCCCTATCCCCCGGGCATACCGTTGCTGGTCCCGGGCGAGGCGTTCAACCGGACCATCGTCGATTACCTGAAGTTCTCGCGCGAGCTGAACCGCGAGTGTCCCGGGTTCGGCACGGACATCCATGGCTTCGTGGAGCTGCGCGACGCGGACGGAAACCTGCGCTACTACGTGGATTGCGTGCGGTAAGCCCGCTTTATGCGGACTGGGAATCCATGTCAAACTTACGCCGGGAGTCGGCGCGGCCGCTGCCCATGCCAGGAACGGAATTGTCTTAGGACGCTATGAAAATACAAGGAAAGACCGCCGCTGAGATCTTCGATTGCGTGCGCGGGCTGGCTCAGTCGGGCCAGTTGCCGCCGGGCCAGGCGTTGCCGCCGGTGCGCGATCTGGCGGTCGAACTGGATATCAACCGCAATACGGTCGCCGCCGCCTATAAGCGCTTGGTGACGGCCGGCATCGCGCTGACCCAGGGTCGCCTGGGCACCATCGTCCGCGACCAGTCCGGACCGGGCGAACAGGAAGGCGCGCTATCGGACTCGCCATTGGCCGATCTGGCCAGCGGTAATCCCAATCCGGCCTGGCTGCCGGATCTGAGCGCGGCCCTCGCGATCCGGCCCTATCAGCCGCGGCTCTACGGCGAACCCACGGTCAACGCGGGGCTGGAAAGCTATGCCCGCGCCTGGTTCGCGCGGGACTGCCCGGCGCCTTTCGAGATCAACCTCACCCACGGGGCTGTGGACGCCATCGAACGGCTGCTCAGCTCGCACCTGGTGGCTGGGGATAAGGTGGCGGTCGAGAATCCCTGCTTCCTGAGCAGCATCAACATGCTGCGCATCGCCGGCCTGCAGGCGCTGGGCGTACCGGTCGACGCCGAAGGTATGCAGGCGGCGGCCCTGGAAGCGGCACTGGCCAAGGGCGCGCAGGCCGTGATCCTGACGCCGCGCGCCCACAACCCCACGGGCTGCAGCCTGAGCGAAAAGCGGGCGAAGGCGCTGGCGCGGGTGCTGGCCAAGTATCCCCATGCCATGGTCATCGTGGACGATCACTACGCCTTGCTGTCAGGAAAGGAATACCACTCGGTGCTGCCTTCGGGCATCCAGCGGTGGGCGCTGGTGCGCTCGTTCTCCAAGACGCTGGGCCCCGACGTGCGCCTGGCCATGGTGGCCAGCGATACCGCGACGTCGCGCCAGCTTCGTTTGCGGCTGGCTTCCGGCACCAGCTGGGTCAGCCATCTGTTGCAGGACATGGTCGAGGTCACGCTGGGCCGGCCCGAGGTGGCCAAGCAGATGGCCCAGGCCCGCAAGGACTACGCCCAGCGGCGCAAGGCCTTGGAAGGCGCCTTGTCCGAGCAAGGCGTGCCATACGCCGCGGACGGCGACGGCCTGAACCTGTGGGTACCGCTGGATACCGACGACCAGGCGGTCGCGCTGGCCCTGGCCCATCGCGGCTGGTTGGTGCGCCATGGAGATGCCTTCGGGGTCCAGGAGCCGGTCAGGGGCCTGCGCATCACCGTCTCTGCGATCGAACCCGGGCAGTGCCGCAAGCTGGCGCGGGATATCCGGGAAAGCATGGTCTAGCCACGGCCGGCGTCAACGCCGGTCGGCCATGGCTTGTCCCAATCTGACGGCGCGCCCTGTCTTCCAGCCGGGATGGAACCGCCAGGCGTTGCCCGGCATCAGCAATACCACGGTCGACCCCAACTGGAAATGTCCCATTTCGGCGCCTTGCGGCAAGCGCAAAGGGGCCTGGCCGCCGTAGTCCCATTGCTGGATACGCCGGCCCCGCGGCGCCACCTGGCCATGCCAGGCCGTGGCTATGCTGCCAACGATGGCGGCGCCTACCAGCACCATGGCGTAGACGCCATGGAGTGGATGCTCGAACCAGCAGACCAGCCGCTCATTGCGCGCCAGCAGGCCATCCATGTGCTGCACGATCTCCGGCCGGACGGAATACAGAGTCCCCGGCACATGGCGCATGCCCAGCAGGCGTCCCTCGCAGGGCATGTGCACCCGATGGTAATCGCGCGGACTGAGATAGATCGTGGTGAACCAGCCGCCTTCCAATGCGTGCGCCAGGTCCGCATCGGCCAGCAGCGCGGCCGCGCTGTACCGACGCTGCTTGGCCTGGATCATCTGCCCCAGGCTGATGCGGCCGAACTGGCTGACGATGCCGTCGGCAGGACTGGTCCAGTCCGCATCGGCCAGCTTGCGGGCGCCAGGGCGCAGGGCGCGCGTGAAGAAGGCATTGAAACTGTCATAGGCCCTGGGGTCGGCGTGCAGGGCTTCGGCGAGATCGATGCCGTACCACTTGGCATAGCCGCGTATCAGCGGCTGGGCCACCCATGGCTGGCGGCATGCGGCCAGCCAGCCGGCGCAACGTGTCAACCAGCGCCTGGGCGTAATGCGGTGGATAAACAGGGAAAGAGAGGTAGACATGACACTCGCGTTCGCTCGATGGCGGTTATTGTCCTGAATCATAGTGTAGTATGGCATAGGACAAAATTTACGATAAGAATGCCGTAGATCGATTACCGAGAGGCCGCAGCCGCAACAACATGGTTTCCCTACATAGCCCGCGCGTTGAAACCTTGTCGCCCTATGTGCCTGGAGAGCAGGCTCCCGGCAATGGATGGATCAAGCTCAACACCAACGAGAATCCCTATCCGCCGTCCCCCGCCGCGATAGCAGCCATCGCCGCTGCGGCTGCTGACGGTCTGGAGCGTTATCCGGACCCGCAGGCCGGGCATTTGCGCGAGGTCATCGCGCAGTATCACGGGGTGCCGGTAGCGCAGGTCTTTGCTGGCAACGGCTCCGACGAAGTGCTGGCGCTGGCGTTCTGCGCGTTCTTCCAGCACGGCGTCCAACCCTTGCTGATGGCGGATGTGACCTACGGCTTTTATGAGGTGTATTGCCGCCTGTTCGGCATACGCTGCGCGCAGATCTCCGTGGACGAGCGCTTGAGGCTGGACCTGGACGGATTCGCGGCGCTGGGCGCCGCGGATGCGGGCATAGCCGGCATCGTGATCGCCAACCCGAACGCGCCCACGGGAGAGTGCCTGCCGCTGGACCGCGTGCAGCGGCTGCTGGAGATCCAGCCTCGCCGGCTGGTGCTGGTGGACGAGGCCTACGTGGACTTCGGCGGGCGCTCCGCCATTGCGTTGGTCGAGCAGTATCCGAACCTGCTGGTGGTCCAGACGCTATCGAAGTCCAGGGCGTTGGCCGGCCTGCGCGTGGGGTTTGCAATCGGGCAGACGTCGTTGATCGCCACGCTGGAGCGGGTGAAGAACAGCTTCAACTCCTATCCGCTCGGGCGACTGGCCCAGGCAGGCGCTGCAGCGGCCTTTCAGGACCGCGCCTATTTCGAGGAGACGCGGCAGGCCATCATCGGCACCCGTACCTTGCTCTGCGCGCATTTGCGCCTGATGGGCTTTGATGTCTTACCGTCACAGGCGAACTTCCTGTTTGTCCGTCATCCGCGCTTCGACGCGCGCTTGCTCGCCGCCGGCCTGCGAGACGCGAAAATACTGGTGCGCCATTTCGCGCGGCCACGCGTGGAGCAATACCTGCGCATTTCCGTGGGCACCGAGGAGCAGGCGGCCTGCCTGGTGCGCGCGCTGCGCGCCCTGGTTCAGCCATAGCGGCACCGGAGGACCCGCGGCGTCTAGCGCGGACGCGGCGCGGGGCAGCTTAGCGCGTCGCACTCGTCGCGGGCGGGATCATCGGATGCGGCCGCGTGTGCCGCAGGAACATCGTTCTCCGCCAGCAGCCTCCCTATGGCTGCGCCCAGGGCCAGGTCGTCGATGCTGCCAAAGTGCTGCAGGCGCACGCGTCCCTGGCGGTCCAACAAGACCAGGCTGGGCGTGCCGCGCAAACCGTAGGCTTGCATGGTCATCGGGATGGCGCCCGTCGCCGCTGGCCGGTCTATGCCGATGGGAAAACTCCACCGGTACTCGTGATTGAAGGCCCGCAGCGCGGCGGGCCCCATGACGTCGTGGTGTTCGAACACGGTGTGCAGGCCGATGACCGCGACCTCCTGGCCGCGGAACAGTCTGTGCACGCGTTCGGCCTGCGGCAACCCATGCGACAGGCACCCGGGGCATAGCATCTGGAACGCATGCAGCAGCACGACCTTGCCGCGCAGGGCGGCGAGTTCGATGGGACCGTCCGCATTCAGCCATTCGTCCGCCAGCAAGGGCGGGGGCAGTGCGTCGGCCAGGGTGTCTGATCGGGACATCTGAATGCTCCTCTGATGCGGCCGGCGGGGCGATGACGCCCCGCCGGCCGCTGTGGTCGTGCTATGCGGCGCGGCGCAGCTTCACGGCCGGGAAATCCACCGGCACGGCAAACGCCACGTTGACGTAGTTGGTGAACAGGTTGAGCGCGACGTGCGCCAGGATCTCGACGATCTCCTGGTCGCTGTAGCCAGCCGCGCGTACGGCCTGCACGTCGGCTTCGCCCACTTGCCCGCGCGCTTCCACCAGCTTGAGCGCAAAGCGCAGCGCCGCAGCTGTCTTGGGATCGGCGGCGTCACCGCCTTGCGCGGCCGCCATTTCTTCGGCGCTGGCGCCTGCCTTGCGGCCCAGGGCCGTGTGGGCCGCAAGGCAGTATTCGCAAGCGTTGCGGTCGGCCACCGCCACCGCGATCTGTTCGCCCAGCTTGGCGGGAATGACCCCGCCGCCCAGCGCGCCGAAGGCGCCCCACATGCTCTGCAGCGCAGCCGGCGAATTGGCCACGGCCTTGAACATGTTCGGCGTTGCGCCAAAGGCGCCGTGGATCTGCGTGAGCAGCGCCTTGCGGTCCGCGCTGGCGCTGCTGGCATCGATAAGAGGAACTCGGGACATGTCGGTAACTCCTGGAAATGAAAAAAAGGCCGCCGATATCGGACGGGCTGGAGAAATCGTACGTAGAATGCCTGGACGTATGGTGTTATTTAATCCATGAAAAATGTCATTTCGTCCAAGATATGAGCAATCCTCTTCCCATCCAGGTTGACCGGCTGTCGGCGCTGCTGGACCGTTTCCGGGTGCGCGCCACGCTGTTTCACACGGGGGCGCTATGCGGCACCCAGGCCTTCGAAGCCGTGCCGGGGCGCGGCTTTCTGCACGTGCTGCGCCGGGGCGAGATGGAGGTGAGGCATCGCCCGGGCGAGACCGCTACGCCGCGCCTGCGCCTGGCCGAGCCGACCCTGCTGTTCTACCCGCGCGCCGTGCATCACGAATTCGTGAACCCGCCGCGGGACGGCTCGGATTTCACCTGCGCGGCGTTGGATTTCGATGGCGGCGAACGCAATCCCATCGTCCAGTCGCTGCCGTCCGTGGTGCGGATCCCGCTGGACGCGGTCGAAGGCTTGCGGCCGGCGCTGGACCTGCTGTTCGCCGAGGCGGATCAGGTGCGCTGCGGTTCACGCCTGTTGGCCGACCGCCTGTTCGAGGTGGTCTTGATCCAGCTGCTCAGGTGGATACTCGACCATCCGGAGGAAGTGGGTGTGACCAGCGGTCTGGTGATGGGCCTGTCCGATCCGCGTCTGGCCAGGGCGTTGGTGGCGCTGCACCGCTCGCCCTATGAAGACTGGTCGCTTGCGCGGATGGCGGCGATGGCGGGCATGTCGCGCAGCGCCTTTGCAGCGGCCTTCAAGGATGCTACCGGCGCCACGCCCGCGGCCTACCTGACCGATTGGCGCTTGAGCCTGGCGGCGTCCATGATGCGGTCCGGCCGCGCGGTCAAGCTGGTGGCGGCGGAGCTGGGATTTGCCAGCGCCTCGTCCTTGTCCAAAGCGTTCCGGCAGCGGATGGGTGTTTCGCCGCGCGAGTGGCTGGCGGCCAACGCGTAGCATCGGCCGCCTGCGCGACGGCGTGATAATATTGACCTATGACAAAACTTTAAACGGCATAAGCGTAATGGAAAGCGCCCGCCGTTGTTCCTCCGCGAGGTTCAGGCATGAGCGAGCAAGACCCAGGGCAAGACAAGGGCACCCAGACACAGCATGACCAGCATGGCCGCTGGCCGCAGGCGCAGTCGGTCGAAGACTTCCGCCACAACCTGGCCACGGTCAACGGACGCATCGCCGATGCCGCGCGCCGCGCCGGGCGCGATCCGGCCACGGTGCGCCTGCTGCCCGTGAGCAAGACGGTGGAGGAAGCGCGCATCCGGCTGGCCTACGAGGCTGGCTGCCGCTACCTGGGCGAGAACAAGCTGCAGGAAGTTTCGAGGAAATGGGAAGCCATGGCCGACCTGACCGATCTGCGATGGTCGGTCATCGGCCACCTGCAGACCAACAAGGCCAAGCTCGTGGCCCGCTATGCGGCCGAGTTCCAGGCGCTCGACAGCCTGCGGGTCGCTGAGGCGCTCGACCGCCGGCTGCAAGCGGAAGGGCGCCAGCTGGACGTTTTCGTGCAGGTCAACACCTCGGGCGAAGCCAGCAAGTATGGGCTGCAGCCGGACGAGACGGCGGCCTTTCTGCGCGAATTGCCCGCGTTTTCGGGACTGCGGGTGCGCGGTCTGATGACCCTGGCGCTGTTTTCGGCCGAAGCCGCGCGCGTGCGCGAGTGCTTCGTGCTGTTGCGCACGCTGCGCGACCAATTGCGCCAGGACGCGCCCGCGGGCATCGGCCTGGAAGATTTGTCCATGGGCATGTCGGGCGACTACGAGATCGCCATCGAGGAAGGGGCCACCGTGGTCCGCGTCGGTCAAGCCATCTTCGGCGCGCGCAACACGCCGGATTCCTACTACTGGCCGACCGACAACGGCGCGGAATCGCGCGCGTCCGGCTCTCAGGAGTAGCGCGCATGCCGGTGTACCGACTCATCATCAAGCGCGACGGCCGCCTGATCGGTCATTTCGAATCCACTGCGGCGTCCGCGCTGGACGACAGCCGCGACATCGCGGCGCGCCTGCCGGCCAAGGACGGCTATCAGCTCAGCCTGCAGGTCGCCGAGGGCGAACGGCGCCTGCTGGAAAGCACGCCGCAAGGCATACGGTTGCTGGCATCGGAAAACCTGTTCGTCTCAACCCCCGAAGGCTTGCTGGGCGAGCTGGACCGCCATCCGAGCCCGCAATAGGAGTTCCTGGAATGAGCCTCAGCGCTTTGGCGATCCGCCACGTTCCCTTTGAAGACCTGGGCATATTGGCGCCGGTCTTGGCCGATCGCGGCTACAGCGTGCGATACCTGGAGGCCGGCGTCGACGCCATCGACTCCGCCACCGTGGCTAACGCCGACCTCGTCGTGATCCTGGGCGGCCCCATCGGCGTCTATGAAACCGGCCGCTATCCCTTCCTGGAGCCGGAGCTGCGCGCCATCGCGCAACGCCTGCGCCAGGACAAACCGACCCTGGGCATATGTCTGGGCGCGCAACTCATGGCGGCAGCGTTGGGCGCGGACGTGGTGTCCACCGGCCGCGCCGAGATCGGCTATGCGCCGTTGACCCTTACGCAACAAGGGCAGGATTCCGTGCTGAGCGCGGTCGGGTCGGTGCCGGTGCTGCATTGGCATGGGGACCAGTTCGCGATCCCCGAAGGTGCGGCGCGCCTGGCCGAAACGCCGGGCTTCCCGAACCAGGCGTTTGCGCTGGGACCCAGGATACTGGGCCTGCAGTTCCATCTGGAGGCGGATTCCGCACAGATCGAACGTTGGCTCATCGGCCATGCCTGCGAACTGAGCCTGCGCCAGATTGATCCCGCGGTGATCCGCGAGGACGCGCGGCGTTATGGTCCCCAGCTTGAACACGTCGCGCGCCAGGCGATCGAGCAATGGTTGGACCAGATCTGAGTCTGTCCTATGCCCTGGCGCGTCCTGGCGACGAGGACGCTGCGCAACCATAGCCTTGCATAGGCGCAAGGGGCGCGCTGCGCCCCGTTCCAATTCGCCGCGGCCTGCGGCTCTCGGCGCTTCTTCCGCTCGCCATTTCTACCGCTGAATCTAAGGGTTAAACCCAGTAGCCGCTTCGATGTCCGATGAATAGGATCCCGTTTCATACAAATGGGATCCCATTTGTGTTTGTCACTTTTCTTTCTTCAGGACGGACAGCACATGACCAGCATCGACACCATCACAGGCAAGAAGATCATCAACGAGGGCGGCCGCGGCGGTCCGCTGACCGAGGACCACCAGGGCATGCGCGCCCGCCACGAGGACGACCTCGAGTGGACCAACCTGCGCTACGAAGGCCAGTTCGCAAAGATGATGTTCCATCCGACGGCGGAGGATCCGACCATTCCGAACGCCGGCATCGTGCGCTACGAAAAGGGTTCGGGACACCCGCTGCACAACCATTACTTCGCGCAGATCTGGTACATCCTGGACGGCAAGTTCCTCATCGAAGGCAAGCTCCACGGCAAGGGTTCGATGATCTTCCATCCGGATCCCCATTTCGAAAGCAAGCTGGAAACCATCGAGGCCGGCACGATTCTGTATGTGCAGTACGTCGGCCCGCACACCCGCCAGGGCGCGATCTACGAAGGCCGCTTCAACGTCAGCGAGCGCAAGAGCCTGGCGGAAGAGACCACCGCCGTGTAGTCGGGCGAAAAAAAGAAAACAAGGGAGACCGGGATGAACGCCATCTCACAACAGCCGTCCTCGCGCTCGAAGAAGCATTACGTGACCGCGGGACTGTCCAGCATGATCGGGACCACCATCGAGTGGTATGACTTCTTTCTATACGGCATTGCGGCAGCGCTGATTTTCAACAAGATCTACTTTCCCGCGATCGATCCCATCAGCGGGACGCTGGCGGCCTTCGGCACCTATGCGGTCGGTTTCATTGCGCGGCCGCTGGGCGGCATCGTGTTCGGCCATTTCGGCGACCGCGTCGGCCGCAAGTCGATGCTGATGATCAGCCTGATGCTGATGGGCGTGCCCACCATCCTGATCGGACTGACGCCCAGCTACGAGACGATCGGCTACTGGGGCGCAGTGGCCCTGGTCTTCTTCCGTTTCCTGCAAGGCCTGGCGGTGGGCGGCGAGTGGGGCGGAGCCGTGTTGATGGCGGTAGAGCATGCCCCCGAAGGCAAGAAGGGCCTGTTCGGCAGCCTGCCGCAAGTCGGGGTCGCGCCCGGCCTGATCCTGTCGTCGCTGGCGATGGGCGCGGTCTCCAGGCTACCGGAGGCGGATATGCTGAGCTGGGGCTGGCGGCTGCCATTCCTTGCAAGCGTGTTCCTGCTGCTGGTCGGTTGGTACATCCGGGCCAAGGTCAGCGAATCGCCGGAATTCAAGCAGGCGCAGGCCCAGCCGAAACCGGACGCGCTGCCCTTGAAGACGGTGCTCCGAGAGCACAAGGTTCCCGTGTTGACCGCACTGGTGGCCTGCATCTCCGAAAAGACCTGGTTCTATACGCTGGCGACGTTTTCATTGACCTATGCCGTGGGTACGCTGGGGCTGCCGCGTGAAACCATATTGACGGGTGTCATTTGGGGAGCGGTCGGTGCATTGTTCACCATCCCGCTGTTCGGGTTGCTGGGCGACATGATCAGCAAGCGGGCGATATTCATCGCCGGCGCGCTGGGGATCTCGCTGTTCAGCGCGACATTCTTCTCGCTGCTGGATGAGAAGACGGCTTATCACACGAACATCGCGATGCTGGTGGCGTTCGGCTTGGTATACGCCGCGATGTATGCGCAGGAATCCAGCCTCTTTTCCAGCATGTTCCCGCCGGACGTCCGCTATACCGGCATCTCGCTGGCCGTGCAGATAGGCGGGGCGATAGGCGGCGGCACCGCGCCGCTGGTGGCGACGTACCTGCTGTCCCTGGGCGGAGGGTCGCCGCGGTTCATCGTGCTGTATCTGGCGGGGCTGGGATTGATCGCGGCAGCCTGCGGCGTGTTGATGCGTCCCTATGGGAAGCCGCAAGGCGCGAGCGGCGCAAAGCTGGCTAGCGCCGCGACTCCATCCATTCGATGACGAGTTCAGTCGTCCGGGATATGTGCGTGGCCATCGCTTCGCGAGCGGCGGGGCCATTGCGCAAGGTCAGCGCCGTGATGATGTCCTCGTGCTGTTTGATGTTCTCTTCCATCAGGCGGGGTGGCATCTTGGAGGCGAACCCCAGCACGTTGGAAACGATGCTGCCCTGCAACTCGGCGACCAGCTCGTGCAGACGTTCGTTGTGGCTGGCCTGGGTGATCAGGCTGTGGAATTTGGCGTTGAACTTCAGCCAGTCGGAACCGCTTTCGCTGCGCACGCGCGAGCGCAGGGCGTCGGCGTAGTGCTTCTGGTGCTGCGCCAGCAGTTCCAGGTCATGGTCGTCGATCCAGTCCACCGCCAGTTGCGCGGCCAGCCCTTCGAGTTCGGCGCGGATCTGGAAGGCTTCGCGGATGGCGCGGATGGATGGCACGGTGACCACGGCGCGGCCGGTACTGGTCAGCGTAATGGCGCGCCGCGCTTCGAGAAACCGCAAGGCCTCGCGGATGGGCGTGCGGCTGGTTTCGAACTCGGTCGCCAGCTCGTACTGGCTCAAGGCATCGCCGGGCAGGTATTGCCCGTTCCTGATCCGCCGCAGAATTTCTTCCGAAATCTCGATCGAGGATCTAGACGTGTTCCTGGTCTCGCTCATGCTCGAATCCGTGTCGCTTCCTGTGCGGGTCGGCAGGCGCTCCACGGCTTGCGAGTGGCCAGGCTGATCCATGTCCCTGGCGTCTGCGTTGCGCCCTTCCGCCGGCATGGTAGCACGTGGCTTTCGGCCGAATCGGGGCCGCGGCTACCGTGGCGGCTTGCGGCCTTCAGGACGCTTTTGCAGCCAGTCCACCACGAACTCCCCGGACTCATGGATATGCGCGCGCATGGCGGCGCGCGACGCCGCGGTGTCGCGCGCCGTCAGCGCTTCGACGACGGCCGCATGATGTTCGATGTTCTTCTTCATGCGGGCCTCGTACATGCCCAGCACGGTCATGTTGAGAATGTTCTTGGTGTAGTCCGTGTGCAGGTCCTTGATGATGCGCTCCAGCGACGGATTGCCGGCGGCGCGGAAGATCAGGGCATGAAACTCCTGGTTCTTGACGACCCAATGCCGCATGGGCGCGGCGGCCTGGCGCGGCGCGGCCGAGCCGCCCGCGTTGACCTCGGCGTAGAGCGCGGCGACCGCCTCGGCGCATTCGGCGTGCGCGGCCTGCAGTCTTTGCAGGTCGGCGTCGGAGATCCAGCGTGCCGCCAGTTCCGCCGCCATGCCTTCCAGCTCGCCGCGCAGCCAGTAGTTCGCGCCTATGTCCTTGAGGGTCGGCGCCACCACCGTGGCGCCGTAGCGCGGCTGCTGCACGATCAGGCCCTTGGTCTCCAGCTGCCGGAACGCTTCGCGCACCGGCGTGCGGCTGACGTCGTATTCTTCGGCCAGGGTCTCCTGCCGCAGCTTCTGTCCGGGCGCATATGCGCCATTGAAGATCTTCGCGGAGATCGAATCCACCAGATGCTGCACCAGCTCTTCCGCGGCGGGATAAATGCGATCCATGGCCTGACTCCCCTGTTCTTGACGGCTGCGGCGATCCTCCGCGGGCTATTTTCCGGGCTCCGCGGAGAATACCAGTCGCCACTTCTGCTGTTCCTGGCGCATGCGCTCCAGAAAGACCTGCGACCCCGCGGGCATGGGCTGGCTGCCTTGCGCATGGAGCTGCGCCATGCCCTCGCTCTGCGCCACCGCCTGCATCGCTTGTTCCAGCTTGTCGAGGATGCTCTGGGGCGTGGCGGCAGGCGCTACGAGTCCGGATATCGAGCCCACATCGAAATCGCCGCCCAGGGCTTCGCGGGCGGCGGGAACGTCAGCCAAATTTGACACCCGCTGTGCCGAGGTTACGCCCAGCGCCCGCATCCGTCCGGACTGTATGAATGGTCCGACCACCACGGTCTCTACCGCCGTCACGTCCACCACGCCCGAAAGCAGGGCGGTGGCGGCTTCCGCGCCGCTCTTGTAGGGCACATGCATGAGCGTGGCGCCGGTCTGTCGCTGCATCAGGGCGAATACCTGGTGTATCGAGGTGCCTTGTCCGGAGCTGGCGAAGGAGACGGCATCCGGCTTGCTGCGGGCCCGCGTCACCAGCGCCGGCAGGTCCTGGATCGGGGAGTCTTGTGGCACGACCAGGGCCAGCGGCGTGTTGGCGATCATGGAGACGTAGGCGAAATCCTTGAGCGCGTCGTAGTTCAGCTGCTTGTGGATGAGCGGATTGACCGCGACCATGCCGTTGGTGATCACCATCAACGTGTAGCCGTCGGGCTTGGCACGGGCCACGATGTCGGCGGCGATATTGCCGCCGGCGCCCGGCTTGTTCTCTACGACCACCGGCTTGCCGAGCTCGGCTTGAAGCTGTTTGGCCACGGTGCGGGCGGTGAGGTCGGTGATGCCGCCGGCGCCGAACGGCACGACCAGCGTGATGGGGCGTTCGGGCCAGTCGGTGGCGGCTTGGGCCAGGCCGCCAAGCGCCAGCGTCAAGCACACGAGGCAGGCGCGCAGAAGAGGGGCGTGCATGAGGGTTGTCTCCTTGGAATTTTCTATTTCTTGGTATGCCGGCCGGTCCATGCCGGCCATGGACGGCCGCCGATCATGGCTGCCGCCCGGGGAACCGCGGGGAATCAGTGTTCGAGGTCCTGCTCGGTGATCGCGGGCGGCTCGCCCTTGATGTTCATGCGGCCTTCGTACACCGGCCGGCCGCCGGTCGTTGGGCCTTGGTACTGGACGAAGAACAAGGTGCCGCCCGTTTCGGTGCTGAGCGCTTCCTCGATGTGCGGGTCCGGATGGAACACCACGGTGCCGGGGCCGTACATCTTTCCGCCCATGTTGAATTCCCCTTCGATCACGTACCAGACCTGGGCGAAGTCGTGCTTGTGCAGGCGGAAGCCCGCGCCGGGTTCATAGCGGAGAAATCCTGCGTTGGGCTCGGTGAGGCGTTCCGCCCGCGTATGGAAAAGGAACTTCGTCTTGTTCTTGAACCGGCCCATTTCCCATTCCATGTCCTCCGGCCTGCGGTACTCGGGCATGTGATGGGTCTGCGCCTGGTCGAGAACGTCATTGCTGCTCATGGCTTGCTCCTTGGTGATAGACCGGGAAAGTCTATCGGCCTTGTGCGGGAATTACTGGATACAAGATTTGCCTGTACTGCAGTGTGGGCGGGAGGTATCAGGCGCCCTGGAAATAGGTATTGGACCGGCCTGGGCGGCGTCCCTAGACTGCAAGCCAACATGGAGAACGAGCGATGCACTTGAAGGGAATCATCGGCTATCTGCTGACGCCTTGCGATGAACGCGGGCGGGTGGACCATGCGCTCTTGGAAGCGCACGTCGAGCGGCTGATCGGCGAGGGCGTGCATGCGCTGGCGCCGCTGGGCAGCGTCGGCTGCCTGCCTTACCTGGACGACGGCGAGCGCGAGGCCGTCATCGACACGGTCATCCGCGCGGCAAGCGGGCGGCTGCCCGTGCTCGCGGGCGTGTCCAGCCTGAGTACCGCCAGCACGGTGCGTCACGCGCGCTACGCCGAACGCGCGGGCGCCGCAGCCTTGCAGCTATTGCCTAGCACCTACTGGAAGTTGACCCAGGACGAAATCCACGCCTACTACCGCGAGGTCTGCCAGTCGGTCTCCACACCGGTGATGGTCTACAACAATCCGTTCACGACGGGCATGGATCTGCCCGTCGAGTTCCTGGCCCGGCTGGCCGAGCTACCCAACGTCACCATGATCAAGGAAAGCAGTCCGGACCCGACGAAGATCGCGCGGCTGCGCGCGGCCTGCCCGGACCGGACCGCGGTGTACATCGGCCTGAATTGCATGGCGCGGACCGGGTTTGCGGAAGGGGCGGCGGGTTGGTGCACGG
This sequence comes from Achromobacter sp. K91, assembly GCF_003576205.1. NCBI lineage: Bacteria > Pseudomonadati > Pseudomonadota > Betaproteobacteria > Burkholderiales > Alcaligenaceae > Achromobacter > Achromobacter sp. K91. Next base: position 223,268 of record NZ_QWFB01000031.1, on the reverse strand, counting down.
CGTCGGCCAACGTCAGCGCGTCGTTTGCCCTGAACCTGTATCGCTGCGCCATGGCCGGCGACGCGCGCGGCGCGGACGAATGGTTCGGCCGCCAGATCGATCTCTTGAACTTTCTCATGGACCATGGCTTGCCGCGGACCGTGGCCGCGGGCTTGCGCTTGCGCGGCCTGGACAGCGGCCATCTGCGCGCGCCCCTCGCGCCGTTGGCCCCGGACCTGGAACAACGGCTTCTTGAAATCCTCAAAAAAATGGAGATCGCGCGATGAATAAGGGATTGCGCCGCTGCATGGCGGCTTTGTTGGGTGTAGTGCTTCCCGCTGCGGCGGCATGGGCGGGGTCGTATCCCGACCAGCCCATACGCCTGATCGTGCCGTTCGGCGCCGGCGGCGTGACCGACACCACGGCGCGGGTGTTCGCCGAGGGCCTCACGCGCGAGCTGGGCCAGCCGGTGGTGGTGGAGAACCGCGGCGGCGCGGGCGGCTCGATCGCCGCGGGCGCGGTGGCGAAGTCGCCGGCCGACGGCTATACGCTGCTGGTGATCACCAACGGCATGGTCGCGGTCAATCCGCTGATCTACAAGAAGCTGCCCTATGATCCGAACAAGGACTTCACCTACGTCGCGATGCTGGCCAATACGCCGACGGTGCTGGCGGTGGGTGCGGACAGTCCATATGCATCGTTGCCGGAAATCATCAAGGCCGCCTCGGCCAAGGCTGACAATATCGCGTTCTCCACGGCCGGCGAGGGCTCCGACAACTATCAAGTTCTGGAGCTGCTGCAACAGGCGACCGGCGTGAAGATGCTGCACGTGCCTTACAAGAGCGGATCGGAGTCCATGACGGCCGTGATGAGCCGCAACACGGATCTGACGGCCGTTTCCGCCGTCACCGCGGTGGGTTTCGTCGAGGCCAAGCAGATTCGTCCTTACGCGGTGACGTCGTCGCGACGCCTGGCCAATCTGCCTGACATTCCCACGGTCAAGGAAGTGCTGGGCAAGGACGTGGAAGGCGGGTCGCTGTCGGGTATTGCCGTTCCCAAAGGCACGCCGGCCGATGTGGTTGAGCGCCTGAACATGGCCATTGCCGTGGTGGCAAAAAGCCCATCGGTGCAGGACAAGATCTACGCGCGTGGCAGCGAACCCGTGGATGGATCGCAAGCGGCGTTCGAGCAGCGGGTCGTGGCCGAACAGAAAAAATGGGCGGGCATTCTTTCGCGTCCGGCGCAGTAAGCCCCGGGGGCGTCAGGCGGCTGGCGCGCCCAGCACCTCGCGCGCCGTGTCGATGAACCAGCGGACTGCCGGATTCATGGACTGGGCGGGCGCTGCCAACGCCATGGCGTAGGTCAGGGGCGCGCCCTCCACGTCCATGAGGTCCACATATGCCACGTTGTCGATGGCGATCCGGCGCAGCGCCGCCGGCACGATGGCGACCCCCAGGCCCGCGGCGATGAGCGGCAGGCTGATGAGGGCGTGGGACGATTCCTGCAGAACCCGGGGATGAAACCCCGCGCGCTGGCAGGCCGCGACGATCTCTCCCGCGAACCCGGGGCTGTCGGAGTGCGCCAGGGTCACCAGCGTTTCATCCGACAGGTCCGAGAGCCTGGCGCTTTTCATGCCTGCCACCCGATGGCCCGCAGGCACGGCCAGCGCCAGCCGTTCGCGCTGCAAGCCCGTGATTGCGATGCCCGGCATCCCGGACGCGGGCGGCACCAGGAATGCCGCGTCCAGCTCGCCGCGCTGCAATCCTGCCAGGATGCCGACGGTGCTGCCGCTGGTCAGTCGCAGGCGTATGTGCGGAAAGCGCTGCGTAAACTCGGGCAGGATGCGCGGCAGCAGGTTCAACGCGGCGCTGGGCACCGCGCATACCCGCAGCGTGCCCATACGTCCTTCGGCCGCATCGCGTGCACTCTGCAGCGCGGCATCGGCGCCTTCCAGCAGGCGCTTCGCTTCGCGCAGAAAAGCGCCGCCGGCGACCGTGAGGCGCACGCCCAGGCGGTCCCGTTCGAAGAGGTCTGCACCAATCTCGGTTTCGAGCCGTTTGATTGCGACGCTGAGCGGAGGCTGGGTCATGTGCAGCCGGGCGGCCGCCTTGCGATAGTTCAATTCCGTGGCCAGAACCACGAACTGCCTGAGCTGCCTGAAATCCATGCTGGTCTCCCCGTGCTTTCTTAGGGCCGTCGCGCCGGCTTCAGCCCCGCGTGCGCTGGAAGTCTGTCATGAAATCGGCCAGCGCGGCCGCAGCGGGCAGCTCCACCGCGTTGTACAGACTGGCTCGGATGCCGCCGGTGTGGGCGTGTCCTTTCAACCCCATGAGCCCGGCGCTCTCGGCCTGGCGCAGAAACAAGGGCTCCAGCGCGGAATCGGCCAGGAAGAACGGCACGTTGTTGATGGACCGGAATTCCGGCCGGACCTTGTTGAAGTAGAAGCCGTCGCTGGCGTCGATGGCGCGGTACAGCAGCCCGGCCTTGGCCTGATTGGCCTGATGGATGCGTTCCACGCCGCCGGTCCGGCGGATCCAACGCAGCGTCAGTCCGGTCAGATACCAGGAGAAGGTGGCGGGCGTGTTGAGCATCGAGTCCGCCCGCGCCGCGTGCGCATAGTTCAGCACGTCGGGCGTGATGGGCAGCGCGCCGTCCAGCAGGGCTTCGTCCAACACCACGACCGTGACGCCGGCGGGCCCCATGTTTTTCTGCGCGGCGGCGTAGATCAGACCGTGCCGGGACACGTCGATGGGCTTGGACAGCAGGCTGGAGCAGGCATCGCACACCAGCGGGACGGGCGCGTCCGGCGCGGCGGGGAACTGCACGCCATGCACCGTCTCGTTCTCCGTGTAGTGCAGATAGGCCGCATCGGCGTCGAGCTGCCATTCGCCGGGCGCAGGGATGCGGTCGAAGCCCGATGCCTCGCTGCTGGCCGCGACGCGGACCTTGCAGTAGCGCCGGGCCGCATCGATGGCCTTGCCGGACCAGAGCCCCGTGTGAAGGTAATCCGCCGACGCCTTGCCGCGCAGCAGGTTCATCGGCACCTGCGAGAACTGCAACGAAGCACCACCTTGCAGGAACAGCACCTTGTAGCGGTCGGGGATCTGCAGGATGGCCCGCAGGTCCGATTCCGCCTGGCGTGCGATATCGATGAACACGCGCGAGCGATGGCTGATTTCCATTACCGACATGCCGGTGCCCGCGAAATCGAAGAACTCTTCGTGCGCCTCCTGCAGCACTTCCAGCGGCAGCGCGGCCGGACCAGCGCTGAAGTTGTATGACCTTGCCATATTTTCCGATTCTGCCCCGCCTGGCGCGGGCTCCTGCATGGTTACGCCCGCGGTTGCCGTGGCGATCGGGTGAGTCTACGGATAGAATGGCTGGCCCGGACAGGCCAGTTTTCTTCTTGTGAGCAGACCACATGCCTAAGACCTTCGAGCTGGATACGCTGAGGATGCGCATGAACGATGCGGAGCTCCAGCGCCTGGAGCTGCATCAGAGAATTCAGCGGGCGCTGCGCGCCCTGATCCTCGACGGTGCGCTGGGGCCTGGCCTCAGGCTGCCCGCCACCCGCGGGCTGGCCAAGTCGCTGGGGGTGGCGCGCGATACAGTGGAGAATGCCTATGTGCATTTGCACCGCGATGGCTACATCGTGCGGCGCGAGGGCTCGGGCAGCTACGTGTCGCAGACCGTGAGCACCGAACTGCGCGGCGCCGCGCGTAGGCGCGCGAAGCTGGACAACAAGCTGGGCGCACTACCGCCGGGGGCAGGCCTGAGCCGGCGCGGGCGCATGATCCTGGACAGCGGCGGGGTCGCGGACCAGCAGGTCATCAAGGCGTTCGCCACGGGCCTGCCGGAAACCCGCAGCTTTCCCACCGACGTCTGGGAACGGCTGCAGCGCCAGGTCTTGAAGGACTACCGCAGCCATGTGCTGCTGCATGGCGACCCGCAGGGCGCCGAGCCCTTGCGCCGCGCCATCGCCGCCTACCTGAACCTGGAGCGCGGGGCCAAGGTCTTGCCCGAGCAGGTGCTGGTGTTGAGCAGCACCCGCCAGGCCTTGTTTCTGTGCGCGCAATTGCTGACGGACGCCGGCAAGCCCATTCTGATGGAAAACCCCGGCTACTTCGGCGCCCGCAAGGCCTTCGAATCCGCGGAAACGCGGATCGTGCCCATCGACGTCGACGCGCAGGGCATACGCACGGACCTGCTGCGCGCGGACCGCAGCGGCGCCAACTGCGTGTACGTGACGCCGTCGCACCAATACCCCACCGGCGTGACGCTATCGCTTGAGCGCAGGCTGGATCTGATCGGCTGGGCGGCGGAGCACGGCAAATGGATCATCGAGGACGACTACGACAGCGAATTCCACTACGACGGCCTGCCTACGGCCTGCGTGCAGGGGCTGGACATGCACCAGCGCACACTCTACCTGGGTACGTTCAGCAAGACGCTTTATCCGGGTCTCAGGATGGGATATATGGCGCTGCCGCCCGGCCTGGTCGATGCTTTTGCCCGTGCGCGCAGCATCATGGACGGGCATACGCCGCAGATCCTGCAGCTGACGCTGGCGCGCTTCATGGACGACGGCCACTACAACTCGCATGTGCGGGCCATGCGCAAGCTGTACGCGGGACGGCGGCAGGTATTGCTGGAGTCGCTAGGCAAGCAGCTGGGCGGCATCGTGCAGGCCTACAGGCCTCCTGGAGGCTTGCAGATCCCATGCTTGCTTGAGCGCGGATGGTCCGAGGAACAGACCATCCGCCAGGCCGAGGCCGCAGGCCTGCGGCTGCCCGGACTGAGCCGGCTCTATGCGGGCGATCACAAGCAGCAAGGATGGCTGCTGGGCTATGCGTCGTTGACGGCCTACGAGATCGACGCCGCGGTGCTGCGGCTGTCGAATGCACTGAAGCGCTAGGGCGCTTCAGTACGGCAGCGGGAAGCGCCTGGCCAGCCCGGCCACGCCTTCGCGGATGGCGCTTTCCGTGCGGGCGTCGACGGCCCCGGCGCGCACGCCGCCCAGCAAGGCCAGGATCATGTCGCCGATTTCCTGGAATTCGGCGGGTCCCATGCCGCGCGACGTGCAGGCGGCGCTGCCCACGCGTATGCCGGAGGTAACGGCCGGCTTGGCGGGGTCGTTGGGGACGGCGTTCTTGTTCAAGGTGATGCCAACCTGTTCCAGCGCTTGCTCCGCCGTATTACCGGTCAGTCCCCAGGGTCGCAGATCGACCACGCCCAGATGGCAGTCGGTGCCGCCCGACACGATGGACAGGCCGCCTTCGGCCAGCCGGCGGCACAGGACGCGCGCATTCTCGACCACGGCGTGGGCGTAGGTGCGGAAGGCGGGCTGCAGCGCTTCGCCCAGGGCCACGGCCTTGGCGGCGATGATGTGCATCAGCGGACCGCCCTGCAGGCCCGGGAATACGGCCGAATCGATCTTGCGGGCGAGTTCGGCGTCATCGGTCAGGATCATGCCCCCGCGCGGGCCGCGCAAGGTCTTGTGGGTGGTGGTGGTCGTGACGTGCGCATGCGGCACCGGCGAGGGATACGCGCCGGCCGCGGCCAGGCCGGCGAAATGCGCCATGTCCGCCATGAAGATCGCGCCCGTCTCATCGGCAATGGCGCGAAAACGCGCGAAGTCCAACGTGCGCGAGTAGGCCGAGCCGCCGGCGATGATGAGCTTGGGTCTTTCCTGGCGCGCGATGCGCTCGACCTCGTCCATGTCCACCCGATGCGTGGCCGGATCGACGCTGTAGCTCAGCGCCTGCAGCCAGCGTCCCGACATGTTGACCTTGGAGCCATGGGTCAGGTGTCCGCCCGCCCTCAGGTCCAGGCCCAGGATCTTGTCGCCGGGGGCCAGCAGCGCCAGGTAGACCGCCTGGTTGGCCTGGCTGCCCGAGTGGGGCTGTACGTTGGCGTAGCGGGCGCCGAACAGACGCGTGGCGCGCTCGATGGCGATCTCCTCGGTCACGTCCACGTTGACGCAGCCGCCATAGTAGCGGCGGCCAGGGTAGCCCTCTGCGTACTTGTTCGTCAGCACGGAGCCCTGGACTTCCAGCACCGCGCGGCTGACGAAGTTTTCGGAAGCGATGAGTTCTATCGAGTGCCTCTGCCGGCGCCGTTCGGCGTCGATGGCGCCCCAGATGCCGGGGTCGGCCTGCGCCAAGGGCAGGGCGCTGACGCAAGGCAGTGCGAGGCTGTCGGGAAGGTTGGGGTTCGTCACGGTGGTTCCTGTTTCGATGAACGTATGGAGATGAAGAGGTCAGGAATTGGCGGCCAGCGCCCGCTGGCCGCCATGGATGAGCAGGTGCGCGGTCAGGCCGGCGACCAGCCCCCAGAACGCGCCGCCCACGCCCAGCAGGGTGACGTTGGCGGCGGTGGCCAGAAAGGTGATGAGCGCGGTCTCCCGGGTGCGGGCGTCGGCCATCGCATTGGCCAGGCTGCCGCCGATCGCGCCCAGCAAGGCAAGGCCGGCCAGCGTGGTGATGAATGCCTTGGGCAGCACCATGAACAAGGTCGCCAGCGTGACGCCGAAGGTGCCCACCAGGATGTAGAACACGCCGCAGGCCAGGCCCGCGAGGTAGCGTTTGGCGGGATCCGGATGCGCATCCCGGCCGGTGCAGATCGCCGCGGTGATCGCCGCCACGTTGAAGGCGTGCGCGCCGAAGGGCGCCATGAGGAGCGAACCCAGGCCCGTCACGGTGAGGATCGGGTTCGCGCTGGTCTGATAGCCGTCGTTGCGCAGCACCAGCATGCCGGGCATGTATTGCCCCGTCAGCGTGATGATGAAGAGCGGCAGGGCGACGCCCAGCAAGGCCTGCAGCGAGAACTGCGGCATTTCGAAGACCGGCGCTGCGAGGCTGAGGTGGACTGCCGAGAAGTCGATGCGGCCTTGTGCGATGAGCAGCGCAAGGCCGATGACCAGGATGCCGACCACCGCAAAGCGCGAGGTATAGCGCTTGAGCAGCGCATAGGAGATGACCAGCACGATTACCAGCAGCGGATCGGCGCTGGCCCCGCCGAAGGCATTGACGCCGAATTGCAGCAGGATGCCGGCCAGCAGGCCGGCGGCAATGCCGCCCGGAATCATGCGCACCAGCTTCTCGAATGCGCCGGACAGGCCGAGCACGACGAAGCCCAGCGCCGACAGGACGTACGCGCCGATGACCTCGCCGTAGGGCGTGAAGGGCATCACGGTCGCCAGAAACGCCACGCCGGGCGTGGACCAGGCCGTAATGACGGGTGCCTTGTAGCGCCAGCTCAACAGTGTGCCGGTGATGCCGACGCCGATGGAAACCGCCCATACCCAGGACGCGGTCTGGGCAGGAGTCAGCCTGGCCAGCTCCGCCGCCTGGAACACCAGCACGAAGGTGCCGCCGTAGTTCACCAGCACCGAGATCAGGGCGGCGACGGTGGGGGAAAAGAAGTCGGCGGGTCTGAGGCCAGCCGGTGATGCGTTCATGATCAACTCCGCGTTCGTGGTGGGGCCAGGCCGCGCGGCGGCCGGGCTTGAACGGGGAGTCTAGGGTGCTGGCGGTATGTCGATACCTGCCACATTCATGAAAGTGGGCAGACCGCTTTCCTGACGGGAACAGCGCTGGGCGGAATGCGGGACAGGCTCAGCGCCACGCTTGCCGCAGGGTTTGCGCAAGCGCCGATGCCTGGCGCAGCCCGGCCTCGGCGGCGTCGGCGCGGCGCGCCGGGTCCAGCACGTTGTCGCCGATGGCCTGTTCGCTGGTCGCGTCCGGCAGCACGGCATGGACCTGGCTGCCGGCGTCGCGCAGGGCCTGCAGTTCGCGCCGCAGATGGCCGCTGACCGGATTCCCTTCCCGATAACCCAGCGGCGCCAGCACCACGACCTGCTGATAGCCGGCCGCCATATCGGCATTGCTCATGGAGCGGATGCCGCCGTCCATGTAGGTCGCGCCGCCGATGGGCACGGCCGGCCAGGCGCCCGGCACGGCGCAGCTGGCGGCGATGGCATCGACGAAATCGACCTGGTCGGCGGCGCTGAAACCGCGCCCTTCGCCGGTGGTCGTGTCGACCGCGACCACCAGCAATGGACGGGAGGGCCAGTCGCTTGCGCCCAGACGGGCGGCGATGATGGCGCGGCGTTCCGCCAGTGTGGGCGTGGCGGAACGCCGCGCATAGGCGCCGATGCGCTGCCGCGCTTGCTGCAGGTCCGCGCCCACTTTGCCGTACAGCTCGCGGTTCTTTTCGTCCGCGGCCTGTTGCGAGTACGGACGGTACTGTTCGGCGCCCGTCCCTCCCAGCTGCGTCGCCAGCAGCTGCATGGGCGGGACGCCCAGCGCCAGTTGCGCGCCGGCGACGGAGCCGGCGGAGCAACCGATGAACAGGTCCGCCGCGGTGAGGTCGACCTCCTGGCGTGCCAAGCCCGCCAGGATGCCGATCTCCCAGGCCAGCCCGGTCACGCCGCCGCAGCCCAGTACCAGGCAGCGCTTCTTCTGCGGATGCGCCATTCAGGCTGTCTCGACGCGAGTGGCGGCGGACGGCTCGGTTTCGCCCTCGCCGGACGCCGGACGATAGTGATAGTCGCCCATGTCCGTCTTGCGCAGCATGTGCCAGTAGTCGTCGTTGCGGAAAGGCGTGGGCGCCACCACCTTGCCATGCGCGTTGCGGTACCAGTTGCTCATGCCCTTGTGGGTCCAGATCATGCGGTCATGGGCGGCCTGGACGCGGGCGTTATAGGCGTCGTGCCTGTCCCTGCGGACTTCGATCTCGAAGCGTCCGCCGGCCTTGTCCAGACCTTGCTGCAATAGGCCCATGACATAGCGCACCTGGGTCTCCAGCAGGGCGACGACGCTGCCGCCGTGGCCCAGGGCGGTGTTGGGGCCGGCCAGGATGAACAGGTTGGGGAAGCCCGGCGCCGCGACGCCCATGAAGGCCTCGGCCCCTTTTTCGTCCCAGGCTTCGCGGATCGAGCGCCCGCCGCGGCCATAGAGCTTGAACGAGGACAACAGGTTGATCGCGTCGAAACCGGTGGCGACCACCAGCACGTCCAGTTCGTGCGCCTGGCCGTTGTCGCTCACCACCGCGTTTTCCGTGACCCGGGCGATGCCGCCCGTGACCAGTTCGACATGGTCCCGCGCCATGGTTCGGAACCAGCCGTTGTCCATCAGCATGCGTTTGCCGAAGGGAGGGTAGTCGGGCAGAACGTCCGGCAGCAGGTCCTGGCGGTCGCCGAGTTCCGCCTTGATGTAGCTGGTGAAGTGTTCGCGGTGCCTGTCGTTGATCTGATTGATGGCGCGCTCGGGGTGCGGCCATTGCGGATCGATCTGCAGCGTGGCGTGGACGCGGTCGTTGAAGATCCAGGCTAGCCGTTGGCGATACCACTCCTGGTAGTACGGCACCTCGCGCAGCAGGAAGCGGACGTCCTCCGGCACCGGTTTCTGGAATTTCTCGAAGGGCGCGGCCCATTGCTTGGAGCGCTGGAACACGGTCAGGGAGCGGACCTGGTCGGCGATTGCGGGAACGACCTGCATGGAGCTGGCGCCGTTGCCGATGATGCCCACGTTCTTGCCGCGCAGGTCCAGGCCTTCCGGCCAGTTGGCCGTATGGAAGCAGGGGCCCTTGAAACTCTCCAGGCCGGGTATGGGGGGCAGCTTGGGCACGTTCAGCAGGCCCACCGCGCTAATGAGGATGTCCGCCACATAGTCCTGGACCTGGCCGTCCTGCCCGACCGTGCGTATGTTCCAGCACAGCGCGTCTTCGTCGTAGCGGGCGGACTCCACGCGCGTGTTGAAGCGGATGTTGGGGCGCACGCAATGCTGGTCGGCGACGCTTTCGAAATAGCCCTGGATCTCGCCTTGCAGGGCGAAGTAGCGGGACCAGTCGTGCTTGGCGAACGAGTACGAGTAGATGTGGTTAGGGGTGTCCACGCCCGCGCCAGGGTAGCGGTTCTCGTACCAGGTGCCGCCGACTTCGGCGTTCTTCTCGATCACCACATACGGAATGCCCGCGCCTTGCAGGCGGATCGCGGCGCACAGGCCTGCCACGCCGGCGCCGATGACCAGCACCCGATAGCCTTGCGGCACCTGGAACGCATCGTGTTGCTCCAGCGCGAAGTCCGGGTCCAGGCCCAGCCAGGCGGCGATCATGGGGCCGTACGAGTCGGGCACATCTTCCCCGATGCTGGTGCGCAGCATGGCGACCAGCTGTTCATGCGCAGGCGCCGGCAGCTTGGGCTGCTGGCCGCGGCGGGTCAGCAGGATGGCCGAGTACGCGGCCTCGCGGATCTCTTCCTGCACGGCGTCCGGCAACCCGCCAGGGTCGTTGTCTTCCAGGCCGCGAATGCGCGAGCACTGGTAGCGCTCGGACAGCCATTGCGTGTCGCCCGTCAGGTGCACCAGCACCATGAGCAAGGTGGGGATGTTGGCGCTGGCCAGCGCGCGCTTGAGCGTGGCCTCCCACAGGTCGTTGCCGAACGGTGTTGCCGGAGCCGGGGTATCGCGATGCATGTAAGGGTCCTTCCAGGAGTGGCGTGGGGGGTGGGTTGCGGCCTACTCGGCGGTTGCGCCGGACTTCTTGATCAGCTCGGCCCATTTGGCGCTGTCGCTGACGATGAAGGCGCCGAAATCGCCCGGCTTGGTGAACAGGGCGTCCAGGCCCATTTTCTTGAACTGCTCCTGCACGTCGGGCGCCGTCTTCATCTTCTGCAGGGATGCCTGCAGCCTTTCGACGACCGCGGACGGCGTGCCGGCCGGGGCCACTATGCCCAGCCAGGGCATGGCGTCGTAGCCGGGCAGGCCGGACTCCTCGACCGTGGGCAGGTCGGGCAGCACCGAGGACCGCGTCTTGGTGGTGACGGCGAGCGGCCGTACCTTGCCGCTATCGAGGAAAGGCTGGGCGGCCGCGATGTCCACGAACAGCATGTCGACTTCGCCGCCAGCCAGGGAGGTCAACGCCGGAACGCTGCCCTTGTAGGGGATGTGGGTCATCTTCAGGCCGGTCAGCGCGGCGAACAGCTCGCCCTCCAGATGGTTGGACGTGCCGTTGCCGGAAGAGGCGAAGGTCGCCGATTTGCCGTCTTTCTTGAGCGCGGCGATCAGTTCCTTGACGCTGGACGCCTGCACCTGCTTGCCCGTCACCAGGACGTGCGGCACGCTGGCGATGAGCGAAACGGGCTGGAAGTCCTTGACCGGGTCGTAGTTCGCGGTGTTCTTGTACAGGCTGGGAGCGATGCCCAGGGACGATGCCGCCATCAACAGCGTGTAGCCGTCGGCCGGCGCCTTGGCCACGTAGGCCGAGGCGATCATGGTGCCGGCGCCGGGCTTGTTGACCACCACCACCGGCTGGCCCAGATCTGCCTGCAGCTTGGCCGCGACCTGTCGGGTCATCACGTCCGTGACGCCGCCGGGCGTGAAGGGCACCACGATGTTGATGGGCTTGTTGGGATAGTCCTGGGCGTGGGCGGCTGCGCCCGTGCAGATCAGGGTTGCGGCCAGGCAATGCGATAGCCATTTCATGAGTTTGTCTCCTGTGGTTTTCTAGGTGTGGCGTTCAGATGGAGCCTGCGCTGAGGCTCCGGTGCCGGATCAAGCCCCAGACCGTGTTGGCGTGGGGCATGTCCAGGTTCAACTTTGCTGCGATCTCGATCATGGCGCCGACCAGGGCGTCGGTTTCCAGCGGCTTGCCTTGCAGCGCGTCCTGCAGCATCGAGGTCTGGGCGGCGCCGGCGCTGGCGGCTGCCTGCATGCGTTGTTCCACGGTGACCGGCAGCTCGAGCCCGAGCGCCTGGCCCAGCGCCAGGTACTCGCCGAGCATGGCGCGCGCCAGTTTTCCGAGATATGGATCCTGGACCATGGCTTCCATGGTGGCGCGGGCCAGCACGCTCAAGGGGTTGAAGGTGGCGTTGCCCATCGCCTTGATCCAGACGGCTTGGTGGATGTCGCCGCTGACCTCGCATTGCAGGCCTGAAGCTTGCAACAGCCCGGCGAGCCGATTGGCCCGCGCAGACATGGAGCCGTCCGGTTCGCCGAGGATGAGATTGTTGCGGGCGTTCTGGGCCGCGATGCCAGGCGCGGTGGCGTTCGCCGCGATGTACACCACGGCGCCCAGCACCCGCTCCAAAGGCAGCGCTCGCCTGAGGGCGCCGCGGCCATCCACCGATTGCAGCGGCGTGTCGCCCAGGGGACTGCCCAGCGTGGGCAGATACCACCAGGGGATGCCGTTTACGGCCGGCACCACGGCGCCCAGCGGCGCGAGCATCGGCGCCAGGTGCGCGGAGATATCGTCCAGCGCCTGTTGCTTGACCGCAAGAATAAGGTAGTCCGCGTCGCGCACCTGGCGCGGTTCGTCGGTGGCGCGCACCGGGTAGTGGCGCGTGACGCCGTCGACCGTCAAGCCGACGCCGTGCTGGCGCAAGGCGGCCAGCGTCTTTCCGCGGGCGATCATGGTCACCTCGCAGCCTGCCTGGGCCAGGCGCGCGGCGAGCAGACAGCCGATCGCGCCCGCACCATATACCGCGACGCGGCATTGATGAGCATCTTTCATTTCTACTCTGCGAAAAAATGGGCCGCCGGGATGGCGGCGCGGTTGCCGCTATTCCTGGTATTCGGGCCGGATGCGTTGCAGCAGCCGGAGCAGGGGGGGCCAGTGCTTGTGGCGGGACGGGCGGTCCAGACGGTCGAACTGGCGGCCGACCTTCTCGGCAACTTCGGCTCCGGGCACAACCAGCGGCAGGCCGCCGGCCAGCGCCGCGACCTGCGCCTGGCAGGCGCGCTCCAGATAGAACATGGCGTCGAAGGCGTCCGGCACGCTGGCGCCGCAGACCAGCAGGCCGTGGTTGCGCAGGATCATCGCGCTGTGGGAGCCGAGATCGGCGATCAGGCGCTGCTGCTCGTCCATGTCGAGCGCGACGCCTTCGTAGTCGTGATAGCCGATGCGGTTGTGAAAGCGCATGGCATGCTGCGAAATCATGAGCAGGCCAGCCTCTTGCGCGGACACCGCGATGCCGGCCGCGGTATGCGTATGCATGACGCAGGCCGCGTCGTGGCGGACGCGATGGATGGCGCTATGGATGACGAAGCCGGCGGGGTTGATGCCCAGGCCGGTCTGGTCCAGCAGGATGCCGCCGTCGATGTCCACCTTGACCAGGTTGGAGGCGGTGATCTCGTTGAACATCAGGCCGTAGGCATTGATCAGGAAGTGCGGCTGGGCGCCGGGAACCCGGGCCGAGATATGCGTATAGATGTGGTCGGTCATGCGCATTTCGACAGCCAGGTTGTAGGCCGCGGCGAGATCCACGCGCACTGCCCATTCCTCGGCCGAAACCTGGTCCTTGATCGATGCCTCTTGCACGGCAGCTCCTCCGGTTTTGCATTCTTCTTGGTCTGGCCGGCGCCTCTGCTGCGTGGCCTCTTTCAAACGGAGTATAGGTTTTCCAGCCGCTGTCGACTAAGCAAACGTTTTGATGGAAACGCATAAATTCCATCAATCATTCGGCCATGCCGGCAGGCATGAAAAACCTTGATGGATATGCATAAAAACGTTTAGCTAGTGCGGCGAAATTCCGCTACCTATACTGATTTTCCTACCCATGGGCGCGGCGGCAAGGAGCCGGCGCGCCCTTGAAAAATCAGAATAGCCGGAGGCTGGATGGACGCTGCAGGAAACCGCGGGATCACGGATTTGCTCGATGAACAGGCGCTGTGCCACGGGCATAAGCTGGCGATCGTGCATGAGTACCACAACGGCGACATCAGCCAGTTGAGTTTCATCCAATTACGCGAAGCGGCCCGCGCATTTGCCGCGGGCTTGCAGGCGCGCGGCGTGAAGCCGGGCGACCGCGTATTCGTATTCATGGGCAACACGGCGGAGTACGTGCCGCTGTGGATGGGCCTGATGCTGGCGGGCGCCGTCATCGTGGCGGGCAACATCCATCTCACTGCGCCGGAAGTGGCCTATCAGCTTGAGCATTGCCAGCCCGCGCTGGCGCTGGTCGAGCCCGCGCATGAAGCGCTGGTTCGCGAAGTGTGCGCCGGGATGGACCAGGCGCCGGATATCGTGCCGGTGGCGCGCGGCAGCCTGGGGCAGGAAGGATTGAGCGGTGCGCTGGCTGCGGAATCCGCGGATTACCGGGCTCCCGATCTATGCAGCGACGACCTTGCACAGATCCTGTACACCTCGGGCACGTCGGCGCGGCCCAAGGGCGTGATGCTCACCCACGCCAATCTGCTCTGGTGTGGCCAGGCGGGCGCAGCCAACAGCGGCATTGGCCGCGCTGACCGCGTGTTCAACAACAAGCCGCTGTTCCACGCCAACTGCCAGGAAACCGTGCTGTCCTGCCTGACCGCGGGCGCCACCGCGGTGATCGGGGAACGCTATAGCGCCACGCGCTACCTGCGCCAGCTCATCGAACACCGCATCACGATCTGCAGCCTGTCCGGCATGCTGTGCCGAACCTTGTTGAACCAGCCGCCCACGCCTTTCGATACGGCGCATCAGGTGCGGTACGCGGGCTATGCCATCAATATTTCGGAAGCCGAGATCGCGGCGTTCATCGAGCGTTTCCGCATCCCGCTGCGCAATGGCTATGGGCAGTCGGAGACCATGCTCTACATCACCTTGCAGCCGCATGCATCGCCGTCCGCCTATCCGTCCATCGGGCGCGCCACGCCCGACCGCGAAGTGTTCGTGGTCGACGACGACAACCGGCCGGTCGCCGTAGGCGCAGTGGGCGAGATCGTGGTGCGCGGACGTCCTGGGCGCACGCTGACCCTGGGCTACTACCGCGACCCGGCTGCGACGCAGGCCGTGTTCGAGGGCGGCTGGCTGCACACGGGGGATCTCGGCTACCAGGACGCCAAGGGCAACTTCTTTTTCTTCGGCCGCAAGAAGGAGGTGATCAAGCGGGCCGGCGAGAACATCTCAGCCGCGGAAGTGGAAGAGGCCCTGATGGGGCATCCGGCCGTGCGCGACGTGGCCGTGGTGGGCATACCCGATCCGGTGCGCGACCAGTCTGTCAAGGCTTTCGTCGTGCTGCACGCAGGGCACCAGGCGGATGCGGATGCCATCAAGACCTATTGCGCCGGGCGGCTGGCGTACTTCAAGGTTCCCGAGCACGTGCAGTTCATGGCTGAGCTGCCGCGCAACGCCAGCGGCAAGGTGCAGAAGCGCGCGCTGCTCGACGCCTGAACGCGGCCGCGAGTTCTCAGGCGTGGCCGGTAGCCGCCTTGCCCAGCCGGGCAAGGGCTTCGGCGACCTGATGGACGACGGACTGGCCCTGGTTGCGGTGGATGGCGATGGTGAACTCCAGCGTCAGCGGCGTCAGCGCCGGGTCCACCAGCACCAGGGTGCCGGCGCGAACTTGTTCGGCCACCATCATTTCCGGCAACTGCGCGATGCCGCCGCCCGCCTCGACGACTTCGATCAGGCTGTTCAGGCGATTGCAGCTGCAGATGTTGTCCAGGTTGGCGCCCATGTCGCGCAACTCGTCCTGCGCCGGGCCAAAGAAGCCCGACGGACGCGATACGCACCACAGCGGCTCGGTTTGCAGTAGCGATTGCATGCTGCGGGGCTTGCCTTCCGCGTCGCTGAGCAGCCGGGACGAGACCATCCACGACATGCGGGTCGTGCCCAGCGATTCGCAGATGAACTGGTCGTCGCGCAGATGATTGGCCATGATGGCAATGTCCAGCGCGCCGGACGTCAGGTGCTCCTGCAGCTTGATCGCCAGGTCCAGCTCGATCTCGTAGGAAACGCGCGGCAGGGCGCGGCGCAGCTCGGGCACCACGCGTGAAAACCAGGTCGTGGAAATCTCGCCCATGCCGATGCGCACCGTGCCGGCCGCATTGTTGACGGCCTCCGCGTCGGTGAAGGCGTCTTCCACCGCCAGCAGCAGCGGTTCCACGCGTTCGACGAAACGGCGCGCGGGCACCGTCAGTTCCAGCCGGCGGCCGCGCTTTTCGAAGAGCGGAAAGCCCAGCGACTGCTCCAGCTCTTTCATGCGCGCCGAGACGGCGGGTTGGGAAGTGTGCAGCCGTTCGGCCGCAGCGCGGAAGCTGCCCAGCTTGGCGATCTGGCACAGGGTTTCGGCGTTGGTCAGATTCGGACGGGACATGGGCGAATGTCGTGGTTTTTGCGCGGTATGTTAAAGGAAATCGTCAGGAAATCCCGCCTGGCTCGGTGAAATCCGCCATTTCCCCCCGTCAGGCCCGTCGATACACTGGCCGCTCGCCATCCTAACGAGACAGCCATGAGACATCTACTTCCCGCCCTGAGCGCCGCGCTTGCCTTGACGCTCGGCGCGCAGGCATCGGCCCAGCAAGCCCAGCCCGCGGCCTCCGTGCCGCGCGATCCGTTCTTCTGGCTGGGCGAGATCAACAAGGCCACTGCCGTCATCAACACGGACGAGGGGCTGCTGGACAAGTCCATGGCGCCGCGACTGGCGGCCGGCGTGGCCAAGGTGATCAACGACGGCAACCAGCCGGGCGCCAAGCGCCCGGCCAGCGTCATCACCTTCGAGCCGCTGCTGATCAAGGCGGCGGGCGAGGATGTGACGCTGCTGCACGCGGGGCGCTCCAGCCAGGACATGCACGCGACCTACCGCAGCGCCATCCTGCGCGACAAGCTGCTGGACCTGGCGGCCCAGCTGAACGCCACCTCCACCACGCTGGTGGAACTGGCGGGCAAGCATGCAGCTACCATCGTGCCGAACTACACCAATGGCGTGGCGGCGCAGCCTAACAGCTATGGGCACTATCTGCTGGGGCAGGCCGCCGGCCTGGCCCGCGACGCCCAGCGCATCCGTGAGGCCTACGTGCGCATCGACCGTTCGCCGATGGGCACGACGGTGCTCAACGGCACCAGCTGGCCGCTGGACCGCAAGCGCATGGCGCAGTACCTGGGCTTCGCCGCACTGGTGGACAACGCCTATGACGCCTCGCAGATCTCGTCCATGGATCAGCCGGTGGAAGTCGCCTCCATCGTCACCAGCATTGCGCTGCGCACGGGCAATTTCGTCGAGGACGTAATGACCCAGTACGCCCAGCCGCGTCCCTGGATCCTGCTGGAAGAGGGGGGCGGCAACACCTACGTGTCCAGCGCCATGCCGCAGAAGCGCAATCCCGGCCTGCTCAACGATACCCGCAGCGATGCCTCCACGGCCGTGACGCTGGCCATGGGGCCGGTGGTGCAGACGCACAACATCACGCCAGGCATGAGCGATCCGAAGGACGTGAAGCAGAATTCCGCCATGGTGGATGCCGGGATTTCGGCGCTCAAGCGCTGGGACCGGGTGTTGAAGGCCATGGTCCTCAGCCCCGACCGCGCGCTGGAAGAACTGAACAGCGACTGGACGGCCTCGCAGGAACTGGCCGACGTGCTGATGCGCAAGTACAAGCTGCCGTTCCGCGACGGCCACCACTTTGCGTCCGAGGTCGTCAGCTACGCCAAGGCCAACAACATCAAGCCGCTGGACTTCCCGTATGAGCAGGCGCGCCGTATCTATGCGGACGCCATGAAGGACTCGAAGTACGGCAACGAACTGCCGATGAGCGAGGCGGAGTTCCGCTCCACGCTGGATCCCGTGGCCATCGTCAAGAACCGCGCCACTTCGGGCGGTCCGCAGCCGGCGGAAATGGAGCGCATGCTGAAGGAAGCGCGCGCGCAGCTGGCTGAGCAGGACGCCTGGATCAAGGCGCGCCGCGCCCACATCAACGATGCGCTGGCGGAGCTGGACAAGAAATTCGGCGCGCTGGTGGCCAGCGCGCCGAAGCAGTAGAACCTGCGGGAAGCCCCGCTCAGCCGCGGGCCGGGAAGGGCGCGGCGAAGCGGCGCAGCCGCAACGCGTTGCTCAGCACGAACACGCTGGACAAGGCCATCGCGCCCGCCGCGAACACCGGAGACAGCAGGCTGCCGTTGACCGGATACAGCAAGCCAGCCGCTACCGGGATCAGCGCCACGTTGTAGGCAAACGCCCAGAACAGGTTCTGCTTGATGTTGCGGATGGTGGCCTTGGACAGCGCGATGGCGTTGGGCACGCCGCCCAGGTCTCCCGACATCAGCACCACGTCGGCGGCTTCGATGGCGATGTCCGTGCCGGTGCCGATGGCCAGGCCCACGTCCGCTTCGGCCAGGGCCGGCGCATCGTTGATGCCGTCGCCCACGTAGGCGATGGGACCGTACTGCTGCTTCAGGCGCTGCACCGCCGCGACCTTGCCGTCGGGCAGCACTTCGGCGACGACTTCGTCGATGCCGAGCTGGCGGGCGATGGCCTCGCCGGTGCGGCGGTTGTCGCCGGTGATCATTGCGACCTTCAGACCCAGGTCATGCAGGGCGCGGATCGCGGCGGCCGTGGTTTCCTTGATGGGGTCAGCCACGGCGATCATGGCGGCCAGCCGGCCGTTGATGGCGGCGTACAGCGGCGTCTTGCCTTCGTCGCCCAGGCGCGCGGCGTCCGAACCGAAGGACTCGACGCTCAGGCCCAGTTCGCGCATGAAGCGGTCGGCGCCGATCTCGACCAGGTCGCCGTCGACCCGGGCGCTGACGCCAAAGCCGGTGATCGATTCGAATTGCGAAATCGAGCCCAGCGCAATGTTCTCGGCGCGCGCCGCATCCACGATGGCTTGGGCGATCGGGTGTTCCGACTTGGCCTCGACGGTGGCAACCTTGCCCAGCACCGCAGCGCGGTCGAAGCCCTGTGCAACGATCAGGTCGGTCAGCTCGGGACGGCCCTTGGTCAGCGTGCCGGTCTTGTCCACGGCCACGACCTGCGCGTCCTTCAGCGATTGCAGCGCTTCGCCCTTGCGGAACAGCACGCCCATCTGCGCGGCGCGGCCCGTGCCCACCATGATGGAGGTCGGCGTGGCCAGGCCCATGGCGCAGGGGCAGGCGATGATCAGCACGGCCACGGCATTGACCAGCGCGAAGGTCAGGGCGGGTTCGGGGCCGAACGTCAGCCAGATGATGAAGGTCACGACGGCCGCCGCCATGACGGCAGGCACGAACCACATGGTGATGCGGTCCACCAGGGCCTGGATCGGCAGCTTGGAGCCTTGCGCCTGTTCGACCATGCGGATGATCTGCGCCAGCAGCGTGTCGCCGCCGACCTTGGTGGCGCGGAACGTCAGCGCGCCGTTCTGGTTGACGGTGCCGCCGACCACTTCGGAGCCGGGCTGCTTTTCGACGGGCACGGGCTCGCCGCTGATCATGGACTCGTCGATGAAGCTGTTGCCTTCCACCACCTCGCCATCCACCGGGATGCGTTCGCCGGGGCGGACTTCGATCAGGTCGCCCGCCACCACTTCCTCGATGGCGAGTTCCAGCGTCGCGCCGTTGCGCACGACGCGCGCGGTCTTGGCCTGCAGGCCGAGCAGGCGCTTGATGGCCTCGGACGTATTGCCCTTGGCGCGTGCCTCCATGTAACGGCCCAGCAGGATCAGCGCCACGATGACCGCGGCGGCCTCGTAATAGACGTTGACGGTGCCGGCGGGCAGCAGTCCGGCCGCGAAGGTGGCGACCACCGAATAGGCATAGGCGGCGGACGTGCCCACCGCCACCAGCGAGTTCATGTCGGGCGCGCCGCGCAGCAGCGCGGGGATACCTTTCTTGAAGAAGCGCAGGCCGGGGCCGAACAGCACGATGCTGGCCAGCACGAATTGCAGGTACCAGCTGTTCTGCGTGCCGATGGTTTCGGCGATGACGTGGTGGAACGCCGGCACGATGTGCGCGCCCATTTCCAGGATGAACACCGGCAGCGCGAAGATCGTGGCGACGGTCAGCGCGCGCTTCAGTGACTTCAGCTCGGCGGCCTGGCGTTCGGCCACGGCGTCGGTGTCGCTGGCTTCGGCGGCCAGGGGCTTGGCTTCGTAGCCGGCCTTGGCCACCGCCTGGATCAGGGCGCTGGCGGGCACGCCGCCGGCCGCGGTGATGCTGGCGCGCTCGGTGGCGAGGTTGACGCTGGCGCTGCTGACGCCGGGCACCGCCTTCAGGGCTTTTTCGACGCGGCCCACGCAGGAGGCGCAGGTCATGCCGGTGACCGACAGTTCGATCGTGGTTTCGGCGACGGCGTAACCCGCCTTCTGCACCGCCTGCACGGCGGCGGCGACGTCCGGCGCCCCTGCAAACGTGATGTCGGCGCGTTCGGTCGCCAGGTTGACGCTGGCCTGGTTGACGCCCGGCACGGCCTTCAAGGCCTTTTCGACCCGGCCCACGCACGAGGCGCAGGTCATGCCTTCGATAGGCAGGCTGACCGCGACGCTGTCTGCTGGGATGGCACTCATATCCGCTCCTTGAAAACTTGGAATTTCCTGCTGATGGGTGTCACTATAAAGATTCCAATGATGTCAAGGTCAAGCGTTTGATCGGACGAGTTTTGACCTGGCTCAGCCCAGCCTGCCCAAGGCGGGGAAGGTCAGCAGCATCCAGATGGCGAAACGGGCCAATTGGCCGGTGGCGATGGCCCAGCCCATCACGATCAGGATCAGCCCGGTCAGGATCCGCAGGATCCGGCCGGCGCGTTGCAGGCCCTGCATGCGGCGCAGGAAGGGGCTCATGAACCAGGCTGCCGCTAAAAAGGGGACGCCCAGTCCCAGTGCGTAGACGCCCAGCAGGGCCACGCCCTGGCCCACACTGGCCGAGGCCGCGCCCAGCGCCAGGATGCCGGCCAGGATCGGGCCGATGCAAGGCGTCCAGCCGAATCCGAACGCGGCGCCCAGGATCGCGGCGCTGCCGGGGCTGCCCTGGCCCGCCGGATCGAACCGGTAGTAGCGCTGCGCCCAGGCGGGCAGGCGCAGGACGCCCAGCAACATCAAGCCCGCCAGCGCGATGATGGCGCCTGCGGCCAGGTTCAGTTCGTAGCGGTAGGACAGCAGCAGGCGGCTCAGCGCCGTGACGCTGGCCCCGAAGATGACAAAGACAGTAGAGAAGCCGGCGACGAAGCTGGCCGCCAGCCCCAGCATGCGCCAGCGCAGCGCACGGCCATCATCCGCGGACGCGCCGGATCCGCCCGCGATGTAAGACAGATAGCCTGGCACCAGCGGCAGCACGCAAGGCGACAGAAACGATGCGGTCCCCGCGATGAAAGCGGTGGCCAAGCCGATGAGGGACAGGTCAAGCATGACGGGCCGCCGCGATCATGGCGCAGCGCCTTCGCGCTGGCGCTGGCGGGCCAGCGTGATGCCCTCATTGACGGTGCGCGCCATGTCGCTGCCGGCAGGCAGCCTGGCCAGCAGGCGTTGCCAGAAATCGATGGCCGCCGGGAAATCGCGCTGGTCAAAGCGGCTTGCGCCCGCCAGCATCAGGGCCAGCGGCTCCTCGGGGTTGAGGTCCAACGCGCGCCGCAACAGCTGGTCAGGCTGTCCGCCGAAACCCCGGTTGGCGCTGAGCACCAGCGATTCGGCGTACTCGGCCAGGGCTGCCGGGTTGCTGTCCACCACCGGCGCGGCCCGGGCAAAGGACTGGACCGCGTCGGCGTGCCGGCCGAAGTAGCGGTGGGAACGGGCCAGCATCAGCCACCCCTGATAGTCGTCGGGATTGCTCGCCAGGCGGGTCTCAAGTTTGGCCACCATGGCCCGGATGTCGGCGGCGGTGACCTCGGGTTGTGCGACAGGCGCCTGAGGCGGGGCGATGGCGGCGGGGTTGCCCAGCGCCACATAGGCAATTATGGCGGCCAGAGGCAGCGCGAGGGCCAGGCTCGCAGGCAGCAGCCGGCCGGGGTTCGTCGCCGTGGCACGGTCTTGCGTTTCGCCGGCTTCTTCCAGCGCCAGCCGCTGTAGCTCGGTGCGCGCTTCGGCGAAGGCGTCTTGCGAGAGGATGCCGTTGGCGCGGTCCCGCTCCAGCTCGCGCAGCTGGTCGCGCAGCACCGCCACGTTCGCCGCCCGGCGCTTGTTGGCGGCGCTGGCGGCGGGCGCACGCCGCAGGGCGGCGATCAGCCATAGGGTGACGACGGCGGCCATCAACGCGGCCGACAGATAGAAGAGCTGAGTCATGTTCCAGATCCTTTTTCAGCGTCGACGCCCAGCAGGGCGTCGGCAGTCCGGCGCTCGGCAGGCGTCAGCGCGGGGCGGCGCTGGCGCAGCCTGCGCCGGCGCAAGGTCAGGGCCAGCGCGGCCAGCCCGGCGGCCAGCAGCGCGGCGGGGCCGAACCAGAGCAGCAGCGTGGAGGCTTTCAGGCGCGGCCGGTAGAGGATGAAGTCGCCGTACCTGGCCTCCATATAGGCCAGGATGTCGGCCTCGGATTTTCCGGCGTCCAGCTGCTGACGGATCTCGCGGCGCAGATCGACGGCGAGGTCGGCGCGCGAGGCGGCAATGGATTCGTTCTGGCAGACCAGGCAGCGCAGTTCCGAGGCGATCTCGGTGACGCGGCGGTCGTCAGTCGAGCCTTGGGCGCCCGCGCCGTAGCCCAACGCCAGCGATAGCGCGAATACGCGCAGGAGTATCTTCATTGCAGCCCCCGGATCAGCGGAAGCAGGGTGTCGCGCAGCGATTCGCGCGTCACCGGGCCGATGTGCTTGTAGCGGATGGTCCCGGCCTGGTCGATGACGAAGGTCTCCGGCACGCCGTAGACGCCGTAGTCGATGCCGACCTTGCCGTCGGTGTCGGACACGGACGCCTCGTAGGAATCGCCGTTGCGCGCCAGCCAGGCGATGGCTTCGTCCCGTATGTCCTTGTAGTTCAAGCCTATGACAGGCACGCCGTGCTGCGACGACAACTCCTGGATATAGGGGTGTTCCGTCAGGCAGGCATAGCACCAGGACGCCCAGACGTTCAGCACCCATACCCGGCCTTTCATGCTCTCAGGCGTGAAGGTCTTCTGGGGCTCATGCAGTTCGGGCAGGGCAAACGCGGGCGCGGGCTTGTCGATCAGCGGCGACGGCACTTCGGACGGGTTTAGGGTCAGGCCTATTCCTAGAAAGAACACCAGCACCACGAAGCCCGCCAGGGGCCAGATGTAGCGGCTCATGGCCGGGCCTCCGCCGGCGCCTGCGGTACTGCGCGTTGCGGCTGTTTTTTCTCGCGGCGCTTCAGGCGGTAGCGCGGATCGCTGATCGCCAGCAGCCCGCCCAGGGCCATGAGGATGCAGCCGCCCCAGATCCAGTCGACGAACGGCTTGTAGTACAGGCGCACGCTCCAGGCGCCTTGCTCCATGGGTTCGCCCAGGGCGATGTAGACATGGCGCAGGCCGTTGGCGGCGATGGCCGCCTCCGTCATCGGCAGCGCCGAGGACGCATAAGTGCGCTTTTCTGGATGCAAGTCGCGCAGGCGCTTTTCGCCGCGGTAGAGCGCGAAGGTGCCCATATCGGATTCGTAGTTCGGGCCGCGCACGCGCGCCACGCCCTTGAATTCGACGCGATACGAAGCCACTGGCGCGCTTTGCCCGGGCTGCATCAGCAGATCCTGTTCGGTCTCGTAGCTGCCCACCAGCGTAACCCCGGTGACGAACACCGCCACGCCCAGGTGAGCCAGATGCATGCCCAGCCAGCTGCGTGGCTGGCGCCACCAGCGGTCGCGGGTCGCGCGGATGCGCTTGACGACGTCCACGGCGATGGCGGTCGCCAACCACGCGGCCAGTCCCAGCCCTAGCGCCGTGCCCCCGGACCAACGCTCGAAGAGCAGGGGAACGCCCACGCCCGCCAGCACGGCCAGCGCCGCGGGAATCGACAGGCGTTTGAGCAGGCTGCCAGCATCGGCCGATTTCCAGTTGGCCATGGGCCCCACCGCCATGAGCAGCAGCGCGGGCACCATCAGCGGCACGAAGACCGCGTTGAAGTAGGGTGGTCCGACCGACAGCTTGCCCAGGCCCAGCGCGTCGATGAGCAGCGGATATAGCGTGCCCAGCAACACGCTCGCGGCGGCAACCGCCAGCAGCACGTTGTTGACCAGCAATAGCGATTCGCGCGATACGAACGTGAACTGGCCGCCGTGGCCGATCCGGGGCGCGCGCAGGGCATACAGGAACAGGGAGCTGCCGACCGTGGCGGTGAACAGCGCCAGGATGAATACGCCGCGCGCCGGGTCCGTCGCGAACGCATGCACCGAGGTCAGCACGCCCGAACGCACCAGGAACGCGCCCAGCAAGGCCAGCGCAAACGTGCCGATCGCCAGCAGCACGGTCCAGCTCTTGAAGCTGCCGCGCTTTTCGGTCACGGCCAGCGAGTGGATCAGCGCCGTGCCGGCCAGCCAGGGGATGAAGGAGGCGTTTTCCACCGGGTCCCAGAACCACCAGCCGCCCCAACCCAGCTCGTAGTAGGCCCACCAGCTGCCGACCGCGATGCCCAGCGTCAGGAACAGCCAGGCCGCAGTGGTCCATGGGCGCGACCAGCGGGCCCAGACCGCGTCCAGATTGCCCGACAGCAGCGCGGCGATGGCGAACGCAAACGCCACCGAGAACCCGACATAGCCCATGTACAGCAGCGGCGGGTGGAAGATCAGGCCGATGTCCTGCAGCAGCGTGTTCAGGTCCAATCCGTCAGCCGGGGCCGGGACCAGGCGTTCGAACGGATTCGACGTCAGCAGCACGAACAGCAGGAAGCCCGCGCTGATCAGGCCCAGCACGCCGAGCACGCGCGCGACCATGGCGTCGGGCAACTGCCGCGAAAACAGGCTGACCGCGCCGGCCCAGCCCGTCTGCATGAACATCCATAGCAGCAGCGAGCCTTCATGCCCGCCCCAGGTCGCCGCGATGCGGTAGAACAAGGGCAATTGGGAGTTCGAGTTGTAGGCCACATAGGCCACCGAATAGTCCTTGGCCGCGAAAGACCAGATCAGCGCCCCAAGGCTGAACGAAACCAGCAGGAACTGGATCTGCGCGGCGGGCCGCGCAATGGCGATCCAGTCCGCGCGGTCCAGGGCCGCGCCGCGCAGCGCGAGCGCACCTTGCACCAGCGCCACGAACAGCGTCAGGATCAGGGCGAAATGAGCGAGTTCCGGAATCATCGGGAGCGGGCCTCCTGGGGGGCGGTCTTCGGTGCGGCCTGCGATACGGCCTGATCGATCGCGTGCTGCGCCTCGGGGGGCATGTAGTTCTCGTCATGCTTGGCCAGCACCTCGTCGGCGCGGAACAGGCCATCGCCGTCCAGCCGGCCCTGCGCCACGACGCCCTTTCCTTCGCTGAACAGGTCCGGCAGGATGCCTTCATAGGCCACGCGGACGGTGTGGGCCGTATCGGTCACGACGAAACGGACGGTGAGCGAGCCCGGCGTGCGCTGCACGCTGCCGCCTTCGACCATGCCGCCCACGCGGAAGGCGCGTCCAGCCGGCGCTTCGTTATTGCTGACGTGGGTGGGCGTGTAGAAGAACACCAGATTGCTCTGGAAGGCGTTGAGCACCAGCGCGCTGGCCACGCCCACCGAGGCCAGCCCGCCCAGGACGAGCCACAAGCGACGTGTCCGCTTACTCATCGCCGCCCTCCCGCCATTGAACGGGGGGCGGCCCCGCCAGGATTGCGCGGCGGCGGCGCGCCAGCAGCAGCTGTTCGCTGCCCAGCAGGAACGCCGTCATCAGCAGCGATCCCCACACGTAAAGCGCATAACCGCCCATGGCGAGGAACTCGCCCAGACTGGACCAGTGCATCATTCGCTACTCCATTGTTCGCGGATCCAGGCCGCGTGCCGCTCGCGCTCGAGCACGATGCAGCGCAGGCGCGCCAGCGCCGTTGCGATGCTGTACATCCACGCGGCCAGGGACATCAGCAGCATGCCGGCGAGCATGATGCCGGCCATGCTTGGTGCGGCGGTCAGCGAGACCGAAGCGCCCTGGTGCAAGGTGCTCCACCATTGCACCGAGAAATAGATGATGGGAATGTTGACCACGCCGGCCAGCACCAGCACCGATCCGGCGCGGTCGGCACGCTGCGGATCGTCGATGGCGGCCCTCAACGCGATATAGCCCGCGTACAGGAACAGCAGGATCAATTCCGAGGTCAGCCGCGCATCCCAGACCCACCAGGCGCCCCACATGGGCTTGCCCCATAGCGCGCCGGTCCACAGCGAAAGAAACGTGAACAACGCGCCGGTGGGTGCCAGCGCGGCGATCATCATGGCTGACAGCCTGCTGTTGAAAACCAGATGGACCAACGCCCAGAACGCCATCACCAGATAAACGAACATCGACATCCAGGAGACCGGGACATGGACGAAGATGATGCGGTAGCCCTGGCCCTGCTGAAAATCGGCGGGCGCGGCGATAAAGCCGATATAGAGGCCGGCCGCGGCCAGCAGGACCGCGGCCGTGGCGAACCAGGGGATTGCTTTTCCGGCCAGGGGATAGAAGGCCTTGGGCGAGGCATAGTGAAACCAGCGGATCATGGGTTCCTCATTCAAGCGAGATGCGTAGGGCGGCGGCCGCGCCCAGCGGCGCGAGGAACAGGGACAAGGCCAGCACGGCGCCCAACAGCGACAGGTGCGCATTCGCGCCCAGGCCGCTTTGCGCTGCCTGCACAGCGCCCGCGCCGAATACCAGAATGGGAATGAAGAGGGGCAGCACCAGCAGGGCCAGCAGCGCGCCGCCGCCGCGCGCGGTCAGGGTGAGCGCCGCGCCTATGGCGCCGATCAGGCCAAGCGCGGGCGTGCCGATGGCCAGGCCCAGCGTCAGGATCAGAAGGGCGGCGGCATCCAGGCCGAATTGCAGGCCCAGCACGGGCGCAAGCAAGGTCAGCGGCAAACCGGACAGCAGCCAGTGGGCCGCTACCTTGCCCAGCACGATCACCGGCAAGGGCGCGGCGGACAGTATCAACTGCTCCAGTGAACCGTCGCGATGGTCTGCCTCGAACAGGCGGCCCAGCGACATCAGGCAGGACAGCAAGGCCGTCACCCAGAGCACGCCTGGCGCAATGACGCGCAGCGTTTCCCGTTCGGGGCCGACCGCCAGGGGAAACAGGCTGGCAGCCACCAGGAAGAAGGCCAGCGGCGTCAGCGTGTCGCTGGCGCGCCGTTGGGCGATGCGCAGGTCGCGCAGCGCAATGGCTGCGAGCAATTTCGGCATGGAACTCATGCGCTAGGAGCCAAGCCGGATCTGCTTGTGCGCATGGTCCAGCGCGATCGCCTGATGGCTCGTCGCCACGATCGCGCCGCCATCGCGCAGATGGCGATCCATGGCGCGCGCCAGCCACGCGTGAGCGGTGGCGTCCAGGGCGGTCACGGGTTCGTCGAGAATCCAGAGGGGGCGGAATTCGGCAAGCAGGCGGGCGAGGGCCGCCCGCCGCCTCTGGCCAGCCGACAGGGTGCGGATAGGAAGATGCTGCTTGTCGTCGAGTCCTGCCTCGTGCAGCGCGGAGGCAATCGCCGCGGGACGCTCCGCGTGTCCGCTTGCGGCCTGTAGCGCCCGCAGATTCTGGATAGCGCTGAGTTCACCATTGAGGCCGTCGGCATGCCCCAAATAGAAGAACTGGCTGCGATAGTTGCTGCCAAGTTGCGAAATGCCGAGTCCCTGCCACAGCACCTTGCCGCGAGCGGGCTGCGCCAAGCCCGCCAGAATGCGCAGCAGGCTGGTCTTGCCGCTGCCGTTGCGTCCGTGGACGAAGAGGCATTCGCCGGGCGCCACCTGCAAGGCCAGTTGCTTGAACAGCGGGCGCTCCGCGCGCATGCAACCAAGATCCATCGCTTCAAGCATTGCCGCTCCGCCGCTGTGTGGACAAAGGGGCCACTATAGGGAGGCGCGTCTGACCGTCACATTGCTGGCGGTTTACATTCCTGTAATGTTCGGACGGAAACGGCCGTGTTTCAGCACAGATCGCGCGGATGCGGGCGTAGCAGTTGAAAAAGTTCTGGCCGGCGCCGAGAGTTGCGGCGCCGGCGATACTTAGAACCAGATGCGCACGCCGGCCAGGATCGCGCGTTCGGAACGGCTTTCTCCGGCTTCGCTGGCGTAGCTGGCGGTCTTGCCGAACTTGCGTCCGAACGACACGCCGACATACGGGGCGAATTCGCGCGTGACCTCGTAGCGCAGCCGCAAGGAGAACGATGCGTCCGACAGCCCGGAACCCACGCCGCGCGCCTCGTCATTCTTGCCGTTCAGGCTGGCTTCGATTTCAGGCGTCAGGATCAGGCGCTGCGTGAGCAGCAGGTCGTATTCCGCCTTCAGCGCCAGCGCGGTTCTGCTGGATCCGCCGACGTAGCCGGTGATTTCGGTTTCGATGCCGTAGGGCGCCACGCCTTGCACGCCGAACGCCGCCCAGTTGCGCTTCGGTCCCGTGCCGAAATCGCGCCGCGCACCGAGTTGCAGGTCCCAGAACGGCGAGATCGTGTGGCTCCAGAAGGCCTCGATCTTGGCGTCCGTGCTGCCGTTCAGGCGATCGCCTTCGCTTTTGATCCACAGCTTGTTCAGATCGCGGCCGATCCAGAACTGGCCGTCCCATTGCAGGCTGGTCTGTTCGTTGCGGTCGTAGGCGACGCCGAGCTTGTCGAACAGCAGGTGGCTGGTGACGACGTTGTCCATCATGTGCGGATGGATGCGGTAGGCGGCGTAGCGCTGCTCCGTGCTGCCGTCGCTGGAGGGCAGGGATCCCACCGGCGGGCCTTTGGGCGGGGATTCGTCCATGCCGGGCATGGCGCCGTGATCCATGCCCGGCATCGAACTGTGATCCATGCCTTGCATCGAGCCGTGGTCCATGCCTTTCATTGAACCGGGGGCCATGCTCTTCGTCGAGGTCGGATTCTGACCCTGCGTCGATCCATGGTTCATGCCAGGCATCGAGCTGTGGTCCATGCCTTGCATCGAGCCATGGTCCATGCCGTCCATCGTTCCGGCCGGCGCCTGCGCCTGGGCCAGTCCGGATGCGGCCGTAAGAAGGGCGGCGCCCGCGACGAGCCCGGACCAGTGCATTCTGGATGTCGTTGTTCTCATTATTCCCCCTATTCCACGACGACCGCGCGGAACATGCCGGCCTCCATGTGGAACAGCAAGTGGCAGTGATAGGCCCAGTTGCCGCGCGCGTCCGCGCTGACGCGGTAAGTGAGGCGCTGCGCCGGGTTCAGGCTGATCGTGTGCTTGCGCACCTGGAAATTGCCGTCGGCGGATTCGAGGTCGCTCCACAAGCCATGCAGGTGGATGGGGTGCGTCATCATGGTGTCGTTGACCAGCACGAAGCGCACGCGCTCGCCATACTTGAGCACGATGGGCTTGGCCTCGGTGAACTTCAGCCCGTTGAACGACCACATGTAGCGGTCCATGTTGCCGGTCAGGTGCAGTTCGATCTCGCGGGTCGGCGGGCGGTTGTCCGCGGGTTCGACCATGGAGTGCAGGTCCGCATAGGTCAGCACGCGGCGGCCGTTGTTGCGCAGGCCCACGCCTGGATCGTCCAGCCGGGTCGAAACGATGTCAGGCACCATGGAGTTGGCGGGACTGTACTCGGCGGGGTAGGGATGCTTGACCTCGACCATGCCGCCTTCGTTGCCGCCCGCGCCATGGTTCATGCCTGCCATTCCTGCCATGCCGGCGTGGTCCATGCCGGCCATGGAGCCGTGATTCATGCCGCCCTGAGCGCCATGGTTCATCGCACCCTGAGCGCCGTGGTCCATTCCCCCCGCTTGCGAGCCGCCCAGGTCCATGCCGGGCATGTCGTGCGCCATGCCCATGTCCATCATGGTCAGCACCTGCACCGGGTCCAGCGCCGGGATCTCGGCCTGCATGCCCTCGCGCGGGGCCAGCGTGCCGCGCGCATAGCCGGAGCGGTCCATGGCCTGCGAAAAGATCGTGTAGGCGCGCTCGTCCTGCGGTTCGACGATGACGTCATAGGTCTCGGCCACGGCGATGCGGAACTCTTCCACCTCCACGGGCCGCACGGCCAGGCCGTCGGCGGCCACCACCGTCATCTTCAGGCCGGGGATGCGCACGTCGAAGTAGGTCATGGCCGACCCGTTGATGAAGCGCAGGCGGATCCGTTCGCCCGGACGGAACAGGCCGGTCCAGTTGCCGGCCGGCGATTTGCCGTTGGTAAGGAAGGTATAGGTTGCGCCCGAGACGTCGGCCAGGTCGGTCTGGTTCATGCGCATCTTCTGCCACATGAGCCGCTCGTTCAGCGCATTCTTCCAGCCGGATTTTTCGGCGTCGTCGATCAGGCTGCCGACGGTGGGCTGGATGTAGTTGTAGTAGTCGGGCATCACCTTGAGCTTGCGGAACACGCTCATGGGATCCTCGTCGGTCCAGTCGGACAACAGCACCACATAGTCGCGGTCCGCGCGCACCGGGTCCGGGCGCTTGGGATCGATGACGATGGCGCCGTACAGTCCCGTTTGTTCCTGGAAGCCGGAATGGCTGTGATACCAGTACGTGCCGCTTTGCCCCACGTCGAACTGGTACGTGAAGGTTTCGCCGGGCGCGATGCCGGGAAAGCTCAGGCCGGGCACGCCGTCCATGCCGGTGGGCAGGATGATGCCGTGCCAGTGGATCGAGGTGTCTTCGCGCAGGCGGTTGGTGACGCGCAGCGTGACGCGGTCGCCTTCGCGCCAACGCAGCGTGGGCGCGGGCAGCATGCCGTTGACCGTGGTTGCGATGCGGGGAGCGCCAGTGAAATTGGCGGGACTCTCGCCGATCTCCAGGTTGAACTCGGTCCCCGACAGCACGCTCTGCCGGGCGGCGCCGGCCTGCGCCCAAGAAGACGGGCTCCACAGACCCATGCCGGCCAGCGCGCCGCCCGTGGCCAGGCCCTGCACAAACCGGCGGCGCGGATTCGAAACTGCTCTACTCATGCTCTATCTCCCCGGTAGCCGGACCGGCATCCCGGCAGTGGATTACTTGACGGAAACCGCGCCCTTCATGCCGGCGGGATAGTGTCCGGGCTCCAGGCAGGCGAAGGCGACGGTTCCCGCCTTGTCGAAGGTCCAGACGATGTCGCCGGCCTTGCCCGCTTCCAGGGACACGGAGTTCGGCTCCTCGTGGCGCATGCCCGGGTCCTTGAGCATCATCTGGTAGTGGCTGTTCAGGTCTGCCGTGGTGCCCAGCACCATTTCGTGGCGGATCTTGCCGGAGTTGGTGACCTTGAAACGGATGGTCTCGCCCGCCTTGACGTCGATCTTGTCCGGCGTGAAGCGCATTGCATCCGTCATGTCGACCACGATCGTGCGCGAGACCTTGGCGGGGTTGCCGGGCTTGCCGATGGGGGCGGCGGCGTCATGGCCGCCGCCGTGGCCCGCGCCGTGGCCGGGGGCAGCCATGGCGCCGAAGGAAAGCAAAAAGACGCCCGCGGCCACGGCGCCTTGTGCGAGTTTCACCAGTTTCTTCATGCGTATCCTCTAGACTCGAATTGGGGGTAGGAGGCGCCACTTTAGTGACGCGCTCCACACCGCAACCTGTCGGGAGGATTACTTTCCTGTAATGTTCGGCGTCCGGGACAGCGTGAAGCCGACCTCGGTGCCCTGACCGCCGCAGCGCGCGAACGCGTTGCCGCCGTGCATGCGGGCAATGGCGCGGACGATGGCCAGGCCCAGGCCGTGCCCGTCGGCGCGCCGGCTGCGGGCATCGTCGCCGCGATAGAAGCGGTCGAAGATGCGCGGCAGCGCCTCGGCTGCGATCGGCGCGCCGGGGTTCCTGACCCTGATCTCGATCTCCTCTTGCCGGGTGATGCAATAGAGGTCGATGCCGCGTCCCCGTGGCGTGGCCCGGATGGCGTTGCTGAGCAGGTTGGCGATGGCGCGCCGCAACAGCCGCGGGTTGGCCATCAGGATGGCGGCGCCGTGCGCGGTCAGGGACACGCCGGCTTCGTCCAGCGCGGCTTCGTAGTACTCGGCCACGCGGGCGACCTCGCGGCGCACGTCCACTTCCTGCAGGTCCCCCGCTGGTTCGCCGCCGTCGGCGCGGGCCAGGAACAGCATGTCGTTGACCAGCGCCTTCAGCCCTTCCAGCTCCTCCAGGTTGGATTCCAGCATCTCTCGCAGCTCCTGCTCGGAACGGGGGGACGACAGGATGACCTCGGCGCCGCTGATCAGCGTGGCCAGGGGCGTGCGCAGTTCGTGCGCCACGTCGGCGTTGAAGCCTTCCATCTGCTGGTAGGCCGTTTGCACCCGGCCCAGCATGCCGTTGAAGGTATGGGTGAATTCGCGCAGCTCGCGGTCTATGCCCTGTTCCGGCAGGCGCACGGCAAGATTGTCCGGCTGGATCCGGGCGGCCTGCTGGGACAGGCGGCGGATGGGCGACAGTGAGCGCCGCACCGCCCATGCCGACAGCACCAGCGTGGCGCCGACCCAGGTGGCGCAGATCAGGACCAGCGCGGTGGCGAAGGCATACAGGAACTGCGTGCCAGGGCGCAGGTTAACGGCCACGGTGAGCTCGGCCCCCGGCAGCAGCGTGCCTTCCAGCGGCACGCGCAGCCCGCGCATGTTCCAGCCGTCCTGCGAGTGCAGCCTGATCTCGCGCCCGGACAGCGGCCGCACGTCCACGGGCGGCGCCTCGCCGTAGAACACGCTGCCGTCGGCGAGCGTGATCCAGGTCTTGAGATTGCCGTGACCGACCATGATGTTGTCCAGGGCGCCACGCAGATCCTGCATCTGCGCCAGCGTGGTCTGCATGCCGATGAGGTGGTTGATGAGCTCCAGCTTGCCGGCCACCTCGGTGATCTCCTGGCGCTGCACCTCGCGCTTCAAGGCCCAAAACAAGGTGTAGCCGGCGATGCTGGACACCACCAGCGCAATGATGCCGAGCAGCAGCGTGAGGCGGATTTCCATCGACGCGATGCGCGGCAGCTTCATTTTTCGCGCAGCTCCAGCACGTAGCCCATGCCGCGCACGGTATGCAGCAGCTTGGTTTCGAACGGGTCGTCTATTTTGGCCCGCAGGCGCCGCACGGCGACTTCGATGACGTTGGTGTCGCTGTCGAAGTTCATGTCCCAGACTTGCTCGGCCAGCACCGTCCGGGACAGCACCTGGCCGTGGCGGCGCAGCATCAGCGTCAGCAGCGTGAATTCCTTGGCGGTCAGGTCCAGGCGCATGCCGCCGCGTTGCGCCTTGCGCCGCGCCAGGTCCATCTCCAGGTCGGCAAGCTTGAGCAGCGTCGACTCCTGCCCGCGGCCGCGGCGCAGCAGGGCCTGGATCCGCGCCAGCAGCTCGGAAAAGGCGAAAGGCTTGACGAGGTAATCGTCCGCGCCGCCTTCCAGGCCGCGCACGCGGTCTTCCACCTTGTCGCGGGCGGTCAGCATCAGGACCGGCGTTTCCTTGTGCTTGCGCAGGTCCGCCAGCACGCCGAAACCGTCGACGCCGGGCAGCATTACGTCCAGCACCACCACGTCGTAATCGCCCTCGATGGCGGCGTGCCGTCCGTCGATACCGTCGCGGGCGATGTCGACCACGTAGTTGTGCTCGGTCAATCCTTTGCGGACGTAGTCCGCGAGCTTTCTTTCATCTTCGATCAAGAGGATACGCATGGGGCGCCTCGCATTCCTTGCACAAATGTAATGAGTCGGTCCGGCTTCTGTAATTGCCGACTGCGTAGAGTTCAGCGTGTCTGCCAAGTTCCCGCTTGGCGGCGCTGAAACACAAGGAGCGATCCGTGAGTGCTCGAAAATCTGTCTCGAAGAGCTTTGAAACGGCCAACGATGAAATTGCCGTTGCGGCGCATTATGCACCTTGCGCGCCGAAACGTGCACGGGGATATGCGCGGATGCCGGCCGCGGGGACCGGTCCGTCCAGGGCCTGAACCGGCGTTGCTCGATGAAGATCCTGTACACCAATTTCCATCGCGGCGATGGGGGCGGGCATACCACGTATGTGCTGTCGCTGGCCGGCGCGCTGCGCGGCGCGCACGATATCGTCGTGGCGGCGCCGCCAGACAGCCGGCTGTTCAAGACGGCCCGGGCGATGCCGGGCGTGCGGGTCGAAGCGCTGGATTTCCGCGGCGGCCTGCTGGCCGCGCTGCCCAATGCACGGCGCCTGCGGCGACTGCTGGTGCAGGAACGCTTCGACATCGCGCACGTCAACGGTTCTGCCGACCATCGTGTGTGCATGCTGGCAGGCTTGGGGCTGGGGGCGGACAGCCCTGCGGTGGTGTATACGCAGCACAACGACCGGATCGCCAGCAGCCTGGGCGCGACGCTGCGCGCCCGGCTGGCGACGGACCGCGTCATCTGTGTGTGCGAGCACACGCGCCGCAAGCTGGCGGGCAGCGCATTCGGGCGCTGCGGCCTGCGCACCGTGCGCAATGGCGTGGACGTGGAGCGGTTCATGCCCCCCGCGCCGCAGGCGAGGGCTGAAGCCCGCCGCCGTTGGCTGCCGGCTGCGCACGCGGGCCGGCTGGTGGTCGGCAGCAATGCGGGCACCGCGGACTACAAGCGCTGGCCGGACATGGTCGAGGCCCTGTCCTTGCTGCCTGTAGAGCTGCGGGCGCGTATCGTCATCATGATCGCTGGCGAGCCTCCCGGCGAACCTCAGCGCCGGCGGGTGCGCGAATTGGGCATGGAAGACCAGGTGATCTTCTCGGGCCTGCTGGACGACGTGCGGTCCTTCGTGGCCGCGCTGGACGTGGGTTTTGTGCTGTCCTCGGAGATGGAGACCATCTCGTTCGCGTGCCGCGAGATGATGGCCATGGGTGTGCCGGTCATCGTCAGCAATGCCGGCGGGCTGGCCGAGAATGTGTATCCCGGGCTGGACGGCTGGGTGGTCCCGGCGCGCACGCCCGAGGCCGTGGCAGGCGTGCTGCGCGAGATCCTGGCGCAACCGCAGCTACTGGGTCCCATGGGGCGCGCGGCGCGGGAAAAGGCAGTGCGGGACTTCGCCCTGTCCCGCTTCGTGGCGGACACGCACGCGGTCTACCTTGAAGCGCAGTCGCAGGCCCAGCGTCCGTTGCGGCTGGCGTGAACGCAACGGCCCCCAGCGTACGGCCTCAGACCATCGCTTGGCCGCTGCGCCTGGCAGCGCGGATGTCCCGCCATAGCGTCACGCACAGCAGCGCCAGGATGAGGGCGGAAATGCCGGGCCACACCAGGAAGTAGAACGTCAACCACATATCAGTCTCCTTGTTGCTTGATGGATGCTCAGCCTTGCGCCGGCTGGATTTCGGGGCGTTGCACGGCGGGTGCGGAAAGGGCGTCCTGGGCTTCCTGGAAGGAAGTCACGCGGTCCGCCAACAGGCTGAAATCGAAGCGCTGCTGGTTGCGCAGGCTGAGACCGGCGCAGACCGTGGCGCTGACGCCGTAGGCGGTCAGCGAGCCCAGCAGGACGATGTACTCGCGCAAGGTGCCTACGAACACGGGCAGCATGACCAGCATGCCCAGGGCGCCCACCGCGAGCGCCGCGGGGCGGCCGAAGAAGCCGAACGTCATGAGGCCCAGCACCACGCCGCCGCCGATGGCCGAGCAGATCTCGAAGAACACGGCGACCGCGCCGGTGATGGGTAGCAATTCAAAGCGCACGACGGTGAACAGGATCACGGCGCTGAGCACGGCGCTGACGAAGGCGCGGTTGTCGACGCGGTCCCAGTAGAAGCTGGCGATGACGGGGAAAACGATGGCGCCCCACAGCGCGCCGACGAACACCAGCATGACCAGGATATCCAGGCGCAGGCTGGCGAATATCACGCCTATCATCGTGGCGACGATCATGGTGATACGGCCCCACCACAGCATGCGGCGCGGATCGGGGCGGCCGCCGGCCAGGTTCTTGGCGTAAACATCAGTCATGACGATGGCAGACAGCGCGGCCAGGTCGGAGTCGGCGGTCGAAGACAGCGAGCCCACCACCAGCAGGAAGAACAGCGCAATGCCGAAGGGCGGCAGGTAGGTCGAGGCCATCTGCGGGATGATGTTGTTCATGTCGCCGTTGGCGGGCTCCAGGCCGACGAAAAGCGCCAGCAGCCCCAGCATGCCCAGTCCGATCACGACGGCGCCATATCCCGCCGTGGCTGTCAGGAACGTGGGCTTGATCAGGTCTTCGCGCACCGCGAACAGGCGCTGGGCGATGGTCTGGTTGCCGATGGCGTAGGCCAGCACGGCCACGAAATAGGGCGCGCCCTGTTCCAGGATGGCGCGGGTGGAATAGAAGTCCGCCTGGTCGGCGCTCAGACGCCACATGTTTTCCGACAGCACGTCGGGTCCGCCCGCGTTGAAGAAGATGAGCGGGATGATGACGACCGCGGCGATGATCATGGCGGCCAGCTGCGCAAAATCCGTCATTACGGAAGTGCGGAATCCCGACCACAGCGTGTACGACAGCACGCCCAGGCCGGCGATGAGCACGCCCTGGATGAAGGTGAGCGGGCTCAGGATCGAGACCAGCGCGCCCGCCGCCGTGAAGTTCACCATCAGGCTGATGCAGCTGCCCACGATGTTCGACACCGCCATGATCATCTGGCTGGAGGTGCCGTGGCGCGCGTGTATGACTTCGGCCAGCGTATGCGCCTTGGGCGCCAGCTTGCGGAAGCGCTTGCCGAAGGGATAGATGAAGAGAATCATCAGCGCGCCCCAGAAGCCGTAGTGCAAGGGGCCCGACAGGCCGTACTTGTAGCCCGAGGTGGCGCTGGCGTAGAACGATGCGGCCCAGATCCAGGTTGCGATCATGCTGGCGGTGGACAGGCCGAAGCCGACCGCGTTGTTCGACACCATGTAGCCATCGACGTTTTCGTTCTTCTGGCCGATAAGCAGCGACATGAGGAACGTCGCGCCATAGAACCCGACCAGCAGCAGGATGGCGGTGGTGGCGGATAGCTGAAAGAATTCTGTCTCTTGCATCGTCTTCGTCCTTTCTCCTTGACAGCGTATTCATGACGGACAGTCATGGCTGCATGAAGGCCGTTTCCGCGGGATGCGATGGGCGGCAAACCCCTTTGACGCAGCCGAAACACCAGGCGAGCGGCCGTAGGCGCGATCGCATGCCTGCCCGGCGCGGACGTGACTGGACACGCCCGCGGACGGACAGCAATAAGGCACACCGTATAGGTGTCTTGCTGCCGCATTGCGCAGAACGCTGGTTGCTATTTACGTTGCCCGATGCGGCGAGCGATGGTCCTGCCTGGTAAGCAGGAGTTTTGTTCCGCAGCCTTGACGGCTGGGTTTGGGTGTTTCGGCGTTACACGCCGGGCCGCTGTGCGCGGCCGTGTGATGGATGCTTCCAGCGATGTGCATCGTCTGGCTGCATGCGTAATGAACTTACAACAGGCGCCAAGTATAGGGACATACCCCGCTCGAGTCCAGCTTGCGTCCGCCAGGCGTGCATGCGCGGGTATCGCGAATCGCATTGGCGAGTATCGCGACACTTAATTGGCCGCCGTGCGCGCCATCCGATAAGGTGTACGCAAGCCTGGGCCATGCGTATGACATGGCCGCGCAAGACCGAGACGACACATGACAGACCGCGTATACCTCAATGCCGTGGGAGCAGACGGCAATCCCCTATACATGCACGTGCGCGATGGCCGCATCCTGGCGCTGGGCGCCGAGCCGCCCGTCCTGGGCGCGGCGCAGGTGACCGACCTGCGCGGACACCTGGTGCTGCCGGGCTTTGTCGACGGCCATATCCATCTGGACAAGAGTTTCGTCGGCGACCGCTGGCGGCCGCACCGGCCCGCGGACAGCCTGCGCGAACGGCTGGCCATCGAGAAAGAAGAGCTTGCGGCCGCGCCGCCCATCGAGGGGCGCGCCGATGCCCTTATCGCGCAGGCCGCGGCGTTCGGCACGGTGGCGATGCGCTGCCACGTGGACGTAGACGCCACGACCGGCTTGGCGAATCTGCATGCCGTCATGGCGGCGCGAGAGAAATGGCGCGGCATTGTCGATATCGAACTGGTGGCGTTCCCGCAGGCCGGCGTGATGTCCTGTCCGGGTACGCCGCAATGGCTGGAAGCGGCCGTGCGCGAAGGCGCCGGGGTAGTGGGCGGCATCGATCCCTCCACGCTGGACGGCGATGCCGAAGGCCAGCTGGATTGCGTGTTCGGCATCGCCGAGCGGCTGGGCGCCAAGATCGATATCCACCTGCATGAGCCGGGCGAGCAGGGCGTTGCGCAGATTGCGCGCATTGCCGCGCGCGCGCAGGCGCTGGGCCTGGCGGGTCGGGTCGCCATCAGCCACGCCTATGCACTGGGCGACGTCGGCCAGGGGGCGCTGCAGGACGTGGCGCGCAAGCTGGCCGACGCTGGCGTGGCGATCATGACGAACGCGCCAGGCGACCGGGCCTTTCCGCCGGTATTGGCGCTGCGCGCGGCGGGCGTGCGCGTATTCACGGGCAATGACAACATCCAGGATTGCTGGTGGCCCTATGGCAATGGCGACATGCTGCAGCGTGCGATGCTGATCGGCTACCGCTCGGGCTTCTACACGGACGACGATTTGTTGACGGCCTTGCACATGGCGTCGCATGCGGGCGCGGCGGTGCTGGGCCTGGGCGGGTACGGCCTGCAGGTGGGCAATGAGGCGACCTTCGTGGTGCTGCCCGTGCCCAACGGCGCCGCCGCGGTTGCCGCGGTGCCGAGCCAGCGCGCTTTGTTCCGCAAGGGCGAACCCGTGGGCGAGGCGGCTCGGACATACGCTGGCGTCACGCCGGCGGTGTGACCTGCGCGGCGCGTTGCGTGCAGAAGTCCTGCAATGCGCGCCGCAGCGCGTGACCCGCATCGCTGAGCCGCGAGCGCGCATACAGCGACAAGTGCAGGCCGCGCGGCGCCGGAAATCCTTCTTCGGGCGTGAGCAGCCGGTGTTCGGCGCTGGCGCAGGCGGCAGGCAGCAGGCTGATCCCCAGTCCTGCAGCGACGGCAGCGCTCAGGCTGGGCAGGCTGGGGCTGGAAAAGCGCACATGCCAGGGCTTGCCGCCGGTTTCCAGCATGGCGGTCATTTCCTGGCGGTACAGCGCGCCGGACGGAAAGGCCACCAGCGGCACGGCGGTGTCGGGCGCGGGCGGCGGCGCATCGCGGGCGGTGATCCAGCACAGGGGTTCGGGCCAGTGCGCATCGCAATCGGCGTCCACTTCCCATTGCTTGACCAGCAGCAGGTCCAGTTCGCCGTCGCGGTAGCGCCGCAGCAGCTGATGGCTGAGACCGCCTTCGACTTCCACGCGCAGGCGCGGATAGGCCGCTTCCACGGCGGCCAGGGTAGGCATCAGCGTGGCGCCCATGAAATCCTCGGGCGCGCCCACGCGCACCACGGCGCTGGCCTGGGCTGTGGCCACGTTTTCGCGCGCCTCCTCAGCCAGCCGCAGGATGCTGCGCGCATAGCCCAGCAGGCGCTCGCCCTCCTCGGTGGGCAGGACATGGCGCTGCGTGCGGTCCAGCAGGCGGCAGCCCAGGTTCTCTTCCAGCCGGATGACGTGCTGGCTGACGGTGGATTGCGTCAGGTGCAGGTGTTCGCTGGCGCGGGTGAAGTTGCCCGTGTCCACGACGGTAAGAAAACTGCGCAGCAGGACGGGATCTAGCATTGGGATGTCCACTCGAATCTATCAAGCCAATTAATTTCATAATACTTGGGCCGGCCGCCATACTTGGAATCTCACGAGGCCGCGAGTCGATTCGGCTTGCCTCAAGCTGTTGATCTGGAGGAAATACCAATGTCTATCTTTCGTGCGGGCCGTCTTTGGCTGGCGGCATTCCTGTTGGGCATGGGGGGCGCGGCCGCGGCCGCGGGCCCGGACACCGCGCTGTTGGCTGCTGCGGGCAATGGCGACGCGGCCCGCGTCAAGCAGCTGCTGGGGCAGGGCGCTGCCGTGGATACGCGCGATGCGGACGGCAATACGCCGTTGCTGCGCGCGACGCAGGGCAATCATGTCGAAGCGGCACGCGTTCTGATCGAGGCCGGCGCCAACGTCAATGCGCAGAACTCGATCCGCGACAGCGCCTACCTGCTGGCCGGCGCCCGCGGCTATCGCGAGATCCTGGCGCTGACGCTGGCGCACGGCGCTGACCTGAAAAGCACCAACCGCTACGGCGGCACTGCCCTCATTCCCGCATGCGAGCGCGGCCACGTCGAAGTGGTGGACATGCTGCTGCGCGCCGGCGTGGACGCGGACCATGTGAACAACCTGGGTTGGACCGGCCTGCTGGAAGCCGTGATCCTGGGCGATGGCGGCGCGCGTCACCAGGCGATCGTCAAGCGGCTGATCGAAGCCGGCGCCGACGTCAACCTGGCGGACGGCAAGGGCGTGACGCCGCTGCGTCATGCGCGTGAGCGCGGACAGACCGAAGTCGTGCGCCTGCTGGAGGCGGCGGGAGCGAAGGGCTGAGGCGCTGGCGCTGCGAAAAAAAAACGGGGCTTGCAAGCCCCGTTCTTCATGCTGGAAACGGCAAGCCGGATCAGAAGCCCTCGTGCGGCACGTGCACCCGGCCTTCCATCAGCACGCGGGCGCTGCGGCTCATGATGGCCTTGGTGACCTTCCATTCGCCGTCGACCAGCTTGGCCTCGGCGCCGACGCGCAAGGTGCCGGACGGATGGCCGAAGCAGACGTTGTCGCGTTCGCCGCCGCCCGCGGCCAGGTTGACCAGCGTGCCCGGCACCGCCGCCGCGGTGGCAATGGCGACGGACGCGGTGCCCATCATGGCGTGGTGCAGCTTGCCCATGGAGAGCGCGCGCACCAGCACGTCGATGTCGCCCGCGCCGATCTTCTTGCCGCTGGAGGACACGTATTCCTTGGGCACCGCCACGAAGGCGACCTTGGGCGTGTGCTGGCGGCTGGCGGCCTCTTCCAGTGTCTTGATCAGGCCCATGCGCAGCGCGCCGTGGGCGCGGATGGTCTCGAAGCGCGCCAGCGCGGCGGCGTCGCCGTTGATGTCGTCCTGCAGTTCGGTGCCGCGGTAGCCCAAGGCTTCGGCGTCCAGGAAGATCGTGGGGATGCCGGAGTTGATCATGGTGGCCTTGAACGTGCCGATGCCAGGCACTTCCAGGTCGTCCACCAGCTTGCCGGTGGGGAACATGGAACCACCGTCGCCTTCCTCGGCCGGGTCCATGAATTCCAGGCGCAGTTCAGCCGCCGGGAAGGTTACGCCGTCCAGTTCGAAGTCGCCGGTTTCCTGCACCGCGCCGCCCGTCATGGGGACGTGCGCGATTATGGTTTTCTGGATGTTGGCCTGCCAGATGCGCACGACGGCGACGCCGTCCTGCGGCACGCGGGCGGGGTCGACCAGGCCGTTGGTGATGGCGAACGGCCCGACGGCGGCGGACAGGTTGCCGCAATTGCCGCTCCAGTCCACGAAGGGCTGGTCGATGGAGACCTGGCCGAACAGGTAGTCCACGTCATGGTCGGGGCGCGTGCTTTTGCCGATGATGACGGTCTTGCTGGTGCTGGAGGTGGCCGCGCCCATGCCGTCGATCTGCTTGCCATAGGGATCGGGGCTGCCGATCACGCGCATGAGCAGCGCGTCGCGCGCGGCGCCGGGCACGCGCGCGGACTCGGGCAGGTCGTCGAGCTTGAAGAACACGCCTTTGCTGGTGCCGCCGCGCATGTAGGTGGCGGCTATCTTGGTCTGGGGAGCATGGGTCATGGGGCAGTCCTGATGATGGGTGTTGGGGCGGGCGCCGCGGCGCCCGTCCCGCCTATGGCGGATCAGCCGGCTTTCTTGTCGGCGCCGGAAGCTTCCAGGAAGTCCTGGGCAAAGCGCTGCAGCACGCCGCCGGCTTCGTAGATCGAGACCTCTTCGGCCGTGTCCAGGCGGCAGGTCACGGGGACTTCGACGGTTTCGCCGTTGCGGCGGTGGATCACCAGCGTCAGGTCGGCGCGCGGCTTGCGCTCGCCGATGACGTCATAGCTTTCGGTGCCGTCCAGGGCCAGCGTCTTGCGGTTCACGCCCGCCTTGAATTCCAGGGGCAGTACGCCCATGCCGATGAGGTTGGTGCGGTGGATGCGTTCGAAGCCTTCGGCGACGATGGCTTCCACGCCAGCCAGGCGCACGCCCTTGGCGGCCCAGTCGCGCGACGAGCCCTGGCCGTAGTCGGCGCCGGCCACGATGATCAGCGGCTGCTTGCGGTCCATGTAGGTTTCGATGGCTTCCCACATGCGCATGACCTTGCCTTCAGGTTCCACGCGGGCCAGCGAGCCTTGCTTCACCGTGCCGTCCGCGTTCTTCACCATTTCGTTGAAGAGCTTGGGGTTGGCAAAGGTGGCGCGTTGCGCGGTGAGGTGGTCGCCGCGGTGGGTGGCGTAGGAGTTGAAGTCCTCTTCGGGCAGGCCCATCTTGTGCAGGTATTCGCCCGCGGCGCTGTCCATCAGGATGGCGTTGGATGGCGACAGGTGGTCGGTGGTGATGTTGTCGCCCAGCACGGCCAGCGGCAGCATGCCGCGCAGCGTGCGCTCGCCTGCCAGCGCGCCTTCCCAGTATGGCGGGCGGCGGATGTAGGTGCTCTGCGCACGCCAGTCGTACAACGGGCTGACGGCGGCCTTGCGGTCGTCCTGGATGCCGAACATGGGGGCGTAGACCTTGCGGAACTGCTCGGGCTTGACCGCCGACTTCACCACGGCGTCGATCTCTTCGTCGCTGGGCCAGATGTCCTTGAGACGGATCTCGCGGCCGGCG
Organism: Achromobacter sp. K91; assembly: GCF_003576205.1. Taxonomy (NCBI): domain Bacteria; kingdom Pseudomonadati; phylum Pseudomonadota; class Betaproteobacteria; order Burkholderiales; family Alcaligenaceae; genus Achromobacter; species Achromobacter sp. K91. The sequence continues at coordinate 180,927 of NZ_QWFB01000031.1, read as the reverse complement.
GCGTCCGTGCCGAGCACGTCGCGCTCGATGTCGAAGCGGATGGTGCCGGCAATGGCATAGGCCACGACCAGCGGCGGCGAGGCCAGGAAGGCCTGCTTGGCATAGGGATGGATGCGGCCGTCGAAGTTGCGGTTACCGGACAGCACGGCGGTGGCGTAGAGGTCGCGATCGATGATTTCCTGCTGGATGACCGGGTCCAGCGCGCCCGACATGCCGTTGCAAGTGGTACAGGCGAAGGCCACGACGCCGAAGCCCAGCTGTTCCAGTTCCGGCGTCAGGCCGGCTTCGTCCAGGTACAGCGAGACGGCCTTGGATCCCGGCGCCAGCGAGCTCTTGACCCAGGGCTTGCGGGTCAGGCCCGCGCGGTTGGCGTTGCGCGCCAACAGGCCGGCGGCGATGACGTTGCGCGGATTGCTGGTGTTGGTGCAGCTGGTGATGGCGGCGATGATCACGGCGCCGTCGGGCATCTGGCCGGGATTGTTTTCCACCACGCCGGAGATGCCGCGCTCTGCCAGGTCGCTGACCGGCAGGCGGCGGTGCGGATTGGACGGACCGGCCAGGGTGCGCACCACGCTGGACAGGTCGAAGCGCAGCACGCGTTCGTATTCGGCCTGCTTCAGGCTGTCGGACCACAGGCCCGTGGTCTTGGCGTAGTTCTCGACCAAGGCGATCTGCTCGTCCTCGCGGCCGGTCAGGCGCAGGTAGTCGATGGTCTGCTGGTCAATCGAGAACATCGCGGCGGTGGCGCCGTACTCGGGCGCCATGTTCGAGATGGTGGCGCGGTCGCCCAGCGTGAGGCTGGCGGCGCCTGCGCCGTAGAACTCCAGGTAGGCGCCCACGACCTTCTCCTTGCGCAGGAATTCGGTCAGGGTCAGCACGATGTCGGTGGCGGTGATGCCGGGCTGCGCGCGGCCGGTGAGTTCCACGCCGATGATGTCGGGCAGGCGCATCCACGAGGCGCGGCCCAGCATGACGTTCTCGGCTTCCAGGCCGCCCACGCCGATGGCGATCACGCCCAGCGCGTCCACGTGCGGCGTGTGGCTGTCGGTGCCGACCAGCGTGTCGGGGAATGCCACGCCGTCCTGCGTGTAGATGACGGGCGACATGCGTTCCAGGTTGATCTGGTGCATGATGCCGTTGCCCGGCGGCACGACTTCGATGTTGCGGAAGGCCTGCTTGGTCCAGTCGATGAAATGGAAGCGGTCTTCGTTGCGGCGGTCTTCCACGGCGCGGTTCTTGGCGAAGGCGTCGGGGTCGTCGCCGCCGTATTCCACGGCCAGCGAGTGGTCGACGATCAGCTGCACCGGCACCACCGGATTGACCTTGGCGGGGTCGCCGCCCTTGTCGGCAATGGCGTCGCGCAGGCCGGCCAGGTCGACCAGCGCGGTCTGGCCGAGAATGTCGTGACAGACCACGCGCGCCGGGAACCACGGGAAGTCCAGATCGCGGCGGCGCTCGATCAGCTGCTTCAACGCGTCGGTCAGCATGGCCGGATCGCAACGGCGCACCAGGTTTTCCGCCAGCACGCGCGAGGTGTAGGGCAGGCGGTCGTAGGCCCCGGGCGAGATCGCCTCGACGGCGGCGCGGGTGTCGAAGTAGTCCAGGCGGGTGCCGGGCAGGGGCTTGCGGTAGTTTTGGTTCATGCCTCGGTGCGCTGCAGGTTGCCCTGCGCGATCTGCTGTTCGATGTTGATACGGGATGCGCGGATGTGGCGGCGCATCAGGATTTCAGCCAACTCGCCATCGCCGTCGGCGATGGCATCCAGAATGCGGTGGTGTTCGGCGTAGGCCTGCCGGGGGCGGTTGGGGGTGGTCGAATACTGGATGCGGTACATGCGCGCCAGCTGGTAGAGCTCGTCGCACAGCATGCGGAACAGCATCTGGTTGCCGCTGCCCTTGACGATGCGGTAGTGGAAATCGTAGTCGCCTTCCTGCTGGTAATAGCCCAGCCCGGCCTGGAAGGCTTCATCGCGTTCGTGCGCTTCCAGCACGGCGCGCAGCTCGGCGATTTCCGAGGGCGGCATGCGTTCGGCGGCCAGGCGGCAGGCCATGCCTTCCAGCGATTCGCGGATTTCATAGAGTTCGGACAGTTCCTGCTGCGACAGCGACACCACGCGGGCGCCGGCGTGGGGCACGCGCACCAGCAGCTTCTGGCCTTCCAGGCGGTGCAGGGCCTCGCGCAGCGGGCCGCGGCTGACGCCATGGATGCGGGCCAGCTCGGGCTCGGAAATCTTGCTGCCGGGGGCGATTTCACCCTTGACGATGGCGGACTGGATCTTGCGGAATATGTGTTCCGCAAGCGTCTCGTTGTCGCCGGGGGCGGCGCCGGGCAGGGTCAGCACCTTGCTCATTGTGTTGACAATCTTTCCGCTATGGGAAGAAAAATTCGGAAAAAAGCGCCGTGTGACGCAAGATTGTCAACAATTTACCTCGGCGGCGGGGCGGGCGCAAGCCCGCCCCAATGGGACGCAGGGCGGGCGCCTAGCGCTTGTGGTGCACTTCCTGCAAGCCATAGACCTGCACCGGCACGCCCACCTGCCGCGCCTTCAGCTGCAAGGACAGGTACTGCGAGTAGTGCCGCGACTGGTGCAGGTTGCCGCCATGGAACCAGAGCGCTTCCTGCTGCGTGGGCTTCCACATGTTGCGCTGCTCGCCCTCCCATGGGCCGGGGTCCTTGGTGGTGTCCGAGCCCAGGCCCCAGCACTTGCCGACCTTGTCCGCGACCTCGCGGTTGATCAGGTCGGCGGCCCAGCCGTTCATCGAGCCGTAGCCGGTGGCATAGACCACCAGGTCAGCCGGCAGGCTGACGCCGGACTTCAGCACCACGGCGTCGCGTGTCAGGTGGCTGACGTCGGTGCGTGACTGCAGCTTGACGCTGCCGTCGATGATCAGATCGCAGGCGCCGACGTCGATGTAGTAGCCGGAGCCGCGCCGCAGGTACTTCATGAACAGGCCCGAACCGTCGTCGCCCCAGTCCAGCATGAAGCCGGCCTCTTCGAGCTTGGCGTAGAACCCGGCGTCGCGTTCGCGCATCTGGTCGTAGAGCGGGATCTGGAACTGCGCCATGATCTTGTAGGGCAGGGACGCGAAAGTCAGGTCGGCCTTGCGGGTGGTCATGCCATTGGCCAGCGCCTGCTCTGAATACAGGCCGCCCAGGCCGATGTCCATCAGCGTGTCGGAACGCACGATGTGGGTGGACGAGCGCTGCACCATGGTGACGTTGGCCCCGCCTTCCCACAGCGCCGCGCAGATGTCGTGCGCGGAGTTGTTGGCGCCGATGACGACCACGTTCTTGCCGCGGTAGGCGTCGGGACCGGGGTGTTGCGAGGAATGCTGCTGTTCGCCCTGGAATTCGTCCTGGCCGGGGAAGGTGGGGACATTGGGCTTGCCGGACATGCCGGTGGCCAGCACCAGCTGCTTGGGCCGCAGCACCACGGGCTTGCCCTCGCGCAGCACCGTGACCTCCCATTCCTGTTTCTGCTCGTCGTAACGGGCCGACTGGCAGACGCTGGAGGTCCAGTAGTTGAGCTCCATGATCTTGGTGTACATCTCCAGCCAGTCGCCGATCTTGTCCTTGGGCGCGAAGACGGGCCAGTTCTCGGGAAAGGGGATGTAGGGCAGATGGTCGTACCAGACCGGGTCGTGCAGGCACAGGGACTTATAACGCTTTCTCCAGCTGTCGCCGGCGCGTTCGTTCTTTTCGATGATGATGGTCGGCACGTCCAGTTGGCGCAGGCGTGCGCCCAGCGCGATGCCGCCTTGGCCGCCGCCGATGATGAGCACGTAGGGCTGGGTCTGGTAGCCCAGTTCGGCGGCTTCCTGCTCGCGCTTTTCCAGCCAGGTCTGGCGCGTGCGGCTGCTGCCGTGTTCGGCGCCCTTGGGACGGCGCAGGCCGCTGGGTTCCTCGTGCCCCTTGAGTTCGGACATGGTGGTCAGCAGCGTCCAGATCTTGCCGTCCTGGACGCGGATGTGGCCATAGCCGCGCGCGCGGTTGGTCTCGATCTCGATCCAGCCTTGCAGCAGGCCGGCCTCCTGCGACACGGTTTCCTTCGGATCCAGGCTGAAGCGCACCGGCTCCACTTGCGACAGCTGGTGCTGCAGCATGTCGCGGATCTGGCCATGGCCTTCGAGCGTGCGGATGTTCCAGGTGAACAGCACCAGGTCGCGCCAGTAGCAGTCATCCTGGAACAGGGCCGCGACGCCGTCGATGTCCTTGTTGCCCAGCGCCGTGTTCAGGCGCGTGAGTACGGCGTCCAGGGCGGCGCCGGCTTGATCGGTCTGCATGTCTAGTCTCCTTGCCCGTGGCGGGCGATCGTTGTCGTGGCGGACCGGGACATGGTCCGCTGGCGGCCCCGGCCTGTGCCGGCCGGTGGGCGTCGATAACGATCAAGCAATCGGCATGCCAGCCCTGGCGCGCAGGAGAGCTGGACTGGATGCCGTGGCGCCGCGCCACACCTGTGGCGCAAGGGTGTGGCGCCTGGGGTGGCGCCCGGCCGTGGGCCTCAGGAGCGCGAGGAGACGCCGTGGCGCCGCATCTGGCGATGCACGGTGGAGCGGTCCACGCCCAGGCGCCGCGCCGCTTCGGAGACGTTGCCGCCGCAACTGGCCAGCACGGCGCGCAAGGCGGCTTCTGCCGGGCTGGCGGCGGCCGCCGCGGGCGCCAGTGCGTCGGGCAGGTCGGCGGGTTCGATCACGCCGTTCTCGCACAGCGCGGCGGCGACCGCGATGGCGTTGGCGAGTTCACGGATATTGCCGGGCCAGGCATGCGCCTTCAACGCCATCAGCGCGGCGGGCGCCAGCACGGGGGCGCCGGACTCGTCCTGGTGGCGCGCCAGCAGGCGGGCGATGAGCCATTCCAGGTCCGCACGTTCACGCAGCGGCGGCACGGTCAGCGTGGCGGCATTGATGCGGTAATAGAGGTCTTCGCGGAAGCGCCCCTCGCGCACCAGGGCGGCCAGGTCGCGGTGCGAGGCCGACACCAGGCACAGGCGCACGGCGCGCGGGGCGTTGGCGCCGATGGGTGTGACCTCGGATTCGGCCAGCACGCGCAAGAGGCGGCTTTGCAGCGCCAGCGGCATGTCGCCGATCTCGTCCAGGAACAGGGTGCCGCCGTCGGATTCCTCGATCAGGCCCTTGCGGCCCTTGGCCGCCGCGCCGGTGTAGGCGCCGGGCAGGTAGCCGAACAGCTCGCTTTCGATCAGCGATTCGGGAATCGCCGCGCAATTCACGGCGACGAAGCGCCCGGCGCGCTGGCTGCTGTCGTGGATGGCGCGGGCCAGGTATTCCTTGCCGACTCCGGTTTCGCCTTGCAGCAGGAGGGGCAGCCCCTGCCGGGCCAGTTTGGCTACGCGCGTCAGCATGGCCGCCATGCGAGCATCGCCGCCATCCAGACCGCGCAGCGCGGACGGCGCGCCGCGCACGGCGACCGAGGTTCTGCGCGCGTGCCGGTTGGGTTCGATGGCATGCGCGAACAGCGCATTGCCGTCGCGGGCCGCGATCAGGCGTTGCTGCGGCGCATGGGCGCGGGTGTAGCGCGGCAGGTCATCGAGCTGCACGTCGAAGAAACGGGTGACGGGCTGGCCGATCAGGGCGGCCGGGTTGCGCCAGTCCAGGCCTGCCGCGCGCGCCAGCAGCTTGGCGCCGGTATGCGTCATGCCCAGGATGCGGCCGGAGCCGTCCAGCGAGATCGCGGCCTCCGGGTCCACGTCCAGGAATTCCGGCGAGCGCGCGAAGCGCAGCACCCATTCGTTGCTGGTGCGCGCCATCAGGTTGGCCATCTCGATGCGCCGCGTGGTGCTAGTGACCAGGTGCAGCGCCAGGTTCTGGCTGGCTTTCAGGATGGGCGAGCTCAGCAGCGAGATGTCCAGCACGGCCGCGAGTTCGCCGTCGGCGTTGTAGATCGGCGCGGCGGTGCAGGACAGCGGCGTATGGGTGTTGTCGAAGTGGTCGGTCTGGTGGATGGTAAGGGCTTCGCCGCTTTCCAGGCAGGCGCCGACGGCGCAGGTGCCGGCGCGACGCTCCGACCATTCCGACCCCAGATACAGTCCGGCCTTGCGCAGGCTGGCGGTCTGCTGCGCGTCGCCCAGGAATTCCACGGTGACGCCCTGGCGATCGGCCAGCAGCAGCACGTAGTTCTGGCCGGCGACCTGGCGGAACAGATGGTCCAGGCCGGACCTTGCAATGGAAATCAGCGCTTCGGACTGCTGGCGGTGTTCGCGCAGCCGGCCATCCGGCACGATATAGGCCTCGCAGGCCTGGGCGGGATCCAGCCGGTACTGGTCCAGGCAGCGCAGCCAGCTGCTGACCACGTGCGCGTCGCGCTGGGTGGGGCGGCCCTGGCCGACTTGTTCGATCTCGCGGATATGGGCGGAGTGCAGGGATTCCTGACTAGGCATGTCGTCTCCATGTTGCGCCCGATCTGCGCCGGATCAACGGCCAGCATGCACAGAGGACGACACGCCTGTAAATGCTGGTTATCCAGCATCGGGACGTATGGGGGACGCTACAGGTCGACCTTGACCTTGCCGGCCTGCACCAGCCCCGCCACGTCGCGGATTTCCGCCAGCAACGCCTGTTGCAGCTGCGCGGGCGTGCCGCCGGTGGGCTGGAAGCCCTGTTCGCCCAGCTTGGCGCGCACCGTCTCGGTCTGCAACGCGCGGTTGATGCCCTGGTTCAGCGCCGCGATGGCGGCTTCCGGAGTGCCGGCCGCGCAATAGGTGCCGAACTGGATCTGCGCCGAGAAGCCGGGGTAACCGCCTTCCGCCACCGTGGGAATGTCGGGGTACTTGGGCAGGCGTTCCGGGCTGGTCACGGCCAGCACGCGCAGGCGTCCGCCTTGCAGATACGGTTCCACCGCTGCGACGGTGGCGACCACCACCTGGATCTGTCCGCCCAGCAGGTCCGTCATCATCGGACCCGTGCCGCGGTAGGGCACGTGCAGCATGTCGATGCCGCAGGCGGCCTGCAGCAATTCGGTGGCCAGATGTTGCGGCGTGGCGTTGCCGGGGGAGCCGAAGGTCAGCCCCTTGGGCTCGCGCTTGGCCTGGGCGACGAGTTCGCCCAGGGTCTTGGCAGGCAGGTCCGCATTGACCGCCACCATGTAGGGCGAACGCGCAATCGGGCAGACCGGCGCCAGTTGCTTGAGCACGTCCTCGGGCGGCTTGGCGTAGTAGCGCACCGACGGCACCAGGCCGGCAAACAGCAGCACGCTGCCATCCTTGGCGCCGTTGGCGGTGTAGTCGGCGCCCAGCATGCCGCTGGCGCCGGGTTTGTTCTCGACCACTACCGGGCGGTCCAGCGCGCCTTCCAGCGTGGCGGCGATCACTCGGCCCAGCACGTCGGTGCCGCCGCCGGGCGGGAAGGGCACGATGACGCGCAAAGGGGCTTCGCGCGCGCTGGCGGCGCCGCCGAGCGCTGCGCCCAGCGGCGTGAGCGCCAGGGCCGCCATGTTCTTCAGGATGGTTCTGCGATTCATATTGTTTGTCTCCGTATCCACTCTACGCGGGCTAGGCCGCGCTTGGCGCGCCGGCAGCCGGCAGAAAAAATCCATGCAGCGCCGCCGCCACGATGGCCGGTTCCTCCACCGGCAGCATGTGTCGCTGGCCTGGCACCACCTGCGCCTGCGCATGGGGCAGCGCTTCGGCCAGTTCCCGTGTCATGCGCGGGGTCGAGCCGACGTCCAGTTCGCCGGTCAGCGCCAGCGCGGGACAGGCGATGTCTGGCGCGGCCTGCGCCAGGATCGGGTCGCCCTGCGCGAACACGCGGTAAGCGGCCAGGAAGCTGGCGCGGTCGTTGTCCAGCAGGCGCTGGCCGATGCTGGCCACGCGCTCGGGACGCCGGGCCTGGAACGCGGGCGTGAACCAGCGCTGCAGCGAGACCTGGGCCGCGGCTGCGGGATCCTGCGTGGCAGCTGCTTCCAGCCGCGCCAGCACGGCGCGCGTTTCGTCCGCGCTGCGGCGGAACACCGTGCTCAGCAAGGCCAGGCGCGTGACGCGTTGCGGGCGTGCGGCGGCATAGGCGCCCGCGATCAGGCCGCCCATGGAATAGCCCAGCAGATTGGCGCTTTGCCAGCCGGCGCGATCCAGTTCCGCGTCCAGCTGCGCGATGTAGTCCTGCACCGTCACTCCATCGGCGACGGCGGGGGCGCGGCCATGGCCCAGCATGTCGTAGCGCAGCACCTCGAAATGCGGCTCCAGCAGCGGCGCCAGATCGTCCCACAAGGTGTGGTCCAGGCCGACGCCATGCAGCAGCACTAGCGGTACGCCGCGGCCCGAACGGCGAAAATGCGCGCTCATTTGGCCTGCGCCTCGCGTTCCAGTTCCTGCAGGTCGGAATAGCGGTTGCCGATCCGATGATGCGGACGGCCCGAGGTCGCCGCGCCCAGGGCGATCACGATTTCGTCGGGGGCGGGCGCGTCGTTGATGGTTGTCTGCACGGTCAGATAGTGCGAGCGCAGGCCTTCGTCGAGCTTGTGCATCAGCGGCACGGTGATCACGCAGCCGGGGCCGCCGCGCATATTGGTGAAGCTCAGGTAGCTGGTGCCGCCAACCGCGCCGCGATAGGCGTTGCCGAAGCGCAGGGTGTGGATCAGCGCCGAGGCGTGTTCGACTTCGCCGGCCGTGCCCACGACCGCGGCCTTGCCATAGGCTTCAACCTGGTCGGCCGAGCCGGCCTGACGCAGGATTTCCGCGACCAGCAGCTCGCCCAGCGGCGGCGCAGCTTCCAGGATCTTGGGCCGCAGGTCTTCCTGGAACGGCTGGCCGGCCCAGGGATTGCGGATCACGGCCGCGGCGATGACCATCACCAGCGGGCGCTCGGCGGCGCGACCGCCTTCGATCAGGGTTTTTTCCACATAGCTGACTACCTTGCGCACTTGCAAAGACATAACCGCTGCTCCAGTACCTGTAGGAATGAAAGACGCGGCCATTGTTGAAGGCAAGGCGGAGTTTTGACAATCCAAATTAACTCAAGTTAATTTCGGAAAATCCGAATTTTCTGCAGCCCTGAAGCCATGTCCGCGCCCTTGAAGATCCAGCATCTGCGCCAGTTTCTGTTGGCGGCCGACCACGGCAGTTTCCGTCTGGCGGCCGAAGGCACATTCCGTTCGCAGGCGGCCGTGTCGGCGGCCATGCAGGATCTTGAGCAGCAGCTGGGCGCGCCGCTGTTCGAACCCGGCAAGCGCGCGCAGCTCACGCCCCTGGGTATCGCCGTGGCTCCGTTATTCCGCGAACTGCTGTCCACCCACGACCGGGTGCTGGACGCGGCGCGTCAGTTCGGCCTGGGCAGCCAGGGACCGGTATCGCTGGCGGTGATGCCGTCGCTGGCCGACGAGTGGCTGCCGCGTTTGCTGGAGCGCTATGCGCGCAGCCACCCCGCGATCCGCATCCGCGCCGTCGACGAGTCCTCGCAGGATGTGCACCGGCTGGTGCTTGGCGGGGAGATCCAGGTAGGGGTGGCGGGGCAGGTGCCGCGCACCGCGGAGGTGGCGTTCGCGCCGGTGGCGCGCGACGCGTTCGGCCTGGTGTGCCGCAAGAGCCATCCGCTGGCGCGGCGCCGCGGACCGGTGCCCTGGTCCGCGCTGGCGGGCGAGCGCCTGATAGGCAACGCCACCTTCGACACGCTGAAGAACCGGCAACTGGGCAGCGCCATCGAGGACCCGTTCATGGTGGTGTCGAACCGCGCGTCGCTCCTGGCCAGCGTGGTCAGCGGGCTGGGCGTGACGGTGCTGCCGGTGCTGGCGCGGCCGGCCGCCGCGACCGGACTGGCCTTCGTGCCGCTGGCCGAACCCACGGTCGAGCGCATCGTCGGCGTGCTGACCCGCAAGGAAGAAACGCTGCTGCCGTCGGTGGCTGCCATGCATGCATTGGCCCTGCGTTCCCTGGCCCAGTTCACGCGCCGCAAGGGCGCGATCCTGGTATAGCGACCAGGCGTGCTGCGGCGCTAGACGCCGCAGGCGTAGATCATGAACTGGCGGAAGGCTTCGGCGGGCTTGGCCAGCCGCGCTTGCGGATGCCACAGCAGCCCGGCCTCCATGGGCGGGACGGCATCGGTAATGGGTACGGCCTCGATCTTGCGGCCCTCCAGCGACCACGGACGGTAGACCATGTCCGACAGCATCGTGACGCCGAAGCCATGCGCAACCAGCCCGCGAAGCGCCTCCATCGAGCGCGTGCGGAAGGCGATGTCGGGCTGCAGGCCGTGGGCGCGCCAGTAGGCCAGCGCGGAGCGTTCGCCTTCGTCCATTTCCAACAGGATGTAGGGATAGCCGGCAATGTCGGCCAGCGACGGCGCCGATGCCTGCGCCAGCGGATGGCCGGACGCGGTCCATAGCTGCCGCCGCGAGCGCACCAGCACCTGGTGACCGAAGCGCTCGCGCCGTTCCACGTTGGACAGCAGCGCCACGCCCAGCTCGACCTCGCCGCGGGTTACGGCGGCTTCGATCTCGGGCCGGTCGAGGTCGACAAGGTCCAGCTCCACGTCGGGATAGCGCCGCCGGAAGCGCGCCAGCAGGTCGGGCAGGAAGTAGCCCAGCACCGTGTAGGACGCGGCGATCTTCACTGCGCCGCGCAGCGCATAGCGCTGGAAGCCGGGCTCGCGCAGGGCGTCGTCCAGCGAGTCGAGCACTTCACGCGCCCGCTGGTGGAAGTTATGCCCTTCGGGCGTCAGGGTGACGCCATGCGGATGGCGGTCGAACAGCCGCACGCCCAGTTGCGCCTCCAGCGCCAGGACGGCGTTGGTGACCGCGGATTGGGAGACATGCTCGTCGGCGGCGGCCATGGAAAACCGGCCGGTCCGGGCGGCAGCCGCGAAGTAGCGCAGTTGGCGCAGGGTGACATCGTTAGCCATCTGTTTAGCGCATACCTGATACCTGAATATATGAATATACGATAACCAGCCTGCTTCCTACACTGCGGCAAAACACCAAGAACCGGAACGCAGGAGACAAGCGTGGACACCCCCTTTTCCGCAGGCGCGGCCGATACCCATGGCCTGACGCTGGACGACAAGTACACCCGCAGCCACGGGCGCATCTATCTGAGTGGCACCCAGGCCCTGGTGCGGCTGCCGCTGTTGCAAAAGCAGCGCGACCTGCAGGCCGGCCTGAACACCGGCGGCTACATCTCTGGCTACCGCGGCTCGCCGCTGGGCGGGCTGGACCAGGCCCTGTGGAAGGCCAAGCGCCACCTGCAGGCCAACGACGTGGTGTTCCAGCCCGGCGTGAACGAAGACCTGGCCGCCACGGCGGTATGGGGCTCGCAGCAGCTGAACCTGTTTCCGGGGGCGGCGCGCGACGGCGTATTCGGCATGTGGTACGGCAAGGGGCCGGGCGTGGATCGGTCGGTGGACGTGCTCAAGCACGCCAATTCCGCCGGCAGTTCGGCGCATGGCGGCGTGCTGATGCTGGCGGGCGACGACCATGCCGCCAAGTCCTCGTCGGTGGCGCACCAGTCCGAGCACGTGCTGATCGCCAGCGGCATACCAGTGCTGTATCCGTCCAACGTGCAGGAGTACCTGGACTACGGCCTGCATGGCTGGGCCATGAGCCGCTACACCGGCCTGTGGGTGGCGATGAAATGCGTGACCGACGTGGTCGAGTCCAGCGCTTCGGTGGAAGTGGATCCGGACCGGGTGCAGGTGGTGCTGCCCGAAGACGTCTTGCCCGAAGGCGGCCTGAACATCCGCTGGCCCGACACGCCGCTGGCGCAGGAGGCGCGGCTGCTGGACCACAAGTGGTATGCGGCGCTGGCCTATGTGCGCGCCAACAAGCTGAACCGCGTGGTGCTGGATTCCCCGCAAGCGCATTTCGGCATCATGACCGCGGGCAAGGCGTATCTGGACGTGCGCCAGGCGCTCAACGACCTGGGCCTGGACGAGGCGGCCTGTAGCGAGGCCGGCATACGCGTGCTGAAGGTGGGCTGCATCTGGCCGCTGGACGCGCAGGATGCGCGCGAGTTCGCCACCGGCCTGAAAGAGATCCTGGTGGTGGAGGAAAAGCGCCAGATCCTGGAATACGCGCTGAAGGAAGAGCTCTACAACTGGCGCGACGACGTGCGGCCGCGCGTCTACGGCAAGTTCGACGAACGCGACAACGGCGGCGGCGAATGGTCCACGCCGCGCGGCGGCTGGCTGCTGCCCGCGCGTCACGAGCTGTCGCCCGCGCTGATCGCCCGCGCCATCGCCGCGCGGCTGGAAAAGGCCGACCTGTCGGATGCGCTGAGAGCGCGCATCGCGGCGCGGCTGGCTGTCATCGACGCCAAGGAGCGCGAGGCTTCCCGTCCCACGCTGGTGGAAGAGCGCAAACCCTGGTTCTGTTCCGGCTGTCCGCACAACACCTCCACCCGCGTGCCCGAAGGCTCGCGCGCCGTGGCCGGCATCGGCTGCCATTACATGGCGATGTGGATGGACCGCAAGACCGACACCTTCAGCCAGATGGGCGGCGAAGGCGTTGCCTGGCTGGGCCAGAAGGACTTCACCACTGAGCGCCACATCTTCGCCAACCTGGGCGACGGCACCTATTTCCATTCGGGGTTGCTGGCCATACGCGCGGCAGTCGCCGCGCACGCCAGCATCACCTACAAGATCCTCTACAACGACGCCGTCGCGATGACGGGCGGGCAGCCGGTGGACGGCGTGCTCACGGTGCCGCAGATCGCCGCGCAGATGCAGGCCGAAGGCGTGGTCCAGACCGTGGTTGTGACCGACGAGCCGGAAAAGTACGCCGGCGCCGCCGCGCTGCCACAGGGCGTGGCAGTGCACCACCGCAAGGCCCTGGACGACGTGCAGCGCGCCTTGCGCGACGTCGCAGGCACGACGGTGCTGATCTACGACCAGACCTGCGCCACCGAGAAGCGCCGCCGCCGCAAGCGCGGCGAGTATCCCGATCCGCCGCGCCGCGCCTTCATCAACGAGTCGGTCTGCGAAGGTTGCGGCGACTGCTCGGTGCAATCCAATTGCCTGTCGGTCGAGCCGCTGGATACGCCGCTGGGCACGAAACGCCGCATCAACCAGTCGTCCTGCAACAAGGACTTTTCCTGCGTGGAGGGCTTTTGCCCCAGCTTTGTCACGGCGGAAGGCGCGACGCTGCGCAAGCCGGGAACGGGCAGGGATCTCCCCGCGTTGGCCGAACCGCCGCAGCCCGACCTGGCAGGGATCCGTCCGCTTGGGGCCTACCGCGTGGTGATCGCGGGCGTGGGCGGAACCGGCGTCGTGACCATAGGCGCGCTGCTGGGCGCGGCCGCGCATCTTGAAGGCAAGGGCGTGACCGTGCTGGACATGGCCGGGCTGGCGCAGAAAGGCGGCGCCGTGCTCAGCCACGTGCAGCTGGCCAATCGCCCCGCGGACCTGCATGCCACGCGCGTGGCGCTGGGCGAGGCCGACCTGGTCATCGGCTGTGACGCGCTGGTGTCGGCGTCGCCCGAAGTGCTGTCGCGCCTGCGCCCGGACCATGGCCGCGCCGTGGTGAACAGCAGCGCCGCACCGACGGCAGCCTTCCTGTCGCAGCCGAGCTGGCGCTTCCCCGGCGCGCAAGCCGAAGCCGCGCTGGCGCGCAGCACGGGCGGCAACTGCGATTTCATCGAGGCCGGCCCGCTGGCCGAGGCCCTGCTCGGCGACACCATCTACGCCAATCCGCTGCTGCTGGGCTATGCCTGGCAGCAGGGCGGCCTGCCGCTGGCGCTGGACAGCCTGCGGCGCGCCATCGAGCTGAACGGCGTCTCGGTCGAAAAGAACCTGGCCGCCTTTGAACTGGGCCGGCAAGCCGCGCATCATGGCGCCGCCGCGCTCAAGCCGGCGCCGCGGGCGCAGGTGATGGCCTTGCCGGAGTCCCTGGACGGCCAGATCCAGCGGTTGGCGCAACACGTACGCGCCTATCAGGACGAGGCCTACGCCGCGCGCTTCCTGGATGCGGTGGCAGCGGTGCGGGCGCGCGAAGCCGCGCTGGCGGATCCGCAGCGTTTCGAGGTCACGCAGGCGGTCGCGCGCAACCTCGCCAAACTCATGACTTACAAGGACGAGTACGAGGTGGCGCGCCTGTACGTGGATCCGGCCTTCAAGGCCCGGCTGCGCGAGCAGTTCGAAGGAGAACCCGGCCGCGACTACCAGCTGCGCTATCACTTGGCGCCACCCGCGCTGGCGCGCCGCGACGCGCGCGGACGCCTGCAGAAGCGCGCCTACGGTTCGTGGATGGGACTGGCGTTTCGCGCGCTGGCGCCCATGAAGCGGTGGCGCGGCACCTGGCTGGACGTGTTCGGCAAGACCGCCGAACGCCGCATGGAGCGGCAACTGGCGGCCGACTACCTGGCGCTGGCCGAGGAGTTCTCCCGCACGCTGGACGCGGCCAATCGCGCCACGGCGTTGGAACTGGCCGCGCTGCCGGACACGATCCGCGGCTATGGCCATGTCAAGGAGCAAAACGTCCAACGGGTGCGCGCGCGGGAAGCCGGGCTGTGGGAGCAGTACCGCGCGCCGGCGCGGGAAACGCTGGCGGCCTGAGACCGCTATGCGGACAGGGCGGCAATCCTGCCGCCCTGTCCGCCATTAGGGATTCCCTCCACTTTGGGCCCGCCGAAGCCATGCTTAAGCATTTCTCAATAGGCAGGCTCAGGGGCTTGCGTCAGAGTTCTGCATCATGAAACGGCCGCCAGACGCCGTTGCCCGTCGCGCCGCCGAGCGCGGCGGTCGCGATGCCCGCACACAGAAGATTGCCTGCCTTTTGCACACCAGCCGAGACCCCGGGGAAACACCGGGCGCCGGCTGACCGGCCGTTGCCGTCCGGCAGCGGCTCCCTGTTGGTCCGAGGAGACAACAATGAGCAAGAGTTGGAAAGCGCTGTTGGGCGCTGCCGCCGTCATGGCGGGAGGGTGGGTCCACGCGGCCGACGCGCCGCCGGACATCAAACTGATGCAATTGTCCGTGGGCAAGATCGAGCTGGACAAGGGCTTCATGACCGCCATGGTGGACGTGGGCACCAAGATCAAGATTCCCGTGCCGGCCTACGTGATCCAGCACCCGCGCGGACTGGTCTTGTTCGATACCGGCATGAACCAGGCCACGGCCGACGGCAACTGCGCCAATTACTGGGGGCAGGGCCTGTGCGGCGCGTTCAACTCCATCCAGGGGCGCGACGAAGTGGTGGACCGCCAACTCAAGGCCGCCGGCTTTGACGTGAACGACGTCAAGTACGTGGTGTATTCGCACTTCCACCTGGACCATGCAGGCAACATCAAGATGTTCCCCAAGGCGCGCCACGTGGTGCAGAAGGCGGAGTTGCGGGCCGCATGGTGGCCGGAGAAATTCCAGCGCGCGGCCTATGTCATGAAGGACTTCGATACCACGCGCGACTACGACTTCATCCAGGTGGAAGGGGATTTCGACCTGTTCGGCGACGGCAGCATCGTGCTGCTGGACACCAAGGGCCATACCCAGGGCCACCAGTCCCTGCAGGTCAAGCTGAAGAACACGGGCACGGTGCTGCTGGCGGCGGACGCCATCTACACGGGCGAGAACGAAGCCGGCGTGATTCCGGGCATCACCTGGAACACGGCCGCTTCCATGCTGGCCATCGACCGGCTCAAGCAGATCCGCGACGCGCGCCAGGGACAGCTCTGGTACAGCCACGATGCGGAGCAGCACGCGCAGAACGCCAAGACCAAGGTCTTCGACTGAGGACGCGCCATGCAGCCGGTAGTCGCCTTGCATGAAGTCTGCAAGTCGTTCGGGCCGCGCCAGGTCCTGCATTCCCTGAGCCTCAGCGTGGGGCCAGGGGAAATCGTGGGCCTGCTGGGTCCGAACGGCAGCGGCAAGACCACCACCTTGCGCCTGATGGCGGGCTTCTACGCGCCCGATAGCGGCCGCATCACGATCCGCGGCCGTCTGCCGGCCGCGGGGCGCGGCAACGCCGACATCGGCTATCTGCCCGAGCGCGCGCCGCTGTATGACGCGCTGACGGTGTCGCAGTACCTGGAGTTCGTTGCCGGCGTCAAGGTCGAGGGCGGCGCGCGCGCCCGGCGCCAGGCGACAGAGCGGGCCATCGAAGGGTTCGATCTGCAGGGCCTGACGCGGTCCAACATAGGCCGGCTGTCCAAGGGACAGCGCCAGCGCGTCGGTCTGGCGCAGGCCGTGCTGAACGACCCGCCCGTGCTGTTGCTGGACGAGGCCACCAACGGACTGGATCCGGTGCAGATCGTCGAAGCGCGCGCCATGATACGGCGCTGCGCGCAGGGACGCGCCGTGGTGTTCAGCAGCCATCTAATGCAGGAAGTGGAGGCCCTGTGCACCCGCATCGCCATCCTGCGCCAGGGACGACTGGTGGAGGATGCGGCGCTGGGCGAGACGCCGGCCGCGCTGCAGCTGAGCCTGAGGTTGCCCCAGGCGCGGCACGCGGCCCTGCGCGCGGCCCTGCTTGCTTGCCCCGGAGTCAAGGGCGTCGACGCCGAGCCGGTCGACGCGGACCATAGCAAATGGCGCATAGGCTGGGACCGCCAAGAGGGCGGCGAGGCGAGCTGCGACGTCGTGCTGCGTATCGTGCTGGCGCATGCGGAAGTGCGCGCGGTGCTGTCCATGCACGACGCCGTCGAGGCCCGCCTGTTGGCCGCGCTGGCGCCCAACGACCCGCAACTGCGGAGGCGCGCATGAGGAGCTTTCTCGCCCTGTACCGCAAGGAACTGCGCACCGACTTCGGCTCCCCCGTGGCGCTGGCGGTGGTGGCGGTGTTCTGGGCACTGTCGGGCTATCTGTTCAGCTTCAACCTGTTCTTCGTCAGCACGGGGCAGATGGTGACCGCCTTTCACAACATGACCATTCTGCTGATCCTGGTGATGCCGCTGGTCAGCATGCGGGCCTTCGCGGAAGAAGCGCGGCAGGGCACGCTGGAGCTGCTGCTGACCTTGCCGCTGCCGGACTTCACCTTGGTCGCGGCCAAGTACGCGGCCGGATTGACCGTGCTGGCGCTGATGCTGGCGGGCACCGCGTCCGCGGTGCTGCCCCTGGCCTGGTACGGACAGCCGGACTATGGGCCCATCGTCGGCGGCTACATCGGCGTGTTCCTGTACGGCGCGCTGTTCCTGGCTATCGGCATCGCGATGTCCAGCGCCTGCACCAATCAGATCGTGGCGGCCAGCGCCACCTGGGGCCTCCTCGTGCTGCTGTGGTTCATCGACTATCCCGCCGCGCTGGACGCCTTTCCCGCGCTATCACCGTTCTTCCAGGCCCTGTCGCTGTCGGCGCAGCACGTGGACTTCATCCGCGGCGTGCTGCCAGGCCCGGCCACGCTGACTTTGGCCAGCCTGACGCTGCTGGCCTTGATGGTGGCCGCGGTCAACCTCAAGCGCTGGAGGCTGAGATGAAACCCGACGCTCCGCGCCGCGCCATAAAGCGCCTGGCGTTATGGCTGCCGGTGATGGCCGTGGCGGCGCTGCTGCTGGCGCTGAACCTATGGGCATCGCGCCATCTGGGGCGCCTGGACCTGACCGCCCAACGCCTGTACAGCCTGGCTCCCGAAAGCATCGAGGTGGCGCGCCGTATCAACCAGCCCGTCGAGGTCACCTGGTTCTACGACCTGCGCAACAAAAGCATGGTCGACGCGCTGGAGCTGCTGCGCCAGTACCAGCGCGCCAATCCGCTGATCCAGGTGCGCGGCGTGGATCCCGCGCTGCGCCCGGCCGAGGCGCGCGAGGCCGGCATCCAGTTCGCCGGCAGCGCCGTGCTGGCCGCAGGCGAACGCCGCATGACGATCAACGGCGGCACCGAGACAGATTTCACCAATGCGCTGATCCGTATCAGCCAACGTGGCGCGCAGACCGTCTGCTTCACGCAAGGGCATCGCGAACCCGCGTTGGACAGCCTGACCTCGTTGGACGACCTGGAAGAGCATGACGGCGATGAGAACCTGGTGGCCCGGGTCGAGGTGCATGAGCAGCATGGCATGGCGATGGCGCGCAACGCGCTGCGCACATTGGGCTTCGCTACGCGCGGCGTGAACGCGGGCAGCCTGGCGCAAGCGCTGCCGCAATGCTCGGTGGTGGTCGCGGCCGGCCCGCGCACACCGTTCGGCGCGGGTGATGCGCAAGCGCTGCGGGAATGGACGGCCGGGGGCGGTAAGACCCTGCTGCTGCTGGAGCCGGACTCGGCCCACGGCCTGGACGCCTTGCTCGGCGACTTCGGCATCGCGCGTCCGGCGGGCGTGCTGGCGGATCCGGCCAGCCACTACCGCAACGATCCCGGCAGTCCGGCCGTCAGCGATTACACGCGGCACAAGCTGACGCGCGGCCTGCCCTTGAGCTTCTTCCCTGGCGCGGCCGGCCTGGAACCCGCAGGCGACAGCCTGCCCCGCGGGGTGGTGGTGACGCCGCTGGCGCAGACCTCCGACCAGGCGCTGCTGCCCGGCCGGTCCGCCGCGCGCTACGCGCTGATGGCCTTGGCCACGCGCAACGCCCAGGGCGCGGACGGCGCCGCGCTGCCCATGCTGCTGGTGGCGGGGGACAGCGATTTCGCGACCAACCGCCATTTCGCCACCCTCGGCAACGGCCCGCTCTTCACCAACGCGGTATCCCTGTTGGCGGGCGAGGACGCCTTGCTGACGATACGGCCCCGGCATTACGAGAACCGCCGGGTCGAGCTGACCAACCGCCAGATGCGCGCGGTCTTCTGGACCAGCACGGTGGCCCTGCCCCTGCTGGCGCTGATGGCCGGACTGCTGATGTGGTGGAGGCGCCGATGAACGTCGCGCGTACCGGATGGTCGCTGCTCCTGGCCGCAGGCATCGGCCTGTCGCTATGGCAATGGCGGGAGGCAACCGAGTCGCCGCAGCGCCGTGGCGGCCATACCCATCTGCACGACGACTCCGGCAAGCCCGCGCGGCTCTATGCCTGGAGCCCGGCCGATGCCGTACAGGTGGTCCTGACCGCGCCCGACGGCACGCTGAGGCTGCGGCGCGGCGCGCAAGGCTGGGCAGCGGAATCAGCGGCGACAGCTGGCGGTTTCGATGCCGGGGAGTTCGTGGCGCTGTTTTCGCAGGCCCGCAGCGACCGCGTGCTGGCCCCGCAGCCGGACCAGCCCTATGGCCTGGCGCCGCCGCAACTGCGTATCGACGTCCTGGACGCGTCCGGTGGCACGCTGGCGAGCCTGGAAGTAGGCGCGCTGGCACCCGATGGACTAGGCCGTTATGTGCAGGTGCCCGGGGAACAGACGATACGCATCATCCCCGACTACCAGACCCGCGCGCCGCTGGCCGCTATGGCGGCTGCAGCTCCTTGAATACGCGGCACTCTATCGTCCGCGAAGCCGGGCTTGCACAAAGATAAATAGTCGCTGAAAAGGCGCATACCTATACTTCAAAGCCATTAACAGGCGGGTTTCGACGGCATCGGAAGAATGCAGGGAAACCAGCCGGAAAAGGGCCTTCCGGCCTGTCCGCGGTGCATCGCGGGGCGGACTCGGAAAGGTTGATAACGAGACATGGGCGCGCCGCGCGCGCCAGGGCGACGGCCCGCACAGCCAGGCTTGCGATCGATGTTGCAGGGCAACGGATTCGCGGGCGCGGCAGGTGCACAGCGCTTTGGGAGAAAACGCTTGACCTTGGATCTACTGCCTCTCGCCTTGGTGGACGGCGTGGCGTACGCCAGTCTGCTGTTCCTGGTATCAATGGGGTTAACCCTGGTGTTTGGCGTGATGGGCATCCTGAACGTCGCCCATGGGGCCTTCTACGCGTTCGGGGGCTATGCCGCCGCCAGCTTCGTCATGTTCCTGGCGCCCAAGACGGACTCTCCCATCCTGCTGTTCGCGGCGCTGTTCGTGGCCGCCGTCGCGGTCGGGCTGGCGCTGGGCAGCATCATGGAGTTCCTGCTGATCCGTCGCGCCCAGAACTACGATCCCATCCTGAAGCTGCTGCTCACGTTTGGCGCCTTCCTCATGCTGGAGGACATCCAGCGCATGCTGTGGGGCGCGCAACCCTACAGCGCCAGCGAAGTGGTCAACAGGCTGGGCAACATCGAGATCGGCGACATCACCTACACCACTTATCAACTGGTGGTGGTTCCGGCGACCGCGCTGCTGGCCTACGTGTGCCTGGAATTCTTCCTGCGCCACACCAAGCTGGGCAAGCAGACCGTGGCCACCACGCACAACCGCGAGGTCGCGACCTCGCTGGGCATCAACGCCAAGAAGATCGGCTACGTCACCTTCGTGATAGCCACCATTCTGGGCGCGCTGGGCGGCGCCATGGCAGCGCCGACCACTTCGCTGGTGCCGGGCGCGGGCACCGACATGACCGTGCTGTCGTTCGCGGTGGTCGCCACCGCCGGCCTCGGCCAAATCACGGGCGCACTGATCGCGGCGCTGCTGATCGGCGTGATCCGCGCCATCGCCGTCTATGCCGCGCCGGAACTCGAGGTGGCAGTGCCGTACATCATCATGGTGCTGGTGCTCATCATCCGGCCGCATGGCCTGTTCACCGTGGCGCAAGCGAGGACGATCTGATGAAAGTTCCCGTCCTCAGCCTGCTGGCCGCGCTGCTTACGCTATTCCTTGGCTACACGTATTCCTGGACCATCACGCCCATCGTCATCGGGCTGACCTACGCCATCGCGGCGCTGGGCGTATCGGTGATGGCCCGCGCCGGGCAGATTTCCTTCGGCCACGCGATGTACTCCTGCATCTCGGCCTACACGGTGGCCTTCCTGGCGCGCGCCGTGCCAGGCGCGGACGCGTTGACGCTGATCCTGGCCGGCGTGCTGGCCAGCTTCCTCGCGGCGGTGGTCATCGGCCTGTTCGTGGTGCGCTACCGCGGCATCTTCTTCGGCATGCTCAACCTCGCCCTGAGCATGGTGCTGTTCGCGCTTCTGGGCAAGCTCTACACCTTGACGGGCGGCTCCGACGGCTTGCGCATCGTGCGGCCGGCGATGGCGGGCTTCGTCATGGAGCGGGAATCGTTCGAGCGTGCGCTGCTGGTGCTGACGCTGGTCCTCTCCCTCGTCCTGGCGTGGTGGGTGCAGCGCTATTTCCGATCCGGCAGCGGCCAGGCCCTGTCGGCGATCAAGACCAACGAAACGCGCCTGGAGTATCTCGGCTTTTCCGCCTACTTCATCATGTGGAAGGGCTACCTGCTGTCGGCCGTGGTGGTCGGTTTCTCGGGCGCCATCCTGGCGCTGATGCAAGGACTGGTCACACCGGAAATCGGCTCCTGGCTGCGCTCGGGCGAATTCGTCTTCATCACCATCCTGGGCGGCGCCGGCCATGCGGCGGGCGCTTTCCTGGGCGCAGTGGGATTCGAATCCGTGAAGCTGATCTCGGCCGCCTACTTCCCGGGCCTTTGGCAGTTCCTGCTGGGCCTGACCCTGATCCTGGTGATCTTCATGTTTCCCACCGGCTTCGTCGGGCAGATCATGAAACGCGCGGCAGCGCAGCGGCGCGAGCAGACCCGCGCGCAGGCCCCAGCCCGGATCCCGGTGAGGAACTGAAAATGAAACCCCTCATTCAAACCAAAGACCTGTACCTGGCCTTCGGCGGCGTGGTGGCCGCCGACAACATCAATTTCGAGCTACACGAGGGCGAGCGCCTGGCCGTGATCGGGCAGAACGGCGCGGGCAAGACCACCTTCATCAACATCTGCACGGGCTATCTGGCGCCGTCCAAGGGCAAGGTCTATTTCGATGGCCGCGACGTCACGGCGATGGCGCCGCGCAAGATCGTGCGGCTGGGCCTGGGCCGCTCGTTCCAGCTGCCGCAGCTGTTCACCGAGCACACTGTGCGCCAGTGCGTGCAGATCGCCGCGGCACGGCGCAACAAGGAGCTGAGCTGGTTCCGTTCGCTGGAAAGCACCATCGACGAAAAGGAAGTCGATGCCACGCTGGATCTGGTAGGCCTGCTGCCCGAGGCCGAGGAGATCTCCATCGGGCTGCCCGAAGGCAAGCGCAAGCTGCTGGACGTGGCCATGGCGCTGGCCTTGCGGCCCAAGCTTCTGATCATGGACGAGCCCACCAGCGGCGTCGCATCCGAGGACAAGTTCGGCCTGATGGAAACCGTGATGCATGCGCTGGATGAGCGGCGCGTGACCAGCTGGTTCGTCGAGCACGACGTGGACATCGTGTCGCGCTATGCCACGCGGGTGGCGGCCTGGATCTCGGGCAAGGTGGCCGCGGACGGCACGCCCGATGAAGTCTTGAACAACGCGCAGATCAAAAGCGAAGTGCTGGGGGCCTGAGAACATGCTGAACCTATCGGGCGTCAACGTAGACCTGGCCGGAAACCGCATCCTGCGGGACGTCAGCGCCAATTTCGAAGCCTCCAAGACCATCGGCATCGTCGGCCGCAACGGCGCGGGCAAGACCACGCTCTTGCGCACCATCATGGGCCTGACGCGGCTCAAGTCCGGGAAGATCTCCTTCGACGGCACCGACTTGACCGCGTTGCCCGGCCATCGGCGCGCGGCCCTGAAGGTGGGCTATGCGCCCGAGGACCGGGTGATCTTCCCGACCATGACCGTGGAGCAGAACCTGCACCTTCCTTGCGAAGTGCAAGGCCAGCCCAAGGCCGAGATCGAGGCGCGCGTCGCCACGGTGCTGAAGGTCGTGCCGCAACTGGAGCCCATGCTGCAACGCTCCGGCTCAGCGCTGTCCGGGGGGCAAGGCAAGATGGTGGCGCTGGCGCGCGCCGTCATGGTGGGCACGCGCCTCTTGATGCTGGACGAACCCTTCCAGGGCCTCGCGCCCAAGCTTGCGCGCGACTACACCGAAGCGCTGGCGCGGCTGAAAGAGCTGCAGCCCGACTTGTGCGTGGTGATCACCGAGTCCAACGTCAAGTTGCTCGGCGCCATCCCCGACCAGATATGGACGATCGAGCGCGGCTCGATCACGCTGAACTGATTCCACGGAGACATTCCATGACGCAGATGATCATCAACGGCCGCCAGGTCGATGCCGCCGACGGCCGCAGCATCGAGGTGGTTTCGCCGGTAGACGGCAAGGTATTTACCACCATTCCGCGCGGCCAGCAGGCCGACGTGGACGCGGCGGTGCGGGCGGCGCGCGCAGCGCTGGACGGCGAGTGGGGCGGCATGACCGCGCTGGAGCGCGGGCGGCTGCTGCTGCGCCTGGGGGAGAGCGTGCTGGCGCATCACGAGGAACTGGCGCAGCTGGAATCGCGCGACACCGGCAAGCCCATGTCCACGGCGCGCGCCGACATCACTGTGCTGGCGCGCTACTTCGAGTTCTACGGCGGCGCGGCCGACAAGGTGCATGGCCAGACCATTCCCTTCCAGAAGGACTACTCGGTCCAGCTGATCCGCGAGCCGCTGGGCGTCACGGCCCACATCATTCCCTGGAACTATCCGGCGCAGATGTTCGGCCGCAGTGTGGCGCCCGCGCTCGCCATGGGCAACGCCAGCGTGGTCAAGCCGGCCGAAGACGCCTGCCTGTCCATCATCCGCGTGGCCGAACTGGCGCTGGAAGTCGGTTTCCCGGCCGGTGCGTTGAACATCGTGACGGGCCTGGGCGAAGAGGCCGGCGCCAGCCTGTCGCGCCATCCCGACATCAACTTCATCACATTCACGGGCTCCAACGAAGTCGGCGTTCTGATCCAGCAGGCTGCCGCCGTCAACGCAGTCAAGTGCGTGCTGGAACTGGGCGGCAAGTCGGCGCATATCGTGTTCGACGATGCTCGCTACAAGCTGGCCATTCCGGCCATCGTCAAGGGCATTGTCCACAACGCAGGCCAGACCTGCACTGCCGGCAGCCGCCTGCTGGTGCAGAAGGGCATCTACGCCGATTTCATGAAGGCGTTGGCCGAGGAGTTCTCCAAGGTGCGCGCGGGTACGCCCGACATGGACCTGACCTGCGGTCCGGTAGTCAACAAGGCGCAGTACGACCGCGTAAATCGCTATATCGCGAAGGGCCTGGCGGACGGATTGAAGGTGATGGCTGAGGGCGCCATCGCCGACGGCGTGCCGGAGGGCGGCTACTTCGTCAAGCCGACGCTCTTCAGCGCTGCGACGCATGACAGCGACCTGCTGACGCAGGAGATCTTCGGGCCGGTGCTGGTGGCACTGCCGTTCGACACCGAGGCCGATGCCATCCGTCTGGCCAATGCAACGGAATACGGCCTGCTGGGCGCGGTCTGGACCGAAAACGGCGGACGCCAGCAACGCGTGGCGCGCGGCATCAAGTGCGGCCAGGTCTACATCAACGGCTTTGGCGCGGGCGGCGGCGTGGAGCTGCCGTTTGGCGGGGTGAAGAAAAGCGGGCACGGCCGCGAGAAGGGCTTCATCGCGCTGGAAGAAATGAGCACGACCAAGACGCTGATCCAATACTACGGCGAATGATCGCCACACCATCCGGAGACAAACAATGAGTCAGTTGCAAGGCAAGGTCGCCATCGTCACGGGCGGAGGCAGCGGTTTCGGCGAAGGCATCGTCAAGCTGTACGCCAAGGAAGGCGCCCGCGTCGTCATTGCCGACATCAACAAGGAGGCCGCCGACCGCGTGGCAGCCGAAGTCGGCGCCGCCGCCTTGGCAGTGAAGGCCGACGTGTCCAGCCGCGCCGATATCGACAACACGGTGCGGACCTGCCTGGACAAGTTTGGCGCCGTAGACATCGTGGTCAACAACGCCGCCATCACCCACAAGAACCAACCCATGCTGGACGTGGACGAGGCCATGTTCGACCGCATGTTCGACATCAACGTGAAGTCCATCTACCACATGGCGCAGGCCGTGGTGCCCGTCATGCGCAAGCAGAAGCGCGGCGTGATCCTGAACGTGGGCTCGACCGCCGGCATCCGGCCGCGTCCGGGCCTCAGCTGGTACAACGCGTCCAAAGGCGCGGTCAACGTGCTGTCGAAGTCCATGGCGGTGGAGCTGGGACCCGACGGCATCCGCGTCAACGCCATCTGCCCGGTGATGGGCATCACCGGCATGTTCGAACTGTTCATGGGCCTGCCCGACACGCCCGAGAACCGCGCCAAGTTCGTGTCGACCATTCCGCTGGGCCGCTTCTGCCAGCCTTCGGACGTGGCGGCGGCAGCGCTGTTCCTGGCCAGCGACGCCGCCGAGTTCATCACCGGCGTCGAGTTCCCGGTGGACGGCGGCCGCACGGTCTGACGTGCCGCGCCCGGCCTGTCCGGGCGCTTCTCCTTACTTTTTGTGAGTGACTGGCGTATGAAAATCAGAGCGGCGCTGTTGAGGGAAGTGGGGGTGGAAGGCCCCTATGCCCAGACCCGGCCATTGAGCATTGCCGAGATCGAACTGGACCGGCCCGGCACGGGCGAGGTGCTGGTGCGCATCAAGGCAGCCGGACTATGCCATTCCGACCTGTCGGTCATCAATGGCGACCGGCCCCGCGGCGTCCCTATCGTGCTGGGCCATGAGTCGTCCGGCGAGGTCGTGGAAACCGGCCCCGGCGTAACCGATCTGAAGCCAGGCGACCATGTGGCCATGGTGTTCGTACCCAGCTGCGGCTGCTGCAATCCCTGCATGGAAGGCCGGCCGGCCTTGTGCGAACCGGGCGCCGCGGCCAACACCAAGGGCACATTGCTGGGCGGCGAGCGCCGCCTGCACATCGGTGACGAATATATCAACCATCACACCGGCGTGTCCTGCTTCGCGGAGTATGCCGTGGTGTCGCGCCGTTCCTGCGTCAAGGTGAACGTCGAACTCAGCCATCGCGAGGCAGCGCTGTTCGGCTGCGCCGTGCTGACGGGCGCGGGTGCGGTGCTGAACCGGGCCCGCATCAAGGCGGGCGATACTGCCGCCATCGTCGGCCTGGGCGGCGTGGGGCTGAGCGCCCTGCTGGCTGCTGTGGCCGCCGGTGCGCGCCGCGTCGTGGCGATAGACCTCAGCGACGAAAAGCTTGCCCTGGCCAGGGAGCTGGGCGCGACGCACGTCGTCAATCCCAGGCAGGTGAAATCCGATGACGATCTCTATGACCTGGCCGGCGGCCGGGTGGATTATGGCTTTGACATGGCCGGCGCGGTGCCCGCGTTCGAGACCGCCTACAAGCTGACCCGCCGTGGCGGCGCCACCGTGACGTCGGGCCTGCCCAACCCCAAATTCAGTTTTCCTCTGTCCTTGTCGCAGATGGTGGGCGAAGAGCGCGAGATCCGGGGTAGCTACCTGGGCTCCGGCGTGCCGGCCATCGACATCAGCCGCTACATCGACCTGTACAAAGCGGGCCGGCTACCGGTCGACCGCATGATGGGTAAATCGTTTTCGCTGGACCAGATCAACGAGGGGTTCGATCACCTCGCAACCGGCGGCAGCCTGCGCGACGCCATCGTTTTCTAAGGGCATAGACCCGATACCAACACTGGAGACAAGACCATGAAGACTTCTAGATTGGCGGCGCTGCTGGGCGCCACCCTGCTGTCGGGCGCGGCGGCGCTGGCAAGCGCGGCGGACAAGCCCAAGGAACTGAACATCGGCATCTCGACCTATCTGTCTGGGTCGGCGTCCGTGTTCGGCGTGCCGGCCCGCGATGCGGCAGAGATCCTGATCCAGGACATCAACGCCAACGGCGGGATCGACGGCGTGAAGCTGGTGCCCAGCTACATCGACGAAGGCGGCGGCGGCGAAAAGCTGCTGTCTGAATACCGCCGCCTGGCCGAGGGCGGCACGCGCGTCATGCTGTCGGCTATCTCCAGCGGCCATTGCAACATCGTCGCGCCGGTGGCTGAAGACCTGAAGGTGCTGAACGTGCTGTGGGACTGCGGCACCGAGAAGGCGCTGGAAGGCAAGAAGTACAAGTACGTGGTGCGTACCCAGGCCAACGCCACCACCGAAATGGTCGCCCAGGTGCTGTACCTGATGAAGGTCAAACCCGACTTCAAGACCATCGCCATCGTCAACCAGGACTATGCCTGGGGCCGGGATTCGCGCGACATCTTCCTGGCCGCACTGAAGAAGTTCAAGCCAGACGTCAAGGTCGTGGCCGAGATGTTCCCCAAGTTCGGCGCGGCCGACTTCTCCACCGAGATCAGCCGTCTGCAGGCTTTGCGCCCGGACGTCATCGTTTCCACTTCGTGGGGCGGCGACCTGGACAACTTCGTGCGCCAGGCTTCGCAGCGCAACCTCTTCAAGAACTCGACTTTCGTGCTGTCGTTGGCCGAAAGCTCGCTTGAGCGCCTGGGCAATGCCTTGCCGGAAGGCGTGTATGTCGGCGCGCGTGGCGACCACTACTTCCTGCATCCGGAAACCAAGGACGATCCCCAGCACCAGGCATTCGTGAAGAAGTTCCACGACAAGACCGGCGCCTATCCCATCTATTCGGTCTATCACATGGTGCAAGCGATCCAGGGCCTGAAGGCGGGCTACGAGAAGGCGATCAAGGATAACGCCGGCGCCTGGCCCAGCCCCGAGCAGGTGGCTGCGGCAATGCATGACGTGACCTTCAAGGGCTACGGCCGCGAGGTGAAGATGCAGCGCGCCGACGGCCAGGGCCTGGAAGCGCAGTTGTTCGGTGTGACGAAGAAGAGCGACAAGTATCCGTTCAAGGTGCTGGCCGATATCACCATCGTCCCGGCTGAATTGGTGACTCCGGGCGTGTCGGACACGTCCATGGAATGGATCGACAAGAGCCTGACGCCCGATGTGCTGAAGAGCGATCAGATCAAGGTGTATTCGAACTGAGCAAGCAGGTGTGAGCTGGCATGGCCCCGGCGGGAAACCGCCGGGGTTTTTTTTTCACGATGGCTCCAGTACGCATGTCAACTCGTGCGCGCCAACCAAGGTGGACATGAAGGTCACGGTCCGGAAGACGATGGCGAGAGGTTCGGGCGCGGGTTCAGTCAGGACAACTTGGAGAACATGCGGCGTCTGCTCGAATCCCGCGGAACGCTGTTCTTCAAGAATGACTAGCCATAGTCGTGCATTCCCCGGCGTAGTGCCGCTGCTGCCAAACGGGGGAGGCTCGCCCGCGCGTCAGGCCATCTGTTCGAGCAGCACGCAGTTGCGGCCGGTCAGCTTGGCCTTATATAGCAATTCGTCGGCGCGGCGCGACAGGTTTTCCAGCGCTGCCGTATCGCTGCCGCGGGCGTGGGCCACGCCGAAACTGGCGGTCATGCTGAAGCTGGCGCCTGCGCCGGCACTGAGCCGCGTTTGCGCGATGCTCAGCCGCATGCGTTCCGCGATGTCCCGGACGCGGTCGGGGTTGCGGCTGCGGCACAGCACCGCGAACTCTTCGCCGCCCACGCGCGCGACCACGTCGGATTCGCGGAAGGTCTTGCGGCACAGATCGGCCACGGTCTTCAGCGCTTCGTCGCCTGTAGCGTGGCCGTGCGTGTCATTGATGGACTTGAAGTGGTCGATGTCGAACAGGATGAAGCCCAGACCGCTCTGCGGATCGTTGCGGATATCGTCCAGCGAAGCTTCCAGGCGCTTTTCGAAGGCGCGGCGGTTCAGCAGGCCGGTCAGGAAATCCGTTTCGGCCATGATGGCGAGGTCTTGAATCAGGCGGTCGCGTTCGAGTTCCAGCTTACGCACGGCGGTGGCGTTGTCGTTGAGCACGTTCAGCGCCTTGAACATGCCGTTGACTTCGCCCCGGTACTGGTCGGCGGGAATGGGTGGCACATCGCCGCCCTTCGCGATCGCGCCGATGATGTTGGTGGCGCGGACGAAAGGCCGGATGACGCGCTTGCGGAACATGGTCAGGCCGATTATCAACGCGGCCGTGAGCATCGCCGCGGCTGCCAGGGTGGTCAGCAGCACGCGGATCGCGGCCTGGCGGTTTTCTCCGATGCGCCGCTCCACTTCGTTGAGCATCAGGTCGCGAAACCGGACGATGGACTTCATGCGCGGCACATAGTTCGCGCCGAGTTCGTACATCGACACCAATGACTCCTCCGGCGCCCGTTCGGCAATGGCGCGCACGCTGTCGAGGTAGCTCATGCCATCGCCGAAGTACTGCTGCTGCAGTTCGCGGTAGGCGAGGGAGGATGCGTATCGCGGCATGCTGGCGATGTTGGCGTCGATCAGGGCGCGCAGTTCGTCGATGCGGCCGATCACGCGTTCTATCCTCAGCTGATCGCTGGCGGTCAGCGTGCGGCGCTTGCTGAGGGCCGGCGCGAACGTGGAGCCGACCAGTCCCGCCTGTTCGCGCAGTTCGCCGGCCAGCAGCGCCAGGGACAGCAGGTCGAAGTCTTCGCCCTGGTTCCGGGCGACCAGGCCGATGCCGTCGGACATCGCGGCGCGCAGTTCGGGAACCACCGCCACCATGTCGCCGACCACTGTCCACAGGTTGTGGCCGGACGTGTTGGCGCGGGGCGCGGCGATGGCCGCGTCGGCGCTGGCGCGGGCGTTCAACAGGGACTCGCGGATGCGCTGGATGTTGGTGAATTCGCGGGCGCCGTTGGGATTGAGAGGTGCGCGGTAGAGCGCAAGCAGGTCGGCGACTTGCGCATTGGTGCGCTGGCGGGCTTCGGCCAGCGCGCGCAGGATGTTTTCGGGGACCGGCAGGTCGGAGCCCAGCGCCGAGTTCATTGGGCCGCGTTCGGCGGATACCGCTTCCATCGTCATCAGGGTCGTGCGGACTACGATGAAGCCCCGCATGGCGTCGTCGGTGGCGGCCAGCGACCGCCAGTTCTGCTGCACCACGATCACGGTCAGCATGGAGACCGGCAGCGCTACGCCGGCTGCCAGTGTCAGGAAATACCTTTCAAGGGATTTGAGAGCAAAGACATTGCGGAACATGCGTAAACATCGGCTCGGAACAATGACTGGTGGCCGGAGGTTACTTGAAATGGGCCGCCCAATGCATGGTTTTCCCGCCACAGTCCGACGGAACGAAGTTTGTATCGCTTTAAGTCGTAAAGTCTCATTTGCCAGCGCATTGCATCACTCTATTGCGAGCGCTTTCATGGCTTCTTCCAAGCCGCGCGGCGGGCCCATCATGGCCGCGCGACGGGCAGCTTTTCCAGCGCGTCCTTGAAGTCGGGATACTCCTTCAGGAAATCCAGGCTGCGCCCGAACCGCTTCAGAAGTTGGTCGTCCACCGTCAGATTGAGCACGGTTGCGCCATCCCACAGCCTTGGGCGTTTTTTTACATGGATCAGCACCTTCTCCGTGAACTCGCGGTAGGAGTCGTGCGGCTCGCATTGGTCGTAGTCCGTGGCGACGCGTTGCGCCAGTCCGGCCTCCAGGCCGACCTGGCGCGCTTTCTCCTGCAGCCACGAGGCGGGCAGCGTCTGCAGGCTGCCGTCCCGGTAGCCGCCGCCGACGTCCGAATGGGCGCCGATGAACCAGCGCTGCTCGACCGGATGGTCGGCTGGACGCGGCTCGGAGTCAGCCAGCCGGGTCCACAGGGTAGGCGCATACGGTTCGCGGAATTCGTTGGTGGCGATGGCGTGATAGGCGTGATGGACGTGGTTGCTGAGTTCGGTGTCGTGGAAGTTGTAGAACCTGGAGAAACCCGGAAAAGGGATGCCGCCTACCGGTATGCCCAGGCTGCCGACCGTGTCCCAGACGCCGACGAAATGCACGTCGGTCTCGCGCGAGAAATTCACGCGGAAGGTCGCGGCTTCCAGCGAGGAGGGGATGCAGTCGTCGCGGTAGAGCGCATAGGCTTGCTCCACGTTGTTGTCGGAGGGATCGTTCAGCAGGCCGCATTTGCGCACCATGCCGGCCAGGCTGCGGGCGGAGTAGGCGCCACGGCTGAACCCGAACAGGAAGATGCGGTCGCGCGGTTGGTAGCGCTGGCAAAGCCAGCGGTAGCCCGTGCGGATATTGGCCGACAGTCCTGCCCCAAAGGCGCCGCCGGCGAACTTGTCGATGGCCGCCCACAGGCCCTGGCCCTGCGTGCCTACGCCTTCGATATAGAACGTCTCCTGCGTGGAGGTCTCGGGCGCCGCCTTGTAGAGTTCGTAGACGTTGGTGCGGTCATTGGGTTCGTTCCAGGTCCCGTCGAAGAATACGGCCAGATTCTTCACCATGATCGTTCTCCACAGATTGAGTCTTGCAATGAATCTGTTTGCTGGCATGGTCCGCGTCGTGCGCGACGGTAAGCTAGCACGGCGTTCGGACGCCGCCGGGTGCATGGTTTCCCTGCTGCATGGACGTACACCGCTTTTTTGACTAGCTAATTGGTCGCAATCCAGCGCGTTGTCTGGGTTCGCACGGCGGCGCGGGCGCAGGAGGAAAACTTCACTACATCAAAAGTAGCAATCCTCCAGGCAAGCGCGGGGAGGCCCGCACGCGTTGGCGGCCGCGCCGGGCATGGAGTATGTTGCGGGGCAGGGCGGCCGCGGGCCGCGTATCAACCGAGTAGATGTACATGGGACGTTTAGCCATATTGGGCGCCTTGCACGAAGAGATCGCCGACCTGCTGGCGGCGATGGATCCGGGCGCCGCCATTCACCGCATTGCCATGCGCGACTTCCACGTCGGCACCTTGTGGGGCACGCCTTGCGTGATTGCGTTGAGCCGGATTGGCAAGGTGGCCGCGGCTGCGACGGCATCCATCGTGATCCAGGAGTTCAAGGCGTCGCGGGTGGTCTTCACCGGACTGGCGGGCGGCTTGCATGAGGATGTGGCGGTGGGCGATGTGGTCGTGGCCAGTGCGTTGATGCAGCACGACATGGACGCGCGCCCGCTGTTTGGACAGCATGAGATTCCCCTGTTGGGGCGCGAACGCTTCGATGCGGATCCGGTCCTGAGCGAACGGCTGCTGGAAAGCGCGGGACAGTTCGTGCGCCAGGGCGGCTTGCCGGTGGGACCAGGCGGACAGCCGCCGCGGGTGCACCATGGGCTCATCGCCACCGGCGACGTCTTCGTCAACAGCAATGACTATGCGCACCAGCTACGCCAGCGCCTGCCCGATGCGCTCTGCCTGGAAATGGAAGGCGGGGCGATGGCGCAGGTCTGCTACGAATTCGGCGTGCCCTTCGCTGTGCTGAGGGTGATTTCGGATCAGGCCGATCATGCCGCGAAGGCGGACTTCACTGACTTCCTGGTGAACCTGGCGCGGGTCTACACCGCCGGCATCCTGGCGCCCCTGCTGAAGTCGGGCGCGCTGCGGGAAGCCTGAGGCCGGCGCTGGTCAGCGGCCGGTGTCGGGGTAGTTGGGGCCGGCGTCGTGGAAGCCGCCCTGGCTGTAGGGATTGACCGCGCCGGGATGGGGCGGGCCGCCATTGCCCTGCGCGCAACCGGCCAGGACCAGGGCCGTGGCCATGAGAGTAAGCAAGCGGATCAGGGCGGATTTCATGGTGGTCTCCTGCGCGTACCGCTGCTGCGGGGCGCTGCTGGTCTGTCTTCGTTATTTTACGCTTTGACGGCAGCGCCAGTCCTGATCTTGCGTTTGGTCTGCGGCGCCGCGCAGCGCTGCTGATAGGCCTGCACCGCTCGGGAATTCGCGGCCTGGAAGTAGGGGTGCGGATGACCGGCCTCGCGCAGCGCGTCGTACATGCGCCCGCCCCACACGCATTGGGCCTCGGCTTGTTTCCAAAGCCCAGTGGCCAGGCCTTTTTGGCCGTGGCGCCACAGCGCCAGGCCGTAATCGGCCACGATTTCCTCGTCGCGCGGAATCTCGCGGTAGGACTGCTTCAGCAGGTCCAGCCCGCCGTCGACCTCGCCCCTCAGGACGAGGATCCAGCCCAGCGTTCCCAGGTTGTAGGGAAGGGCGCCGGCCGTGGCTATCGATTTGTGCGCTTGCGCCTCGGCTTGCGCCAGGTAGTCGGGAAAATCCGCCAGATAGTAGGCGATGCTGTTGGCCCAGTCGGGATCGTCCCGCAGGGGGACGTCGGCCTGGCGCCGCTGCAATTCCAGCGCGTCTTCCAGCGCCAGGGCGGGCAGGCCCAGCAGGCGTTCCAGCTTGAATCTTGCGCGCAGCACGTCATGATCCACGGGCTCGGATCCTGAGCGGGCGCGTTCCAGCCATAGGCGCGCCAGGTCGGCGCGGCCGGCCATCAGCAGCAGGTTGGCCATGTCCAGCTGTTGCTGCGGCTCTGCGCCGCAGGCGGCGGTATCCACCAGTTGCAGCGCGCCCTCGGCATCGCCCTGGCT
This sequence comes from Achromobacter sp. K91, assembly GCF_003576205.1. NCBI lineage: Bacteria > Pseudomonadati > Pseudomonadota > Betaproteobacteria > Burkholderiales > Alcaligenaceae > Achromobacter > Achromobacter sp. K91. Next base: position 147,953 of record NZ_QWFB01000031.1, on the reverse strand, counting down.
GAACTTGCGGTTGATGGCGTCCAGCTCGTCGAAGCAGCGGCGGTTCTCTGCCGCATTGGCCTCGACCGAGATCGAAAGGGAGGCCGCCGGCCGGGCGTGGCTGAAGTAGGCGGTATTGCCCTGCGCGGTGCTGTACCCAAGGTCTACCCATTGCTCACCCCAGCGCACATGCATGGTGGTGATGTAAGGCCACCCCCCCAGCGGACCATTATCCCCGCCGCTCTGCAGCTGGAAAACACTGCCCCAGGCGCCGCTCCCTATGCGCCGGATCAAGGTGAAGTCTTCGGCGGAATGCGCCTCGCGGGTCCAGATCCAGGCGCTGCGGCCCAGCGCGTCGGTGACGCCGTGCACGATGCCGTCGTGGTCGGGCGTACCCTCGATGGCCTTGTCCTCGCCTGTCAGGAACAGGCGGTATGGCGTATTGGGAGCGATGCCGCCGCCGCGGCTGTTGTCCAGCCTCAGGATCAGGTAGCGGCCATGTTCACCCTTGCCGTACTGCGGCATGCCTTGGGGCGGCGTCGCGGGCGTGTTGCGGGTGGCGGCTTTCCGGGAGGACGAGCCGGCGGAGGCATATGCCGGCAAAGCCGCCAGGGCAAGCGCGAGCGCGCCGGACAACAGCAACGGGTACAGCCTGGATTGCGGAAGCGTCATGGGTGCTGCTTGAGGTCTGAGCGGTGGAGCCTGAGAGACAGGCGGCATTCTCTCAGAGAACGCGGCGCGTCGCTGCCTGGCGAGCAATCGCGCCGGACGGTGCGTATCGGATGCAGCGGGATTCCTCCTGTGGCATTCTTGCGCCCGCACCCCGCCGCCGCACGCGGCGCATTCCCGTTCCATGATGCCGAAATTCTTCCTGCGGTTCTGTGATTTCCTGCTGCTCTCTGCTGCGGCGGCGCTGTTCGGCGCTTGCCTGACTTCAGTGCTGAAGACCGATGCCTACGGCTGGATGATTCCGGATGCGCCGTTCATGTACGGGCCGTTCGACTTCTACGTCGATGCCGCCTTGGCGGGGCTGGCCGGCCTGCTGGCGCTGGCGCTGGCCGAGCGCGCGGCGCGGGTGCGCCGTTCGGCCGCATGGCGGGCCGCGGCGACGTTGGCCGCCGCGCTGGTTGCGCTCTATCTGGCGCCGCCCGAGGCCCAGGTGTTCGGCAACACCTGGGCGCCTGGCGAGGCCACGATGGAATTGTTCGTGGCGCAGTGGCGCATGGTGCTGCCTATTGCGTTCGCCGTGCTGGCGCTGCGCCTGGGATTGAGGCGCCTGCTTGCGCGGTCCGGGGTCTAGCCCTGCTCCAGCCGGTAGAACTGCTGGCTTGCGATCAGCGTGGCGCCGCAGGATGTCTTCATGCCTTCCAGCGCGGTGCGTCGGTCCGAACTGACGGCGGCCGCGCCTTCGACGATGGTATGCGTGCCGCTGCACTTGGGGCAGGTGACGCGGTCGCCCAGCCGGGCCATGGGCTGGCCGAAGATCATTACTGTTTCGTCGCCCGTGACGACCACTCCGCCATGCGAGGTGCGGTCGCCCTTGCGTATCACCGATAGCTGCGCCATGGCTGCCTGTTGCCCTGTCAGTTTGGTTATGTGTGCTTACAGATAGGTGCCGTCCGGCGCCTGCCGCGGCGTGCCGGTGACGAAGCTGCCGTCGGGCGCCATGCGCACCGGACCGTCGCCGCCCAGATAGCGGCCGTCAGGCGCGCGCTGCGGCTTGCCGGCAACGTAAGTGCCATCCGGCGCGCGGGTGATGGGTCCGCCGTCGCCGACGTAGGTGCCGTCGGGGCAACGGCGCGGCTTGCCAATGATGAAGCGGCCGTCGGGCATCATGTGGAATGACTTGTTCATCGCGCATCCTTGTCCTGGGGAACCCGCATGATATCCAGGGTCCGTGATGCGTTTTGTAATAGGACGTGTCATCTTCAAACGTGCCGTCGTTACAGATATGGGAGGATCGGTCCTCTTGTCGCTGCCCGCCGCTGGCCCGGCGGCCGCGATCCTGCCATCCGACCAGATCTATATGAGCGATATCGACACATTGCTGCAGCCCATTGTGGGCGAGGCGCCCTGCGGCGTCGACATGGTGTTTTCAGCCGAATTTGACGCCATCCGCGAAGCCCGCCGCCACGATGATCCGAACCTGGACCAGGGCGACTGGGTTATCGACATCAAGGAGGCCGACTGGCCGGAAGTCATCCGCATTTGCACCACGGTGCTGCGCGAACAGAGCAAGGACGTGCGCGTGGCCGCCTGGCTGGCCGAGGCCTGGGCCAAGACGCGCGGCTTCGCCGGCCTGCGCGACGGCTATCTGCTGGTGGACGGCCTGTGCCGCCACTACTGGGACGGCCTGCATCCCGTTCCGGACGAGGGCGACGTGCAGCAGCGCGTGGGCAACCTGGCCTGGCTGCTGGCACGCTCGCAACAGCTGATCCGCGAGCTGCCGCTGACCCAGTCGGAGGGCGGGCGCTATGGCGCGGCGCTGTGGGACAGCGCCTCGCAACTGGCCAACGCGGTCAAGCGCGCGCCACAGAACGCGGCCGAGATCACGCGCGGCAAGCTCACGCTGGACCAGTTCGACGCGGCGCGGCGCGACACGCCGCCCGCTTTCTATTCCGAACTGGAAGGCAATCTGCAAAGCTGCTTCGCGGCGCTGGATACGCTGGAACAGACCCTGGCGCAACGCCTGGGCGACGAGGGCCCGGCCTTCTCGCCGGTGCGCGACGCGCTGCGCGACGTGACCGAGCTGACCCGCCGCTTCGCCCGCGACGCCGGGCTGCTGGTGCGCGCGGATACCGCGGCGCCGGCCGCTCCCACCGCTGCGCCCGCAGCTGCCCGGATGGAGCCGACCTTGTCCGCTGCCGACCCTGTTTCCGCCGCGCCCGCAGCCGCGCGCGGCCCGCTGCAAACGCGCGAGCAGGCGCTGGCGCAGCTGCGCGAAGTGGCGGAGTTCTTCCGCCGCACCGAGCCTCACAGCCCCGTGGCCTATCTGGCCGACAAGGCCGCCAGCTGGGGCGAGATGTCGCTGCACCTGTGGCTGCGCACCGTCCTCAAGAACGGCGATGCGCTGTCCGGCCTGGAAGAGCTGCTGGGCGTGCCCAAGCCGCCGGACCACAACGGCTGAACGCAAAGTCACTGTTTGCACAAGCCGGCCCGCGCGGGCCGGCCAAGCGCCAGGCGCCTAGCGGCTGGCGCGGAACTCGATGCGGCGGTTCTTGGCGCGGCCTTCGGCCGTGGCGTTGGTGGCGACCGGCTGGTCAGGCCCCGCGCCCAGCGTCTCAAAGCGCGCGGGCGGCAGGCCCTTGTCCACCAGGTAGGTTTTGACGGCATCGGCGCGCGCCTGGCTCAGCGCCAGGTTGGTGCTGCGGCTGCCGGAGCTGTCGGTGTGGCCGATGATCTGCACCTTGTCGCTATGCAGCTTGGGCACCACGTCCGCCACCTTGTCCAGCAGCTCGCGGCCGCGCGCGGTGAGCGTGGCGCTGCCGGTCTCGAATTCCACCACACGGTTGGTCAGTACCTGGTCCAGCAAGCCCTGTTCGTCCTTGCTGGCGGATACGCGCAGGCCGTTGACGATCTTGTAGGTGGGATTGAGCGAGGTCGCGAAGGCGCTGGCGATCTGCTGGCGCGAGGCTTCATTCTGCACCTCGCCGCGCAGGCGGATCTGGGTGCCGTCGATCTCCAGCTGGCCGCGGTTGATCTGTTTCAATGGCTGGCCGATGAGCTTGCCGACGTGCTCCGACCAGTTCGGCGGCGCGACCACGCCGCCCACATCGATCTGGTCGATCACGTTGCCCACGCCATACACCTGCTGCAGCCGGGCCAGCACATCGGCCTTGGCGGCTTCGTCCGGCACGGCGCCGCTGGCCACGACCTGGCCGGGCTGGGGGATGACGTTGGCGGGCACCACCGTGGCCGCGTCCTGGGCTGCGGCCGTGCAGGCATACAGCGCCGCCATGAGCATGAAGGAAAGGCGCATGGTCAGGCTCCGGTAAAGACTTCAAGAAAGGTGTCGAGCGCCAGGCGCAAGGACAGGCGCGGCTGGTCCAGATAGCTGGACAGCTTGGCCAGGCCGTGGCTGGCCGATACGTGGTTGCGGACCCAGGGCGCGTCCTCCAGCACGATGTGCTGTTCGGCATACGCCTGCGGCGTGGACAGCAGGCTGGCCAGCGTCTGCGGCGAGGCGCCGCGGAAATCCACGGCCAGCCGGTGCTTGCCGGCGATGCGGCCGATGAAGAGGGTGATCTCGAAGTCCGCGCGCGACAGGAAGGGCGAGATCAGCGTCATCCAATAGGCGGCCACCAGGTTGATGTAGAGCGGATCGTCCGGCAGCGGCAGCGACAGTCCCTTGTCCAGCTGCGAGGAGCCGCTGGACATCACCGGCTCCAGCAGGATGCCCAGCGCCAGGATGATGTCGTGCACGCGCGCGGCGTGGCCGTTGCCGCGCAGCATCGCCTCCAGCCGCTCCACGGTCTGCAGGTCGACGAAGGCGTCGAAGCCGTCGTCGGCCGCTGTGCGGATTTCGCCTTCCAGTTCGTTGAGCGTTTGCAGCGCCGAGGCGGGATCGCCGTCCTGCATCAGCAGGGCAGCGGCGCCGCTCATGCGGTTCCACATGCGGCTGAAGGCAATGGGGCTGCGGGCAATGAAGGCCAACGGCTTCTGCACTTCCACCGAGGTGGCGGAAAGGAAAGGGTAGCGGCGGCCCGACAGGTCCTGGCTGGGCTGCAGATGCCCCGCGATGGCCAGTTTGCCGCGCGACCCCAGGATGGCGAACGGCATGGGCTCGGCTTCGTCGTAAAGCGCCTTCCAGTGCGGTTCCTGCGCCAACATCTCCATGGTGCTGGCGACCCAGGCATCCAGCGTGGCCATCAGCTGCGGATGTGAAGTGTTCTTCACGAAATCACCGCGGCTGGGAATCTTGCCGAAGTAGGCCGTGCGGAACAAGGGGGACTGCGGGCTGCTCATTGCGGCGCTCCGGGTTGCGTCTGGGCGGAGGATTCGGGAGAGGCGCCGATCACGGACGAGGGCAGGCGCAGGTTGCGCAGGCCCTGGCTGCCGCCGGGCTCGCTGCCGCCGGCGCCGGGCGCCTGGGCGTTGCTGATGATGCGCAGCTTCACCGGCACCGTCACGTTGGATTTGCCCCAACTCATGTTGAAGCTGCCGTCGGCGTTGGCGGTGCGCTGGGCCGTGGAGATCAGGCGTTCCAGGCCGAAGCGGCCGGGTTCGTTGACGATCTCGACCACGCTGCCGTCGAAGGTGGTGGCGGTGATGCGCGCGCCGGGGGCGCCCTGGGCGTTGGGCCACACGAAATTGACCCACTGCGGCGGGGTATTGCGGTAGCGCAGCTGCTGGCCGTCGATCTCGATGGTGTACTCGGTCACGCCGGCCGCGGGCTTGGGCTGGATCTGGAACAGCGTCTGCGGCTGGCTGGCCGCGCCGCTGCCGGCCGCGCCTCCCGAGAGCGGCGCCACCCACTGCGCGAAATTGGCCGTGAAGGTGGGCTGCAGGCTCACGCCCATGTCGCCCCAGGTGCGTGCCGTGAGGATGTCGCCGCGGCGCACCGTCAGCGGACCCAGCGTGTCGTTGACGTACTTGGCGATGCTGCCCTGCGGGCCGAACACCTGGCCGATCTCATCGCTGCTGGCTTCGACGCTGGCGCGGCTGGCAAAGGGGTACTTCTCCGCCAGGGTCTGGTTGAACGGGCGGTAGACCTGCGCGTTCCAGACCTTGTTCAACTCGGATTCCGCCGGCTGCATGGTCACGGCGTAGGCCTGGATCAGCGGGCGCACCAGCAACGGGCGCAGGGTCTCGCGTTGCGTCGCCGACATGCCTGCCAGCATCTGCTCGTCCACCAGCTTCAGCGCGTCGGCCAGTTCCGAGTCCTTGCCTTCCAGCGTCTGGCGCATCAGCGTCAGCGCGCCGGGGCCGGGATCGCCCTGGTTGTTCAGCAGGTTGAAGCGGGTGCGGATCTTGGACAGCGCGCCCATGTAGTTGCCCAGCAGCGACTGGTTGTCGCGCGTGACCACCAGGCGCGCCACGTCGGAGAATTCGCGTCCCACCGGACCCATTGGAATCGCCTCGCCATTGGCGGCGGTGGCGGGCGCGGCGGACGGCGGCGTCTGGCGCAGGATGACGCGCTTGAACCAGCCGACCACGCCGCTCTGGGCCTGCTGCAGCCCGGCGTTGATCAGCGAAGGGTTGTCCCAGGAGGTTTGCTCATAGGTGGTATTGATGAGCTTGGCGATGGGCGAGGTCTGCGGATCGCCCAGGCGGTTCATCGCGCCCACCGATTGCTCGAAGCTGGTGAAGGGCTTGATCGTCACGCCGCGCAGGAATTTCTGCCACTCCTCGGCGTACTCGGTCTTGTACATCGTCGCCAGGCTTTTCTGGATCTGCTCCGGGCTGCCTTCCAGCGTCAGGTCGTCGCGCGCGTTCACGCCCAGCACCCAGTCGCTGGTCTGCACTTCCTTCTTGGCGGCCTCACCAATGGCGGGCTGAATGTACTGTTCCCAGGCTTCGCGCGTGAACGTGCCGGGGATGGCGTAGCTGCCGGCGACCACGCCCGCGTCGTTCTCGCCCACGATGCGCGCCACCGTCATGGCCTGGAAGCGCGTCGCGGCGCGCGCCTTGAGCGTGGCATAGGCGCGTTCGCGCGCCGGCATGCCCTGCATCACGGCGCGCAGGCTGCCGCGGGTCTTTTCGACCAGCGCCAGATTGGTGTCGATCTGCGGCCAGCCTTCGTCCTGCGCGCGGCCGACATAGAACGAAATCAGCCGCTCGGCGCTGCGGATCAACTGGTCGCGCGGCATGGCGCCGCGGTTGGTTTCCAGCCAGCCGCGCCAGAAGCGCGTGATCTGGTCGGACAGGTGCGTGGGGTCCACGTGCTGATGGTTGGCCATCATCAGGTAGGTCTTGAGCGCGTTGTAGGCGTCGTCCGCGTTGGTGGGCGAGGCGTCCTGGAACAGCGTGTCGCCATTGCCCGCGTGCGCGGCGCGGGCCTGCTGCGGCGCCGGTTGCGGCGCGTTGCCGCTGGCTGCTGCGGCGGAAGTGTCGACCTTGGCCAGGAAGTCTTCCAGGCTGGCCTTCACCGGCGTCAGCATGAACTGGCGCGCGCCGTTGTAGTACTCGGCCAGCAACCGCTCCTTCAGCACATCGCCCTGGTACAGGCCCAGCCCCAGGGACCACGGACGGCTGGAGGAATAGCGATCCAGCTGTTCGATGCGGTCCTGCAGGATTTCCATTGCTTCGAGCCTGCTTTGCAGGTCGGTGCGCTCGCTTTGCAGGCGCACCACCTTGTCCAGGTCGGCTTGCACGTTCTGCGCCAGTTGCCGGTTGCCCAGGTAGGACCAGCTCCAGCCGCCCAGTACCAGCCCCAGCGCCAGCACCAGGCCGAAGAAGGCCAGGTAGCGCATGCGCGTCTTGGCGGGACTGGCGTGCTGGCGCACCAGTTTCTTGTCCGCGAAGATCACGCTGGAGAACAGGTCGCGCAGGAAGAAGCCATTGTTGGAGGTGACGCTGCGCGACTGCGCGCGCGCGGCGGGACGCAGTTCGAAGCGTTCGGCCAGGCGCTCGGTGGAAGTGCTTTGCGTGATGCCTTCCTGCAGCGCGCTGGTGAAGTAGAAGCCGCGGAACACCGGTTTGTACTGGAACGGATTGGTCTCGAACAGCGTGGACAGGAACGTGCGCAGCGCCGGCTTGATGCCGGCGAATTCCAGCGGGAACGTCAGCAGGCCTGGCGGCAGGTCGCGACTGTTGCGCAGGGAGATCTGCGCCGTGCCCATTTCCTTCAGGCCTTCATACAGTTCGTCGAAGCGGCTGTCGAACAGCGCCAGCACGTCGCGGTTTTCCTCGGCGCCGTAGGGCAGGGTCGCGCCCCAGACACGGTCGCGCTCGCTCTGGTCGCTGTCGGAGAAGAACTCGCTGAAGCCCGAGATCAGGTCGGCCTTGGTGAAGATGATGTAGACCGGCGCGAACACTTCCAGGCGGTCGGTCAGCTCCTGCACGCGCTGGCGCAGGTTCTTGGCCAGGTTGATCGCGAACTCCGGACCCGCGCCCGTCAGCTCGTCGATGCTGGCGGCCACGATGATGCCGTTGATGGGCGCCTTGGGACGGTGCCGCTTGAGCAGGTCCAGGAAGCCCATCCATTCGTTGCGGTCCTCTTCATGCACCGAGTAGCGTCCGGCGGTGTCCAGCAGGATGCCTTCGGTGGTGAAGAACCAGTCGCAGTTGCGCGTGCCGCCCACGCCGCGGACCGCCGCGCCGTTCTTGTCCGCAAAGGGGAACTGCAGGCCGGAATTGATCACGGCGCTGCTCTTGCCGGCCGCGGGGTTGCCGATGACGATGTACCAGGGCAGCTCGTACAGGGCCTCGTTGCCCGAGGTCTGGCCGATCTTCGAGGTCTTGATGGTGCGCACCGCCTGGGTCAGCCGCGTGCGCAGCGCTTCCACGTCGTTGCGGTTGGCGGCGGCGCCCGTCTGCACCTGCTGCTCCAGCATGTCGCCCAGGTTCTTGTTGGCCTTGCGGGTACGCCGCCGGCGCCACAGATAGGCGCACAGCCACAGCAGCACGCATACGCCCAGGGCGATGCCCGCCCAGACCAGGCCGATCTCCACCGTGTCGGCGAACAGGAACAGGAAGACCACCAGGGCCAGCAGCCCGAGCGCCATGAAGGTGCGCGGATTGGCCAGCGCGCGCGAGGACCAATGTCGGCCTTCGCTGATGGCGCGGGAGGCGCCGGATAGGAGATCGGAGGGGCTGCGCATGGTTTGAACTATGTTCTTGTGGGTCAGGCGGGAAGGGTTTCGGAAGGCGACACCAGCGCCAGCGTCCGCAGCGCCGGGTCCTGGGTCATGAGGGCGAGCACGGGCGCGCCGGCCTGGGCGCAGGCGGCGCCCGCGACGGCCACGGTCAGCAGATGCGCGGCCGCGCCGGTATGGCCGCAGCCGGAACCTACTGCCAGGCAGTCCTGGTTGGGGTCCAGCGCCGGAAACAGCGCAGCAGCCAGGCCGGCGGTCTCCAGCGGGCGGCTGCCGCGGTGGTCGGCATCGCTGATCAGCGCGACCACGCCATCGGCGGGTTGGCCTTGTTCGGCCAGGAATTGCGTGGCCAACTCGGTCACGCGTGGCTCATGCAGCGCGCCGCGCGCGTCGGCGTCGACCGCGCGCTGTGTTTGTGCGGACAGGGTCAGGGTCAGCGCGGAGTCGCTGCGTGCGGGCTCGCCGCCAGGCGCATGGGCGCCCAGGTCCAGTAACAGGCCCGCCGCGGCTTCGCCAGGCACCTGGCCTTGGGGATTGGCGTTCGACATGAGTCGGCCGGCGGCGTCCCATTGCTCGACGCGCGTCGCATCGATGTGGGAGTCGGCGACAGCAACCAGGCGTAGCGTGGCGCTGCGCGCGGTCAGGGGTTCCTGCGCCAGCTGGCGCAGCAGTCCATCGCTGGTGAGCGCGTCTGGCGCGGCGTGCAGGCGCGGGATCATGCGGCTGGCAGGCCACGCCGCCGCCGCGAGTGCCTGGTCCACGGCATGGTCGCGCACGGCGTCGGACCAGTCGGCGGGCAGCAGCAGTTCCAGCTGCAGCAGCGGCCATGCTTCGTCATGTTGCGGTTCGCCTTGCTTCAGCACGATGGCGCGCGCTTCCAGCGCCAGCGCCTCCACCACCTCTGCCAGCAGGGCGGTTGCGCGCACGCGTTCTTCTTCGAGCGCGGCGGCCGGGGCGCGGGCCTCGCGCGCCGCGGCGCGCAGCGCATCGGTATCGAGCTGCGGCGCGCGCGCGCTGAAGACAGGAAAGCCTTGCGTGTTCTTGAAGGAAGGGTCCAGATCCGGACGCTGCTGCGCGGCCAGTGCGGCATGGATCGCGATGGCCTCGCTGCCTACGGCGGCGCTGGCAGCGCTGGCCAGCACGCGCAGACTCGCGGCCTGGGGAGCGGGTTCGGCGGTCTGGGCGGCGTCGTCCTGCGCGGGCTGCGCCGGCGCGGCGCGGGCCTCGCGGCGCGCACGCACGATGCGCGCGCCGCTCCAGGCGGCGGCGATCAACGCCAGCGGCAGCGCGAACAGATAAAGGCCGATGTCCACGCCCGTAGGCAGCGTGCGCGACTCCTGCCACCAGATGATGACGGCGAGCCAGACCACGCCGAAGACGAGGGCCAGCAACAGCCCGGTTTTGAGTATGCGGCTCATGGATGCGATATGACGCTTTCGGAGTTGATCATTGCGCGGCTCCGCCATTGCGCCGCATGACGCCGGGGCGGCGCAGCTCGGTGTGGCCGAAGTCCATCATCTTCCAGCGGCCGCCCCAGGTCAGGCCGACGCGCTCGGCGGTTTCGCCGAACAGTTCGTAGCCGCGCATGGCCCAGGGATCCTTTTCGGACACGACCACCTTGCCGTCGCGCAGGAAGGCGCTGTCCGCGGCCAGGCCGAACTGGTGATAGCTCTGGTAGGCGCCGGCATTGGTCACGTGCGAGCCCATCTTGGCAAGCTCCGCCTGGCGGTCGGGGCTGCGATAGCCTTCGATCAGCACCATCTCGTAGCCGTGCTCTTCACGCATCACGCGGTACGCGGCCAGCAGGCGCTGGCGGTAATCGGCGTCCAGCAGGTTCCAGTCGCGGCTGGCGCCGCCCAGGTTGGGACGCACCAATTCCACTTCGCGCGTGGTGAACGCTTCGGGCGGCAGCGGAGGCGGCGGGACCAGCCTTTCGCCGGTCAGCAAAGCCTGGATGCGAGGGTCCGGGCCCGCGGTCCGATCCTCGTAAACAAATGTGTGATTGTGTCGCATGACGAAAGCGAAAAGTGACGGAAGCAACACAACCAGCAGGCCCGCAGCGATGTGCCAGCGGTATGCCGAAAACGCGCCGCCAGCCTTTCCAAAGCCCGTGCGCAGCGCCTGCGCGGAGTCGCCCATCGCCCCTCCTGCGTGTCCCGCGCCGCGCGCCATGCCCTGGCGTACTCCCTGTGCAAGCGCGCGCGCTCCCCTTGCCGTGGCCTCCCGCAAGGACGGAAAGACAAGCAACGCGGAAACGCCGATGGCGAGCAGAAAGTAGAGAGGCAGCAGGAGAAGCAAGGAGGTCCCTCAGTTACGAAGGCGTAATCTTTTGTTCTATTCGGGATTCAGGCAAGCGCTTGGACGTTGCAAAACGCGTCTGTGGCTTAGAACTCGTAACAAGAATCGATGATGCGAAAGAAGTCATCAGGTATTCTCGAACCCCTTGGTTACAGGGGTTTAGACGACCTCTGCAGACACGGGACTTCGCATGGCAGAAGACGAAAAAAGATCGCGATCACCGACCTCTGTTCCCAGCTTGCTCGCAGGACGCTCACCGTCACCGGATGAACGCGCAGCGTCGCGCATCCTCGCCGCGCTAGAGGGGCGAGTGCCGGACGCCGAAGTCAAACACCTGGCGCCCAAGCGCCGTTCCCGCTTGCCGCTGGCCTTGCTGCTGCTATTGCTGACGGGCGCCGCGGGCGCGGTGCTATATAGCGTGTTCGATACGCCGCCGCTGCCTGTGGTTGCTGAATCGACTCCTCCGGTTACGCCGCCCGCGCAGCCCGCCGCCGCGCCAGCCGCTCCAACAGCGGGTGCGCGCGTGGCCGCTGCCGATCCCGACCCGCAGCCTTCTTCCGCGGCCGTCATCGAAGACCATCCTCTCGCGCAATTGGGACTTCCCAATGCCGATGAGGACCGCGCGCCCGAGAACCCCTTGTCTGCGTTGGCCGTCACCGCCGCGCCGCCGCAGCCTCGCGCTGCGTTGCAAGCGCAGGCCGCTGCGCCCAAGGCAGCCGGGCCCACGGTGCCGCGCGCGATCACTTCGCAAGGCTCGCCCAAAGCGTCGCCCCAGGCCGCGCCGCAGCGCGCCAAGACGCCGCGCAACGATTCCGACGCCGCATTGCTGGCCGCGCTGATGTCCTATGGCCTGCCGCCGGCGTCGCCGCCCGGTACCAAGGTCTACAAGAACGACGGCGTCTTCGTCCGCGAACTGCCGGGCTCGCCCCTGGCGGCCCGGTTGGAGCAATGCCGCAAGCTGGGCTTCCTGGAAAGCGAGCAATGCCGCTTGCGGGTGTGTTCGGGCTATTGGGGCACGGCGCCCGAATGCCCCAATCCGCAAGCCCAGGTCGAACCCTGAGTCTTCAGAGAAGGTTTTTTCCGCAATGGATCCGACTGCAACGCCTGGCCTGTTCAGTTCCGACGCCCGCCTCTACAGCCTGGAGGGCGAGGGCGCGCTCGCCTCGCTGCAGGTCGAGGGCTGGATCGCGCGCGAAGCCTTGTCGGGCGTTTCGCAGACGCGCGTGGTCGCGCTGTCCGACGACGCCGGCCTGGAATTGCGCGACATGATCGGCCGCCCCGTGACACTGTGGACCACGCGCGCCGACGGCAGCCGCGCGAGTCGCAGCGGTCTGGTCCGCGAAGCCGAGCTGCTGTCGGGCGACGCGGGCCTGGCGCGCTACCGCCTGACGGTCGCGCCCTGGCTGTGGCTGGCCACGCAGCAGCGCAACAGCCGCGTGTTCGAAGCGCGTTCCGTGCTGGACATCGTCAGCCATGTGTTGGGCGGCTACGAAGGCTATGTGCATCGCGTGGCTCCCGATGCGGCCGAAGCGCAGGCCGGCGTGGCGCCGCGCCCCTACACCACGCAGTACCGCGAGACCGACTATGACTTCATCAGCCGCCTGCTGGCCGAAGCAGGCCTGGGCTGGACGACGGTCGAAGATCCGGAGGTTCCCGCGCGCCACGTCGCGCTGATCTTCGCCGACAGCCGCGGCCTGGCCGAGGATGCCGAGTCGGCAGGCGGCGGCGTGCGCTTTCACCGCGCCGGCGCGACCGAGTCGCGCGACACCGTGCAGGCCATGTCGCGCCAGTGGCGGCGCGGTCCTGACCGCGTCACCGTCCTGGGCTGGCACGGCGGCGGCAAGCGCGCCGTGGCGGCAGAGGCGCTGGCGCGTCCGGCAGACAGCACTGACGACGCGGGCCTGGAATGGTACGAGGTGGCAGGCCACGGCAGCTTTGCTGATGAGGCCGAGGCGCGGCGCCAGGCCACGCTCGCGATGGAAGCCGTACAAGCCGGCGCTGAGACTTTTGTCGGCCAGGGCGGGGTGCGTACCTTCCGTTCCGGCACGCGTTTCACGCTGCAGAACATGTCTCCACTGGGGCCTGCCGACGAAGAAGGCTTCGAGCCCGCCTTTGCGCTGGACCGGGTCGAGCACGTCGGCATCAACAACCTGCCGCCAGAAACCCGAGCCTCGCTGTCGCAGCGCTTGGGTGGGCTGGACGCACATTTGGCCTTGGATACCGAGGCGCCCGCGGCGCCTGGCGCGGCGGGTTCGAACGCCGATCCGTCGCGGCCCGACGCCGCGGTGTTGGCGAAAGCGCGCGAGGTCGGCTACGCCAACCGCTTCCAGGCGGTGCGTTGCGACCGCCCCTGGCGGCCAGCCTTGCCGCAGACACGCGGCGCGCGCCTGAGCGGCGCGCCTTCGGTCCATGGCGTGCACACGGCCATCGTCACGGGCGCCGACGGCGCAGTGCAGGCGCAGGGCGAGGACGAGATCCTGCGCAACAAGCGCGGCGACGTGCGCATCCGATTCCATTGGCAGGCAGACGATGCCGAGGGGGTGGCCAAGAGCCGCTGGGCCCGCGTGGCGCAGCGCCAATCGGGCGCAGGCATGGGCATGAGTTTCGTGCCGCGCATCGGCCAGGAGGTGCTGGTGCGCTTCCTGGACGACGACGTTGACCAGCCCATCGTCGTGGGCGCGCTGTACAACGGCCGCGGCGAGGGCGGCACGCCCGCCACGCCGGGCGGCCGGGACGGCGGCAAAGCCGACACCCAGGTCTACACCGCCGCGCGCGATGCCGCACCCAGCGCCCAGGCCAACCTGGCGGGAGGCAACGCGCCTGCCTGGCATGGCGCCGCGGGCGGCGACGAGAACCACCGCAACGCCGCCGCGCTGAGCGGCTTCAAGAGCAAGGAGTTCGGCGGCTCGGGCTACAACCAGATCGTGTTCGACGACAGCGACGGACAACTGCGCCTGCAGATCAAGAGCAGCCAGGAAGCCAGCGAACTGAACCTGGGCCACCTGATTCATCAGGCCGGCAACTACCGCGGCGGACTGCGCGGCCTGGGCGCCGAGCTGCGCACCGACGCCTACGGCGCCGTGCGCGGCGGCGCGGGCGTGCTGCTCAGCACCTACGCCGGCACTGGCGCCAGCGCCGGCCCCGCAGGCGAGGCTGCGGGCTTGCAGGCGCTGGCCAGCCAGGCCGACCAGATGGCGCGTTCGCTGGATGGCGTGGTCGGCGCGCACCAGGGTCTGCGTCTGGCGAGCGCGCTGGGCTCCAAGGGAGCGGAAGCGAGCGTGCTGGATGACGGCAAGGCGCCCTTGGCCGCCATGCATCGCGCCGTGTCCGGCACCGTCGCAGGCGAAAGCCTGGATGGTGCGCGTAGCGACGCTTCGGCCAAGCACACCCAGGCGGCCGAGGGCAAGGTGCCGCACCTGACCGATCCGGTCGTGTTCATGGCCGCGCGCGCGGGACTGGCGCAGGTCGCCGGCCAACACATGCAATACACCGCCGGCGAGACCGTGCACTGGTCGGCCGGCAAGGACCAGAACCTGGCCGTGATGGGCGCGCTGCGCGTGCACACCGGACAGGGCCTGGGCATCGTCGCCGGCCTGCAGCAGGGCGGCGCGGACTCCGGCCTGGACCTGATCTCCGCCACCGGCGACGTGCACGTCCAGGCCCAGCACGACATCCTGCGCGTGCAGGCGCAGAAGGACATCACCATCGGCAGCGCGCAGACCAACGTCGAGTATGCCGCGCCCAAACGCATCCGCATCGCCACCGCGGCCGGCGCCAGCATCGTGCTGGAAGGCGGCAACATCACGGTGACCGCGCCGGGGCGCATCGATGTGAAGACGGGGAACAAGCAGTTTGCGGGGCCGGACCGCATGCCTTACGCTTTTCCCCAGTTCACGGTCTGCAAACAATGCGTGCTGGACGCGCACGATGGCGTGCAGTCCATCACGGACAAGGCATGAGGCGGGCAAGCGCATGACGGATTGGCAATCCCTGCTTGGCGAGACGCTGCGGCATGCTGAAGTCAGCCGCATCGAAACGGGCGAGGCAGTGCATGCCTATCTGCTCGTGGATTTCCGCAACCGCGCGGAGCTGGCCGCGCCAATCAAGAGCAGCGCTCAAGTCAGCCACGGTTCGGTCTGGCTGGGAACGGATCTGGCCGTATACGGTGAAATCGCGCCCCTGCTGATCGAAATAGACGATCTGACGCGTTTTGAACTGGGGCGCGACACGGACGGGCCATACACCTCTGAACTATTGCGGCTGCTGCGCAGGGTGTACGAGGCGGACGGTGGGCAGTTTGCGGTCACCCATATCCTGTCGCCCATGGCCCTGGCCGAACTAATGGCACATTGCGCGTACTACGGCGACTATGGTTTGCCGGACGGTCGCGAGTATTACCTGCACTTCTACGACAGCCGCATTCTGGACCGCGCTTTTCAGGTCTGGAGCGAAGCCGAGCGCGAGCGTTTCCTGGCGCCGCTGACGCTCATGCGCTATTTGCGCCGGGACGGTTCCATCGCCGAGTGGAAGGGCGGTGGAGAACGTGAATTGAGCGCTGCGGCGCTGCCGGCGCCACAGCCGTTTACCTTGCTGCAGCATCAGGCGCTGTTGGATCTGGATTATCCGGACAAGCTGGCTTTGCAGATCCGAAGGATCTATCTGGGCGTCCTTGGCGATCTGCGGCAAGACGAGCTGTATGCGCGAGTTCTGGAGCAGATGGAGCGTGCCAAGTCTTATGGCATCGAGACTGAACGCGACATGCTGGATTATGTGGCCTGGGGGATCACCATTGCGCCACGCTTCGATGAACATGAAGCGATCTTGCCGGCTTTGCGCGGATTCAGAAAGAGCGGAAAGGGTCTGTCGCAAGCGTTGGAGCATGTTCCGGATGCTGTGTGGGATGGCCTGATGTACGTGGAACAGGACCGACAGGAGTTGGCGTCAGCGGCCAAGGAGAGAGGCGTGGTCACGCTCAGGCAGGCGAATCAGGAAAGGAGAAGTGATGCGTAAGGCATTGATCGTGCTTTTGTCGTGGCTGGGACTGCTTGCCGGCTGCAATGGAGAGCCCACATACCAAGGGGTCAGTCTGATCGCGTACAACTATACGCCCTGGGACGTGGCCAACATTTCGATTGCCGACAGCGCGGGGAATAAGGCAGGTACTGGCGCCATCAGGCCAGGCGGTGGGGAAGGGTCGGTGACCTGCTGCTACACCTTGAAGGGCACGACTTTCACGGTGAAATGGCGAGTCGCTGATGGCGATGAGTTGCGCAAGCACATGTACGACGGGAAGTTCAATGAGATGTTCATCAACAAGGAAACGACGGTGAACTTTCCTGCCAGCTCGATTCCGTCAGGCGATGGTCCGTTGAATCTGGAGTTGCACATCTATCCCGATGAGCATATGGAGATGGTGCTGAGCCGGAAGTTACTGGGTCAGGCTCGGATTCCGATAGTCGAGACGAGCCGCTGGTTGTATAGAACGTACCCCGACGCTTTCAAGGAATACGAGGACGCTTCCGAGTTGAATCAACGTCTGGTGAAGGTCACGAAGACTGCCTGGACCAAGTATCGCATCCAGGATGAAAGCGACTTGCGCCAATACATGTACCTGTATTTCACCGTGGCCGCCAACTTCGACGCCGACCCGGAAATCGCGGAGATTTTGTCCAAGCCCGATCGCCGACCAGGGGATTTCGCGAAAGCCGTGTCCGCATTCGGAGAAGAGAAGATCGCTCGCCTGCGGTCGGCTGGAACGCTTCCTGGAGCACCCCATGGCTGAAAAGATGCAGTTGCCGCTCGTGGACCGTACTCCCGCGACCGTATTGAAAAAAATGGTTGAGAACGAGGCGGCGTATCCGAAAGACGATTGCGACGAATGCGGAGCCGTGATTCGTATCGGGTTCTTCTTTGATGGATTTGGCCGTCATCGGGACGAGGATGCTTTTAATCCCACCTATTACTCCAACATCTGCCGGCTTTGGGAGGCGCACTGCGAAGCCTCCGATCCGAGTCGACCGCAGAAGCAGCATTGGTTCCGCTTCTACTATTCGGGTCTGGGAACGGATCTGAATGAGGATGCCAAAGTAAAAAAGCTCAACTATGCGGCCGCAGTGGGAGCAAAGGCGGCGCTCGCCGAGGGTGGAAAGGCGCTGACGTCCGCGGGAAAGAACATTACGAGGTTGGATGAGGTTCCCGAGACCGACGCAGTGAAACGCCTGAAGGGC
Organism: Achromobacter sp. K91; assembly: GCF_003576205.1. Lineage (NCBI taxonomy): Bacteria > Pseudomonadati > Pseudomonadota > Betaproteobacteria > Burkholderiales > Alcaligenaceae > Achromobacter > Achromobacter sp. K91. Next base: position 130,693 of record NZ_QWFB01000031.1, on the reverse strand, counting down.
GCCACGCAGAAGATGATCAAGGAGGGATCCTTCCAGCCGATGGTGAAGGCATACAAGGACGTGGTAAAGGACGTCCGAACTTTGCCTGACAAGGCGGTGAGAATATGGAACGTGTGGGATCCGGAGCGCCTGGTCAATCGCGCGGAAGGAACCATTCGCGGATTTTGGGCAGGCTTCAAGAATAATCCGCTAAAGGTAGCTTGGACAGCGGGAAAACAGGTGGTAAAGGCGGTCGCGCTTGAAGGGGTTCCGGTTATTCGCGACAACAAAACGGTTGCCTATATCATGGGCACGGGGGTGGATATCCGTGTTGATGCCGCGTTGAGTCAGCTCGTCGCGGCGCACCAGGCGGTCAGCGCCCAGATGAACAAAGTACTGCGCATCGAGATCTCTGTCTTTGGCGGTGACAGAGGAGGGGTGGTGGCGCGTCAGTTCATCAATGATGTGGTCAAGAAGTACCGGCGCAGGAATGACCGGGACCTGGTCATGAAGGGTGAAAGCGGTGCCCCCGATGCGGAGATCCGCATCAGATTCCTGGGCTTGTTCGATTCCGTATCTTCGATCATGGACGAGAATACGTTCCTGGGCTTTCTGCCATTCACGGATCTTATCAAGCAGACTCACAAGGACCGGACCTTGACCGTCCCGGCCGCGGTGGATAAATGTGTTCATTTCGCGGCGGCCCACGAACTGCGTGCCAATCAGCGTCTTGATAGTTTGGAAAAGACCAGGGGCGAGCAGTATCTTTATCCAGGGTCTAGCGGTGACGTGACTGGTGTTTGCCCGGAAGGTACGTTGGGCGCACGCACGGAACTGTCGCGCGTCCCGCTACGTGACATGTTGAATATCGCGCTCTCCCATGGGGTGGCGATGTACAGCATGGAGCGGCTGTTCAAGGATTTCCCGGTTGTCTTCGATAGGTTCACGCTTTCATCCCAGATCAAGGATGGCGGGCAAAGCTACGGCATTGCCGATTTGATGGGCGCCTATCGCGAGGTCGTGAAGTACGAACCCGGTATCGACTTCATGCGGCACATGGAAGTCTTCCTGCGTTGGCTCGCAGTTCGGTATCAAGATCCGGTCTTCAAGGCTGAGCTTGCGGACCCCGCCGAAAAATGGATCCAGGATCGCGATTTCTTCACTCCGGAGCAGGAATACAACGAAGAGTTCAGGCGCGTATCCATGCTGCCGCGCGAGGAACGCAACAAGCCCGAGAACACGGCTCGCCTGAAAGAGCTGGAAGCGCTCAAGGACGAACGTTGGAATCGTGCCGTCGCGAGCCGGGGCGAATTGCCGCCGCAGCGCTTCAAGCCGCTATGGCAACGCCTGGAAGCGGAGTATCTCGCGCTCGAAGACGCGGAACGCAAGGATGCCGAAGATGAACAGCGCAAGGAAGATTTTCGCCGCAAGAATCCAAATACCGTGCAGGCCATGGAAAGAATGGAGCAGGATCTCCTGGACCAGCAGAACATGCGCAACGAGCTCATCACACGCGGCGGTGGCACGCTGACCGAAGAGGACAAGCCGAAAGATCCTTTCGCTGATATGAAAGCCAAGCGTGAAGTGCAAAAGCGTCTGCTCACCGTATGGCGCGAGGCGAGCGCCGGGACCAACCCTTTACCTCCCAAGGTCATGGCGCTGTTCGACTTCCTGGTGCATGACGCCATGTTGAGCAGCTGGCCCGATCATTTGCTGGCCAGCACTTCACTGTACTTCCGAGTGAGGGACAAGGACATTTTTGGCAAGACCGACTTCAAGGCGGAACAAGCCAAGTTCAAGTCGGACAATGAGTCGGCATCGCGGGTTGATCAGATGCGCGCCAATCTGGATGGAATGGCTCCGGTTCGTCCGTAGCTGTGTCGGCGTCGGAAGCATCCGGCTTGAGTGATAGAGCATAGGGGATGAGCATGCCGCGAGAGCGTCGGGGACTCTAGCCAGCTCGCTTTGCGACAGCAACAGAAATGCCAGAGTCCGTGGATGCGCAGGAATCGGTGTGGAACCAGTGGCGACTGGGCAAGCCTATGATCAAAGTGGGATGTCGAGGATGTCTGAGCGGAATCAGGGAAAGACAGGGCGCTCGCAACTCGGGCGGTTGGTCGCACTCGGTGTACTGGCGGTGATCGCCGTGGCGGCGGGGGCTTATGTCTACGTAGAGCGAAGCCAGACGCAAAATTTTCAACGAAGCGCGTTGGAAGGATCGGTGGCGGTCTACTCGTACAACTTTACGCAGTACGACGTGGCGTATTCGTTGATGCCTGGTCTGCGATGGATCGCCAGAGCGAATTCGGCCACAGGAAATAATGTGCAGTCATTCGGTTACAGGCCAGCTGCGCCTGATGCTCCGATGCAGATATCGTGGCGCTATGACTCTGGTCCTCAAGCAACGGGAGAGGGAGACTATCCATTTGTCGTGATGCTTCCACAGCCACAGCGGCCAGCGGGCGCCGTGGTGCTGGAATTGCGTATCTATCCCGATGGCAAGGCTGCTGCGCGCTATGTCACGCGTCCGCTGGTATCGGATTTCAGCAACGTGGCCCCTGAGCTTCCGGGAAGCGATTGGGTGTCGAATCGATGATCACGTCAGAAGTCCGGATAGAGATAAACCTTGATGAAGCGGGTCATCGGAGAGCTTGATCCGTAGGAGACGGTTTTGCGTGAATTCGTCATGTGGTCCACCGACATGATCCTCTACGCCACAAAAGCCCTGGGTTTTGCGCTGCCCCTACTCTATCTCCTCGGGATCGCAGTCCACGTGCGCCCAAACCGTTTCGGAGCCCTGGGCTCCGCGGCATCGCGCAAATGGTTTGCCGTGTCCATGGTAGCCGTCTGGGCGTTTGCGGCCGTGGGTGCCCTGCTCGTCTATTACGTCGCCCGGAACTATGACCGTTGGTATGGATATTTCCTGTTCTTTTTTCCCTACTATCTGGGACCGGCGCTGATTTTGTCCGTGACCGGCCTGTGGGTCGGGTACCGGTTGTGCAAGGGGGGGAAGGGCAATGCCTGATGTGCCGCTAAAATCCCGCCATGCTTCCGCCTCAAGTCCTCGTCGCCCTCATCGTCCTGATGCTCGCCGTCGTCATCCCGCTGTTCGCGGTGACGATCCAGCTAAGCCGTTTCATCCATTGGTCCTTCTGGGCCGACAAAACCACGCGCGGCGATCGGCCGCATTTCACGGGGCCGGTGCTGGCGCTGATCTTCAGCATCCTGGCCGCCAGCGATTTCGTGGGCTATGAACCCTTTCTGACGATCTCGGCGATGAATCCAGTGCCGATCGAGGCCAGGGCCTACTTCACTGTCGCGATGCTGGCGCTGGCCGTCTGGTGCTGGGCCTACGGGCGGTCGATCCGGGACCGAGCGCTGCGCATGATCGGCTGGGGCTCCTGAAGAAAAGCGCCTACTTGGCCGCCTGCACTTCGATCTTCACCGTATTCGAGCGCACGCCGTTCGATTCGATATACACCTCGTAGACCGCCGGATCCTTGGGCAGCTGCACCTGCGCAGCAAGGTCGGTGCTGAACTGCGTGCCGACGCTGATGCCCGGGCTGATGGGGATGCCCTTGGGCGGACGCGAGCTGGGGATTTCGTCCACTTCCATGCCGGGGCGTTTACGCGGCTTGTATTCGTAGGCCACGCCTTCATAGACCGCCTTGGTCTGCGTATTGATGGCGACGAAGCGCGGCAGCTTCTGGTTCTGCGATACGGGAATGATGCCTTGCGCGCAGACCGGGATCACCAGCGCGCCGGACGCCTGCGGACGCACGCGCGCGGGCGCGGCGATGTTGAGCTGGTCGTCGCTGCCATGGTTGGGCGGAATGCAGGCGTGGTCGCGCACCGTGCCGATGGGGGCGGTGGCGAACGAGGGCGGGTCGATCCAGTCGGTGTTCATCGTGGTCTTCTGGGTATGTGGGGTGGGGCGCGCGGCGGTGGCGGCGCCAGGCGCGGCCATGGCCATCGCGGCCGCGAGCAGCAGGGCCAGCGCCGGCGCCACGCGGCGCCGCGCGTCAGAACGAGGGCCAGCCATTGGACATGTCCGTCTTGCGTACGGCCTGGGCGCAGCTGGCGCAGAAGCGGATGCTGACGCAGTCGCCGCCGAACATGACGCAGGAGCCGGTGTGGCTGGGATCGGCCTGGCTGGCGGGCAGGCCGAAGTGGCAGTGGTTGCCGAACTGGGAGTAGAAATACGGACCCTTGTCGAGTTTGGACGAGTCCATGTCGGCTTCGTCCGGGTGGGCGCGTACCCACTCGGGTCCGCTGGGCGTCATGCCGATCAGGTGGCCGATCTCGTGCACCAGCGTCTGCTGTAGATAATCCAGCGTGTTGGGCTCCCAGGGGCTCATCGCCGCCACGCCAAGGAGGTTGGTGCCAGGGAACGCCACGCCGCCCGCGGAGCTTTCCAGCAACCGGACCTTCAGAATGATCTTGCCCGAGGTCGGCACGGGCACCAGGCCCGCCATGCGGATGTTCAGGGTATCGCAGGCTTTGGGATTCGCAGGGTCGTAAGGCACCGGGGTCATGCGATCCTTGGGGATGGGGACCTGCCTGATGCCGGCCGCAGGGTCGGTGTACTCGAACAGGCATTCGACGTACCAGTCCACGCCAGGTTCGATGTGATACCACAGGAAGCTGAGCGTGCCGTCGGCGTTGACGAACTGCACCTGCTTGTCGGCCGCGCCGGGACCGGCAGAGGCTTGCACGTAAATGGGCTGGACGGGCAGCATCGAGGCCAGCCGGTCGATGTGGCAGACGACGAGCGTATAGGGCTCGTGGTCCGGGCCCTGCGACCCTGGATAGACGGAGGCGGCCAGCCGGCGCAGGCGTTCATAGCCGTCGTCCGTGAACACGTCCATGTTGGCGTCGCCGCGCGTGCTGACCGGCGGCAATTGCACGACGTCCACACCATGCCGCGCGTATTCCGTAGCGGTCGGCTGGAAGCCGTGGCGGCGCGCCAGAGCCTCGGGGCCGGGCAGCATGATCTCCTGGAGATATAGCCGCCTTGCGGTCTCGACCTGCTCCGTGGAGATGATCTGGTTCTTGTCGTTCACCACCTCGAAGGTATAGGTGTTCAGGCCGGCGGCGGGCAGGGTGATGTTGTCGACCACCTTGGTGCCGTCGGCGTCGGTTACGTAGCTGTACGAACGCTGGTTGGGCTCGCGGTACAGCGGTTGGCGGCTTTGCTCACGCGCGGAGTACACCGCGTTGCCCGGACGCGGGCTGACCTTGACGCTGAAGCGATGCTGGCCGGCCTTGTTGAAGCGCACGCGGATCCTGGGCCTGTTGGTCTGGCGGTCCAGGCTGTCCAGCGCCTGGCCATCGTTCCAGACCTCGTCCTCTTCCTTCAGGTTGACGTACTGGAGCTTGGCGCCGCTCCTGGCCCGGTAGGCGGACGGCGTGGGTGCGCCGGCATCCGGCGTCCCGGCCGCTGCGGAGCCGCCCGCGTCCTGGCCGCCGGGCGCGCCAGCGGGCCTCGCCACAGGGCTGGGCAGGCCGACGCCGGCCATTTCCATGACCCGCTTGGCCATCGCCGGATAAGGCGAGTTCGCCACCGCGGGAATGTTCATGATCGCCTCCGCCACCTTGGGCAGCGTGACGTTGGATATCGTGGGCGATTGCAGGATGGCGCCGACCACGGACGGAATCGCGGAGTCGGTCAGGCCCGGCGTGCTGAGTATGGCGCCCGCCACCGCGGGCAGATTGCCCTGGTTGACGTCGGGCATGGTCAGCAGCGTGTTCACCGCCGAGCTCAGCGCGGCGGGGCGGCCGCCCATGGCGCCCATGGCCTGGGTCATGACCGGGCCGATGGCGGACCCCACGCCGCCGCTGCCGGCGGCGGTCAGGTTGGAGGCGGCGCCCAGGGCGGATGCCGCCGTGGCGTTGCCCATTGCCGTGGCGGCGCTGGAAGCGCCCGACAGCATGCCCGAGGCCGACGGGCCGGCGCCTGCGGCCGGCGAGGCGAAGGTGGATGCCTGCGAGGCCAGGGCCGACGCCTGCGTAGCCATGCCGCCGGCCTTGGACACGGCGCCTGCCGCGTCAGTCAGCGCCTGGGGCATGGAAACCGCGCCGGCCAGTGCGTCGCCAGCGCCCTGTGGAATCTTCATGGTGGAGAGGCCGCCGTCCATCAGCGACGGCGTTGCCATGCTGGCCAAGGATTGCGTGGCGCCGTTAGCCAGTGAGGACGTGGCGCCGCCAGTCAGCGACGGAGCCACATTCTGCATGGCCGTTTGCGCCATGCCGCCGGCCTTTGCCATGGCGCCCGACATCAGTTCCGAGCCCGCCTTGCCCGCTGCCTGCATGGTCTTGCCGGCCATCGCGCCCAATTCCTGCACGGGCTTGAGCGCTTCGCCGGCCATGCTCTTGGCCTGGTCCAGCATGCCGGAGGCGCCATCGGCCGCGGCGGACAGGCCCTTGGATACGGCGGTTGCGCCGCTTGCAAGCGCCGCGCCCGCGCTACCCAGCAGCGAGCTTTGCGATCCGCTGGCTGCAGCTGCTGTGGGGCCTCCAGCCGCTGGAGCCGAGGCGACCGCGCCGGTCGCGCCGGCCGCATTCAGCGCCTGGCCGGAGCCGGCTTGCGCCCGCAGCTTGGCCTTGGGACGGTGCACCAGTTCGGCCGTGACCAGCATCGGATCTCCCACTTGCGAGGACGGCAGCGCGGGCAGCGCGGCCGCGTCACTGGCAGGCCCGATCAGGTTGTGGGATGCGCCCTTGACCGAGAACATCCCCGGCCCCTTGAACAGGATGTCGCCGCCATTCATGACGATGCTGGCGCCGGCGGCCTGCAGGGTGATGCTCTGGTTCGCCAGGATCTCGATGCTGTCGGTAGTGGAGGTGACGGTGATGTCCTGGCCGGCCAGCATTTCCAGCATGTCGGTATGCGCGTGGATCGACACAGGCGATTCGGCGGCGACGGCGCGGATGCCGCCGTCCTGCACGAACAGACTGGTGGAGCGGCCGGAGGCCGTGGCAAAGGTCTGGCGCGCTGCCACGTGGCCGTCGGCCTGCGCGGTGACGTGCAGGTTTTCGCTGGCGTGCAGGATGGCCGAGGCGGGCGTGGCGAAGTTCAGGGAGGAAGGCGCGTCGATCAGCATGCGGGCGCCGTCGATGCGCTCCACTGCGTCCGTGCCGGTGCGTTCGCCGCCGCTGGCCTTGACCGCCTGCTGGCCGCCTACGCTGCCCGGATAGCGGCCATCGCCCTTGGGATCGATGGCGCGGGTCAGCGTGTCGTATTGGCTGGTGGCCGCGAGCGCGCGCGCCTGGCGCTGCGTGCCGGCGGCATCCAGGCGTTGCGCCGCATTCTGCGCCCCGCGCAGCAGCGCCAGCGCTTCCTGCGCGTCGGCCTGGGTGGAGCGCGCGTCCTCGCGTGCGTTGGCGGACAGCAGCATGCCTTGTCCTGAGCGCACCACGGTCCAGGCATCCGAGCGCAGCTCGAAGCCGGTGCCGCGCCATGCGCCGCGACTGGATTCATCCGCGCCCTGTTCGACCAGATAGCCCAGGCCCAGCTGCGTGGCGCCGATGGAACTCGACAGGCGCGTGCGCATCTGCCGCGGCGTGTCGTCGAACAGCCATTGGCTGTGGCCCTCGCCGTCCAGGCCCTTGCTGTGCCAGCCGCTGAGCCTGCCGGGATGATTGGCTTCAGCGTCCTCGCCGGCGGACCAGGGCGGCAGGTCGGCGTCGTTGTACAGCTGGGCCGAGGCCACGGGCTGGTCGATGTCGCCGTCCAGGAATTCGACCAGGACCTCGGTGCCTTTGCGCGGCAGATGGTGCGCGCCCCAATTGGGACCGGCCTGCGCGCCCGCAACGCGCAGCCAGGTGCCGGAACTGTCGTCGCCCGGCGCATTGCCGGTGTCGTCGCCATGGCTGCGGTGCGCCAGGCCACCCGGTAGCGGACGCGCGCCGCGCTGCCAGGGGAATTGCACCTTGATGCGCAGGTCGCGGCCCGAGGAAATGGGCGCGTCCTGCGCAGCCACCACGACGGCCGTCAGGCCTTCGGGCGCCGTGGGTTTGGCGCGCCAGCCGGGCATAAGCGGCGCGGCTGCCGGCAGGGCGCCGAAGGTATTGCGGTAAGAGCCATGTTCCAGATCGGAATCGCCCAGCGCCTGGGCGGCCTGGCTGCCCAGGTTGTTGGCGGCTTCGTGTTCGACGTGCAGCAGCGTGTAGCGGTTGCCGCCCATCTCATCGACGGCCTGGCCCGAGCCCCCGGCGTAGCGGCTGTGCTGCGTCAGCGTGAAGTCATGGCCGGGCATCATCTGGCGGGCCGTGCCGCCGCCGTCGAAGCGCACCATGCGGGCTTCATGCGCCTGCAGGCTGCGCGCGGCGGCAAGCTCCGCGCTGTCGCCGTCGGCATGGCGGCCGTGGCCGTCGTAGTCATAGTCTTCAAGGCGCGGCACCGCGCCGGCCTGGACGTCGGACTGCGCATGCGCCGCGTGCGCGAGCAGCTTGCGGTCGTCCCAGGCCAGGCGCGTCACGGCATTAGGCCGTACCGCCCGGGACGCGCCAAAGCGCGTGATGCTGTCCTCGGTTTCCGTGGCGTCGCTGCGGTGAAAGCGCAGCGCGGCGTCGGGGCAGGGGGGCCGCGCCGCGCGCGTGTCGAACACGACCAGCCGGTGCCGCGCGCCGCCCGAGGCTTCGTCCTGCTGTTCGCCCTGCTGGTGGTCGAAGCGGAAGCTCAAGCCGGCTTCCGCCATCAGGCGCAGCACGAAGGCCAGGTCGGTCTCGCGGTACTGCGTGCGCAGTGGACGCGGCGCGGGCAGTTCGGCGATGTCGAACGAATAGGCCGCCTGCGGATAGTCGGCGAAGATCTCGCTCAGGATGTCAGTGACCGACTTGTCCTGGTACAGAAAGCTGTCGCGGCGCAGGCCCAGGGCTGCCAGCCAGGGCGCGGCGTGCAGCCGGTAGCGCGCCAGGCCGCCGTCTGCGCCCAGCGCGTCCACGCCTTCCACCACTGCATGCCATTGGCGCCTGTTGCCGTCGGCCAGCAGCAGGCTGACGCTGATCTCGCGGCCCAGCAGGGCTTGCACATCCAGTTCGGCCGAGGACGCCAGGCAGTCCAGCGTCAGGGCAAACAGTTCAGACACGCCTTCGCGCAGGACCATCCGTTCTACCGCCAGCGCCGCATCCAGGGGCGTGCGCATCTGCAGCATACGGGCGTTCTGGGAGAGGGCGGCAACATCCAGGCTGCTGAATCCGGCGGGCGCTTGGGAACGGTCGGTCATGGTGCTGAGCGGTGGCCTGAGGCCTTCAGGGTAGCGAGATGGTCAGGTGCGCGGCGCGCGGGCCGATCTTGACGATGTCATGGTACGGAGCCATGGCGGTCTGCATGTCGCGGTTCAGGAAGTGGCTCATGCCCAGATAGGCCAGCAGCCCCAGCAGCGCGAACAACGCGCCGATGCTCCACAGCGGCACGTCGCGCTTGAGCGTGTGGGCGATCTTGTCGGGCAGGGGCCAGTGCGGCGCGAAGCCCGCGCGCTTGCCGCGCAGCAACGTGATTTCATCGCCAAGCCGCGCCGTGAGATAGCCCAGCTTCTCCTGGCCTTCGATCATGTACTTGCCCTGGAAGCCCAGCAGCAGGCACATGTAGAACACTTCCAGCGATTGCAGGCGCGGCGCGCCCTGCGCGCGCAGGTCTTCCAGGCGCGCGAAGAAATTCTCGCCCGCAAGCTGTTCGCCAAACAGGGTCAGCTGCAGCGGCTGCAGCATCCAGGCGTCGCGGATGGAAAAGCCCGAATTCAGCACGGTCTCGTCCACCGCGGCGCAAAATGCGTACTTGGTGGCGTAGACGTCCTCGGCCGGAATGTCCATCTTCTTCGCGCTGCGCTCGAAGTCTGCCAGGAACTGCTGCACGCGCGCCGAGAACGAGGCGGCGTCCACGGGTTCCTGGCCGCTTTTCAGCAGGAACAGCATCAGGAAGCCGTCGTACAGCAGGTCCAGCAGGGACTTCGCGGGGCGCGAGCCATAGAAATCGGCGGCTCGGGGAGGGAGCGAGGCTCCGGGCATCAGGGTAGGCGCGGCGGCGGTCATGGGCAGGCTCTAGCGGGTGACGGCGATGAGGTCCAGTTTCAGTTCAGGTATGCCCGAGGGGGCATAGATGGCGATGCTGCGTGCCTGCAGCATGCGGTCATACAGCGAGCCGCGTGTTTGCAGGGTGAAGTAGCAAGCGCCCGGCTTGACGGGCACGGCGGGCGGAACCTGCGGCGTGTAGACGAGCTGCACGCCGGGCATGGCCGAGAGCACCAGCTTTTCCACGTCGTCGGGCGCGCCCACCTTGAAGCGCAACGGCACGGTCTCGGCCAGTTCGCTGGCCGGCGTGGCGGCGGATACCGACAGGTAGAGCGCGGTGGTCTCGTCGAGCTTGCCGGAATCCAGCCGGCCGACGTGGAACGAGGGGCGCAGTTCTTCCAGCACGATGGAGAAGTAGCGGGTGGAGATGACGGTGTCGAGCAGGTCGCGCAGGATTTCGTCCAGCTGCGCGAAGGCCGCGCCCGGCGCGTCATGCTGGTAGGCCGGCAGGTCCGCCAGGGTGTGCACCTTGGAGAAGGTCATGAGCGCGCCGGCCAGCCGCAGCATTTCCTGGAACAGGCGCTCGGGATGCAGCTGCGGGTTGTGGAACAGGTGCGACAGCGCGGAATAGGCTTCGTTGCAGGTGTGCAGCAGCCAGAACGAGGCCACATCGCCCGAGCGGAACTCGATGATGTTCTTGTTCGGTTCGCGGTGAAAGCCATAGAGCGCGTTGACCTTGGCCTGCAGTGCGTCCAGCAGCCGGCGCAGCTGTTCGAACAGCGCGCTGCACGCCTGCACCGTGACGCTGGGGGCGATGAAGCTGGTGTCCAGCTCGTAGCCGGCGCTGGCCGTGCGGCGCACGCGCGCTACGGGAATGGTCAGCAGCGCGTCGCGTGGCTCGTGTTCCGACAGCAGGCGCACGTTCTTGCGCAGGAAGGCAAGTTCGGCCGTGCTGGCGTTGGTGTACAGATCCGGCGCGGGGCTGTCCTGGTGCGCATAGCGCGCATCGAAGCCCTGTTCCTGGCGCGTGTCCCGATAGTTGCCGCCGATGTCCTTCATCGGGTGCAGCGCCAGGTAGAACACCGCCGTGCTGGCGCCGTCCAGGCCGTCCAGCGCGACCGCGGGCGGCAGGTCGTCGTTATGGGGGGCGCTGTAGATTTCGCCGTCGGGAAATATCGCGGAGAGCTCGGTGGCGCGCAGCATGCCGTTGGCAAGCGCCGCCGCGTCGAAGCGCGCCGCGCGCAGGCCCCATGCATAGGGATGCAGCGCGCGGCTCATTTCCGCGAGGCGGGCCTCGTGGTACGCGTCTTGGCGTTGAAAATGTTGGGGCCGCAGGAACAGCCCCTCTCCCCACAGTATCTTCGCTGAATGGCTCACGTTTGCTGGCTCTTGCTTCTTATATATAGAGGGCGTCGATGACGGCGGCTAGGCGCGGCTTGCGTTCAGTTCGGGCATTGCACCGAGCCGAGGCGGGCCGGGTCGAAGCCGGGCACGCCCGGTGGCAACACTATCTGTCCGGTGACCACGGTCATCGCGCAGGCATGGGCGCCCATGACGATGCCGGTGTCCTCGGCGGTCTTCACTTCGAATACGTATTTCCAACGCTGCGGCGCGGGCGCGTAGAACAAGCCCGCGACAGCGATGTAGGCAGCGGTTTTAGGCACTTTTTCCAGGTGTTCGTAGCGCTGTCCCGGCGTCAGTGTGACTTCGCGTGCAGCGATGATGCTGTCACCCAACGCCGCCTTTTCGGCGTCAGTATCAACCAATTGCGTGAGCGGTGCGCGCTGAAATGCCTCGGCATTCTTCAAATAGTATATTTTCGTAACCACAGCCATTGGCTGTCCGCTACTCGCATTCAAATTTTCTCCGGCATGTATCGCCAATTTCACATCGATTGGCGCATTCGGGTCTTTTTTCAGGCCCGCCATATCCATCATGCCGCCGGTCATTCCGGCCACCGCTCCGATCGCTGAAACCGCTGCGCAACCGCTGATTACGGGGCTTGCCGCGATGATGGCCGCTGCTGCCATGCACCGAGAAAAATAGAGATGTTTTGACATGGCTCTTTATACCGGAAGCCTGCGACAACATACAGATCACGGCACGATGAGCGAAGTTTCTGCGCGAGTTACATGAAGTAATGCACTGTAGTGCTGCGCTAACAAAAGGTTGTTGAAATACGCGGCCTTGGTTACACCCTCCTACATACCAAAAAAATGCACATATCCCGGGTTCTCCTCATCGGCGCAATGATGGCCTTCCTCGCGGGCTGCGCCACGTCCCCCAAGCCGCAGACCGACGCCGAGTACAAGCAGTCGATGACGCACGCCACGCAGACGCTGGCTGCCAAGGGCAACGATCAGGCGGTTGCCGAGTTCCAGGAAATAGCCCTGCTCAATCCCGCGCGCGGCGAGCCGTGGTCGTACATCGCCAAGATCCGCTTCGACGAGCAGAAGTACGGCGAGGCCATCGTCGCGGCCGATGAAGCGCTGAACCGTGACCCCGAAGACTTCACCGCCAAGACCGTGCGGGCCGTGGGCGGCCTGCGCGTGGCCATGCAATCGCTGGCCGATCTGCGCGCCAACGCGCTGTTGGCGGGCAACGCCCGCACTGATGCGGTGGCGCTGGCTGCCGCCATGCGTGAAACCCTGGGCCAGGACGTGCTGTTCCCCGAGGGTTACAAGCCCCCGCGCCCGCGCCAGCCGCGGCGCAACGATGCGCAGGGCGCGGCCGCCGCGCAACAGGCCAAGCCTGCCGCCAACGCGGCGGCGGCGACGCCGCCCGCTACGCCTGCGGCCCCCGCGGCGAATTCCGCTGCGGCTCCCGCCGCAAAGCCGCCTGTGGCCCCGGCTGCTTCCGGCGCCGCGCCGGCCGGCCGCGCGCCGGATCCGTTCGGCAACCTCCTCAAACCCTGATCGGGCCCCACGGCCTCTTCACTATGCACTTCGCTTGGAGCCCCCATGGCTAAGAAAGAAAGCGTTCAGAAAAGACTCCAGAAAGTACGTCCGCCGCGCGTGCAGCTGACCTATGACGTCGAGAAGGGCGACGCGATCGAGCAGAAGGAACTGCCGTTTGTCGTGGGCGTGGTCGGCGACTTCAGCGCGCAGTCCGAAGCCGAGCTGCCGCGCCTGAAAGACCGCAAGTTCGTCAACATCGACGTCGACAACTTCGACGACGTGATGCGCGGCCTGGAGCCGCGCGCCGCGTACCGCGTGAAGAACCGCCTGACCGACGAAGGCGGCACCTTCGGCGTGGACCTGAAGTTCCGCTCGGTCGAGGACTTCCGGCCCGAGGCCGTGGTGCAGCAGATCGAGCCGCTCAAGGAATTGCTGGACATCCGCACCAAGCTGGCCGACCTGCGCAACAAGCTGGCGGGCAACGACAAGCTGGAAGACCTGTTGGGCGAAGTGCTCAGCAGCACTGAAAAACTGCAGCAACTGACCAGCGAAGCCGGCAAGAACGGCAAGGGAGGCAGCAATGAGTAATTCCGCCGCCGCGCAGAACGTATCCGCGCCCGCCGCCGAGGCCGACTCGGGCCTGCTGGACCAGATCGTCGAACAGAGCCGCGTGGCCAAGTCCACGGCCGAGCACGACCGCGCCAAGGATCTCATCGGCGAGCTGGCCCGTGAAGTCATGAAGGGCACCGTCGTGGTCTCGGACAACCTGTCCGCGATGCTCGACGCCCGCGTGGCCGAGCTGGACCGCCTGATCTCGGCCCAGCTGAGCGAAGTAATGCACGGCGCCGAGTTCCAGAAGCTGGAAAGCACCTGGCGCGGCCTGCATTACCTGTGCCAGGAGAGCAACACCGGCCCGATGCTGAAGATCAAGGTGCTCAACGTCACCAAGCGCGATCTGGTGCGCGACTTCCAGACCGCCATCGACTTCGACCAGAGCCTGATGTTCAAGAAGGTCTACGAAGAAGAGTTCGGGACCTTCGGCGGTTCGCCGTTCGGCGCGCTGCTGGGCAACTTCGAGATCACGCGCCAGCCCGAGGACATGTACTTCATCGAACAGATGTCGCACGTGGCCGCGGCCTCGCATGCGCCCTTCATCGCCTCGGCCTCGCCCGAGCTGCTGGGCCTGGACAGCTTTGCCGACCTGGGCCGCCCGCGCGACCTGGCCAAGGTGTTCGATACCGTGGAATACACCAAGTGGCGCAGCTTCCGCGATTCGGAAGACTCGCGTTACGTGGGCCTGACCATGCCGCGCTTCCTGGGCCGCCTGCCCTATGACCCGAAGGAAGGCACTTCGGTAGAGGGCTTCAATTTCGTCGAGGAAGTGGACGGCACCGACCATGCCAAGTACCTGTGGTGCAACGCCGCCTGGGCCTTCGGCGCGCGCCTGACTGCGGCCTTTGCCGACTTCGGCTGGTGCGCGGCGATCCGCGGCGTGGAAGGCGGCGGCCTGGTCGAGAACCTGCCGACCCACACTTTCAAGACCGACGACGGCGAAATCGCCCTGAAGTGCCCGACGGAGATCGCCATCACCGACCGGCGCGAAAAGGAATTGAGCGACCTGGGCCTGATTCCGCTGGTGCATTGCAAGAACTCGGACTACGCCGCGTTCTTCGGCGCGCAGTCGGTGCAGAAGGCCAAGAAGTACAACACCGACAGCGCCAACGCCAACGCGGTGCTGTCGGCCCAGCTGCAATACATCTTTTCGGTATCGCGCGTGGCGCACTACCTGAAGGCCATGATGCGAGACAAGATCGGCAGCTTTGCCTCCGCGCAATCTGTCGAGAGCTTCCTGAACCGCTGGGTCTCGCAGTACGTGCTGCTGGACGACAACGCGAGCCAGGAGCAGAAGGCGCAGTTCCCCTTGCGGGAAGCATCGGTGCAGGTTGCCGAGGTGCCGGGGCGTCCCGGCGTGTTCCGGGCCGTGGCGTTCCTACGGCCTCACTTCCAGCTCGATGAGCTTTCGATTTCGTTGCGCCTGGTCGCGGAACTCCCCGCCCAAGCCCAGAAGTCGTGACCACCGTCGGATTCGACGATTTTTAACCAGAGAGGCTATTAATGAAGGACATCTACGTCAAATTCGGCAACCCCGCACTCAAGGGCGAGTCGCAGGACAAGGACCATCCGGACTGGATCGAAGTCGGATCGTGGCGCCATGAAATCATCCAGCCGCGTTCGGCTACCGCCTCCACCTCCGGCGGCCACACCGCCGAGCGCACCGAGCATGGCGAGATGGTCTTCACCAAGGACCTGGACGTGGTCAGCCCGCTGCTGTATCAGCACGCTTCCGGCGGCACGACGTTCGACGAAGTGACCATCGATTTCCTGCGCGCCGACGGCGAAGGCAACCGCGTCAAGTACCTGGAAATCAAGCTCAAGTACGTGATCATCTCGCGCGTGGCGCCGGAAGTCGTCAGCGAAGGCCTGCCGCACGAATCGTTCTCGCTGAAGTACGCCGCCGTGCAGTGGAAGTACACGCAGCAGAAGGTGGGCGGCAACCAGGGCGGCAACGCCCAGGGCGCATGGAGCCTCACCAAGAACGACAAGACGTACTCGGTCTGAACCTGACCGCATGAACGGCAAAGGCCCCGGCCGGTCCGGCGCCTTTGCTCAATGAGGCCGCGATGAAGGGATTCGAACCCAGCCTGTTCGACAAGTTGTTCGACGGCGACGGGCAGACACCGCATGCGTTGCGACGCCTGTCGGTGGAAGAAATCAAGGAAACGGTCGCGCGCGACATCGAGGCCCTGCTCAATACGCGCATGGTCTTCACAGAAGACTCGCTCAAGCGCTTTCCGAACTGCCAGCGGTCCATCCTGACCTATGGCTTGTCGGATTTTTCCGGCCTGAGCCTGGCCAGTCACTACGACCGCGAGTTCATCTGCCGGTCGCTGGAGCAGGCGATCGCCCGCCATGAGCCGCGCCTGACGCATGTGCGGGTGTTGCTGCAGGTGGACAGCCGCGCGACCTCGGTGCTGTATTTCGCGATTACCGCGATGCTGGACGTAGGGCCTGCGCATGAGCCGGTCACGTTCGACGCGACGCTGCAGCCGTCGACATTGCAGTACTCGGTGAGCAAGGGCCGGGCCAAGGCCGCGGCGGCCGCCTGATAACAAACCATGCACGCGGGCGCCGGCGGCACGCCGCCGGCGAAGAAGGGAAAGATGGAAGAACTGCTGCCTTACTACGAACGCGAACTGGGCTTTCTGCGCGGTTCGTCGCGCGATTTTGCGCAGCGCTATCCCAAGATCGCCGCGCGGCTCGGGCTATCCGGTGAAACCTGCGAGGATCCGCACGTCGAGCGGATGATCGAATCGTTCGCGCTGCTGGGCGCACGCATCAACAAGAAACTGGACGACGATTATCCGGAATTCACGGAAGCGTTGTTCGAGGTCATGTACCCGCATTACCTGCGCCCGTTCCCTTCGTGCTCGGTGGCGCAGTTCGACATGGGCGGCATGGCCTCGCAGCTGACCGCGCCGGTGCGCATGGCGCGCGGCACGGAATTGAAGTCGCATCCCGTGCGCGGCGTGGCGTGCCGTTTCCGCACGGCGTACGACGTGACCCTGGCGCCGGTGAGCGTACGCCAGGCGGTGTTCGCGGCCACGGCCAATGCACCGTCTGCAGCCAGCCTGCCGGCGGGCGTGACGGGCCGGTTGTCGCTGACGCTGGCCTGCCTGGCAGAAACCCAGAATTTTTCCACCCTGGCGGTGGACCGCCTGCGCGTATACCTGCATGGCGAGCCCTCATTCGTAGCCGCGCTGCGGGACTGCCTGTTCCTGCGCACCGCCGCGGCCTATCTTGAAACACAGCCGGGCCGCTGGAACCGCATGCAGGATGTGCCGCTGGCGGAGGTGGGGCTGTCCGAGGACGAAGCCCTGATCGACTTCCCGGCCAGCTCGCATCCCGCCTACCGGCTGCTGGCGGAGTACTTCGCGTTCTCCGAGAAATTCAACTTCGTGGACATCGACCTCGCGGCGCTCAGGCGCGCGGCAGGGCCGGTGCGTGAAATCACCCTGCATCTGGCATTGAAGGGCGTGCGCGCGGATTCGAACACGGCGCGCCTGCTGGAGTCGGCCTCCGCGGACAATTTCCGGCTGGGCTGCACGCCCGTGGTCAACCTGTTCGCGCAACGCGCCGATCCCATCCGCGTCACCCATGCGCAGGCGTCCTATCCGGTGGTGGCCGACGCGCGCCGCGCCTATGGCTACGAGATCTATTCGATCGACCGCGTGCGTCAGGTGCGGCAGAACATGCAGGGCGATTCGGTGGTGGAATTCCGGCCCTTCTATTCGCTGCATCATGGCGAAACGCCCGAGGGCGCCGGTCACTACTGGACGGCGCGGCGCAATGCCATGGTGGCCGAGCGCAGCCCAGGCTACGAAATGGAGTTGTCCATCGTCGACATCGATTTCGATCCCTCGCTGCCGCAGACCGAGACCCTCAGCCTGGAGCTGACCTGCACCAACCGTGACCTGCCCTCGCATCTGGCGGTGGGGCAGCCGGGCGGGGACCTGTTCCTGGAGGGCGGCTCGATCGCGCGTGAGATCCGCATGTTGCGCCGGCCGACGCACACGCATCGTTTCCAGCAGGGGCGGGCGGCGCACTGGCGCCTTATTTCGCATCTGGCTCTGAACCACCTGTCGCTGGTCCACAGCGGTCTGCCTGCGTTGAAAGAGACGCTGCGGCTGTATGACCTGTCGCACTCCGCGGTGGCGGCGCGCCAGATAGAAGGGCTGGTCGGCCTGGACTACAAGCCTGCCACGCACTGGATGCCCGGCGAGCCGTTCGCGACCTTCGTGCGCGGCATCGAGATCCGGCTGACGATCAACGAAGACAACTTCGTCGGCACCAGCCTGCATGCCTTCGTGGCGGTGATCAACCGCTTTTTCGGCCTATACGTGCACGCCAACAGCTTCGTGCAGCTGGTTGTGCTGTCGCGCCGCGGCGCGGAAGAAATCCTACGGTGCGCTCCATGCAACGGCGACGCGATCCTAGCGTAATCGAATCGCTGCTGGCCGAGCCGCAGCGCTTCAAGTTTTTCCAGGCCGTGCGCGTGCTGGAGTCGTGGTTCGCGCGGCAGGAAGGCAGCCGCGCGCGCAATGCCGTGCCCGCGCACCTGCGCTTCCTGAACTCATCTTCGCTGGGCTTTCCCGCCAGCGAGATCGCCGCGCTGACAGCCTATGACAAGCAGGGCCAGGCGCTGGAAGACACCGAAGCGCGGCTGGCGGCGCTGGCAGCAGGCAACCTGGGACGAGTGGAGATCGAACCGGCCTTCTTTGGCCTGTTGGGCGCACAGGGCGCCATGCCGCTGCATTACACCGAGATCCTGAGCACGCGCGAGAGCTCGCGGCGCGACCGCGGCGCCCGCGCCTTCTTCGATATCTTCTCCAACCGGGCGGCGGCGCTGTTCTACGCGGCCTGGAAGAAGTACCGCATGCCGGTGCGGCACGAGACCGAACAGGACCACCATTACCTGCCGCTGCTGCTGGCGCTGGGCGGCATCGGCCATCCGGCGCTGCGCGACCGCCTGCAGTCGGGGCAGGGTCGGGTGTTCGACGAATCGCTGGCGCACTACGCCGCGGCCGCGCGCCAACGGCCGGTA
This sequence comes from Achromobacter sp. K91, assembly GCF_003576205.1. Taxonomy (NCBI): domain Bacteria; kingdom Pseudomonadati; phylum Pseudomonadota; class Betaproteobacteria; order Burkholderiales; family Alcaligenaceae; genus Achromobacter; species Achromobacter sp. K91. The sequence goes on along the minus strand of NZ_QWFB01000031.1, from coordinate 112,144 downwards.
TCGGCGGCCTACCTGCAACGGGTACTGGCGGATTACTTCCAGGTGCCACTGCGGGTGGAGCAGTTCGTCGGGCGCTGGTATCACGTGCCGCCGCAGAACCGCACGCAGCTGGGCATGCCTGGCGCGGTGCTGGGCGTGTCGGCCATGGCCGGCGACCGCATCTGGCAGCGCGACATGCGCATCCGGCTGTGGATCGGCCCCTTGTCCAAGGACGCGTTCACCGACTTCCTGCCCGGCGGCGCGCGCGCCCAGGCGCTGGAGAAACTCCTGACCATGTTCGGCGGCATGAGCTTCGAATACGAAGTGCGGCTGGTGATGGCCAAGGAAGACGTGGGCGGCAGCGTGCTGGGCGAAGGCGGCGGCGCGCGTCTGGGCTGGAACTCCTTTCTTTGCACCGAAGCGGTGGCATCGGACCGCGATGACGCCAGCTACGAATTGCACACCATACATTGAGACTAGACGACCTGGAATATGGCCACACCCTTGAAGACCCTGATTGGAAAGCTCAACCAGACCTGCCGCCAGGCGGCCGAGCGCGCCGCCAGCCTGTGCATGGCCCAGGGGCACTATGAGGTGGACCTGGAACACCTGTTTTTGGCGCTGCTGGAAAAGCCGGCCAGCGATTTCAGCATCGTGGCGCGGCGCAGCGGTATCGAGGCTTCGGTGCTGGAAGCGGACCTGAATGCCGAGATCCGCGGCTTCAAGAATGGCAACACCCGCACGCCGGTGTTTTCGCCGCATCTGCCGCGGCTGTTCGAACATGCCTGGCTGATTGCTTCGCTGGACACGCAGACCACGCGCATCCGTTCCGGCCATCTGCTGCTGGCCTTGCTGACCGAGCCCGACCTGGCCCAGTTGGCGCGCCGCGGTTCGCGCCTATTCGAATCGTTCAGGCTGGATGAACTGAAGCACGATTTCGCCGCGCTGACGGCGGGCTCCGAAGAGGCGGGCCAGTCGGTGGCGCTGGGCGACAGTCCGGCGGCGGACGCTGCCCAGGACGGCGCGGCCCCTGCTGCCGGCCTGTCCAAGACGCCGGCGCTCGACCAATACACCGCCAACCTGACCGAGCGCGCGCGCGAAGGCAAGATCGATCCGGTGATCGGGCGCGATGCCGAAATCCGCCAGATGATCGACATCCTGACGCGTCGCCGCCAGAACAATCCCATCCTGACCGGCGAGGCCGGCGTGGGCAAGACCGCGGTGGTCGAGGGGCTGGCGCTGCGCATCGTGGCGGGCGACGTGCCGCCAGCGCTGGCGGGCGTGGCCCTGCGCACGCTGGACATGGGCCTGTTGCAGGCCGGCGCCAGCGTCAAGGGCGAATTCGAGAACCGTCTGAAGAATGTGATCGACGAGGTCAAGCAAAGCTCCACGCCCATCATCCTGTTCATCGACGAAGCCCACACCATGATAGGCGCGGGCGGGCAGGCCGGACAGAACGACGCAGCCAACCTGCTCAAGCCGGCGCTGGCGCGCGGTGAACTGCGCACCATCGCCGCCACCACCTGGAGCGAATACAAGAAGTACTTTGAGAAGGACGCCGCGCTGGCGCGCCGCTTCCAGGTCGTGAAGGTGGAAGAACCCAGCGAGGAACTGGCCGCCAGCATGCTGCGCGGCATGGCGCCGCTGATGGAGCAGCACTTCGGCGTGCGCGTGCTGGACGAGGCCATCGTGGCCGCCGCGCGTCTGTCGCACCGCTATATCAGCGGCCGCCAGCTGCCGGACAAGGCCGTCAGTGTGCTGGACACGGCCTGCGCGCGCGTGGCCTTGGGCCGCAGCGCCACGCCGGCACTGATCGATGACGCGCGCCACCGCCTGGCGCGCCTGGAGACCGAACGCGCCGCCCTGCGCCGCGAAGCCGCGGCGGGCGCGGCGCAATCCGCGCGCCTGCGCGAGCTGGATCAGGAAATGGACGCCACGCGCGCCGCGTTGACGGACGCGGAAGCGCGGCTGGAGCAGGAAAGCGAGCTGGTCAGGCAGATCCACGCGCTGCGCGAGGAACTGGAAGCGGCGGGAACGGACGTGACGCCGGAGCCCGCCGGCAAGCGCCGCTCGGGCAAGGCGGCCGAACCCGTCGCCACGCCCGGCCAGGCACAACTGGCCGAACTGCAGCAGCAACTGCGCGCCTTGCAGGGCGAGGCGCCGTTGGTGCCGGCCTTCGTGGACGCGCAGGTCATCGCCGAGATCGTGTCGGCCTGGACTGGCATTCCGCTGGGCCGCATGGTCAACGACGAAATCCGCACGGTGCTGGAACTGCAGCCCCTGCTGGCCGAACGCGTCATCGGCCAGGACCATGCCTTGCACGCCATCGCGCAGCGCGTGCGCACCGCGCGCGCCGGCCTGGAGGACCCGAACAAACCCAAGGGCGTGTTCCTCTTCATTGGCCCCTCGGGCGTGGGCAAGACCGAGACCGCGCTGGCCGTGGCCGACGTGCTGTATGGCGGCGAACGCAAGCTGGTCACCATCAACATGAGCGAGTACCAGGAAGCCCACAGCGTATCGGGCCTGAAGGGCTCGCCGCCGGGCTACGTGGGCTACGGCGAGGGCGGCGTTCTGACCGAGGCGGTGCGCCGCCAGCCCTACAGCGTGGTGCTGCTGGACGAAATCGAGAAGGCTCATCCGGACGTGCTGGAGCTGTTCTTCCAGGTGTTCGACAAGGGCGTGATGGACGACGCCGAAGGCCGCGAAATCGATTTCCGCAACACGCTCATCATCCTGACCTCCAATGTCGGGTCCTCGGCCATCATGCAGGCGTGCCTGAACAAGAGCGCGGAGGAACGGCCCGATCCCGAGGCCTTGCAGGAACTGTTGGCGCCGCAGCTGTACAAGGCCTTCAAGCCCGCCTTCCTGGGCCGCATGAAGACCATCGCCTATTACCCGGTGGACGACGACGCGCTGGCCCGCATCATCGGGCTGAAGCTCGGCCGCATCGCGCAGCGGGTCCAGGCCAATCACCGCGCCGTCTTCGAATGGGACGAGGCGCTGGTGGAGGCCGTGCTGGCGCGCTGCACCGAGGTGGATACGGGGGCGCGCAACGTCGACCACATCCTGAATGGCACGCTGTTGCCGCAAATCGCGGAACAGGTGCTGGGCCGCATGGCGCAGGGCGAGGCCATCGCCCGCATCCGCGTTACCGCCGGCAAGAACGGCGATTTCCGTTACCGCCTTGCCTGACGCCGGAGCCTGACATGCCGATGGATAATGCCGGCCTTTCCCGAATGTCGATCGCGTCGGTCGACCAGGCCAACCGTTTGCTGGACCTGCGCACGCCGCTGGGCGCCAACCGGCTCGTCGCGGAAACGCTGTCCGCCACGGAGACCCTGTCGGACGGCGCGTTCCGGCTGGAACTGACTGCGCTGTCGGACGATGCCGGCATCCCCTTGTCCGAACTGCTGGGCAAGCCGGCGACGCTGCGCCTGCAGACCGCGCTGGGCCGCGAACAGCCCCGTGTCTGGAATGGCTACATCATGGCGGCCGAGTTCCAGGGCGCCAACGGCGGGCTGGCGCGCTATGGATTGACGCTGGAGCCCTGGCTCGCGTTTCTGCGCGCGCGCCGCGACAGCTTTGCCTATCAGGACAAGACAGTCATTGAAATCGTCGACAGCATCTTCGGCGATTACAAGGACCAGGGGGGGCTGGCGCCGCAATGGCGTTGGGTGGTGAAGGACCGCGCCGCCTACGCCAAGCGCAGCCTCACCGTGCAGTATCGCGAAACCGATCATGCCTTCGTCGAGCGCCTGCTGGCCGAAGAAGGCCTGTTTTACTGGGTGGAGCATGAGGCCGGCGAAGGCGAGGGCAGCCACACGCTGATCATTGCCGACCACAACGGCGCCTTTCAGCCCGGCCCGCAGGCCAGCGTGCGCTTCGCGCGCGCCGACGTGACGGAGACCGAGGACAGCATCCAGCAATGGAGCCGGCGCGCACGCTGGCAAACCAATGCGGTGCGCATGGCCAGCTGGGACTACCGCAGCGCCCAGGCCAGGCCGGTGGCGGCCCAGGTCGATGGCGGCGGCGCGAAGGGCGCGATGGATCTGGTCGTCAATGACTATCCCGGCCAGTACGCCTACGAGGACAGTGTGCAGGGCGAACGCCTGGCGCACATCGCGCTGGCCGCGCTGCGCGTGGGCCAGGACAGCTGCGAAGGCGCGGGCACGGTGCGCACGCTGGCGCCGGGCCAGCGCTTTGAGCTGACCGGGCATTATCAGCAGGGCGGGGCCGCCTATGTGGCGATCGCCGTGCGGCACGAGGCCCGCAACAACTTCGACGAGGACCTGGGCCGCGCCGTGCGCGAGGCGCTGGGCGAGACCGGTCCGCAGGCAGCCGAGGCCGACTTCTACCGCAATACCTTTACCTGCATCGGCATCGATACGGAATTCCGCAAGGCCACGCGCGACGGGCACGGCGAACGCCTGCATCCGCGGCCCACCGTGTACGGCGCGCAGACCGCGCTGGTGGTGGGCGCCGAGGCGCCGGTGCACACCGACCGCGATCACCGCGTCAAGGTGCAGTTCCATTGGCAACGCGGCAAGGCTTCCAGCAGCCGCCTGGAGCATCCTTCGGGCGACGAGAACGCGCCGGCCAAGGACGAACTTGGCACGTGGGTGCGGGTGGCGGAGTCCGTGGCGGGCGGTGACTGGGGCGGGAACTTCGTGCCGCGCGTCGGCCAGGAAGTGCTGGTCGAGTTCCTGCACGGCGACATCGACCGCCCCGTGGTGGTGGGCGCGCTCTACAACGGCGCAGGCGCCGAGGACGCCGCGCATAACCAGGTGCAAGGCGGCGCCGCCAACGCCACCGGCAACGCGCCCGCCTGGTTCGCGGGCGGCGCCGACGGTCATGCGCACAACGTGGTGATGTCCGGTTTCAAGACGCAGGCGCTGGCCAGCAGCGGCCAGGGCACCGGCGGCTACAACCAGCTGGTGCACGACGACACGCCCGGACAGTCGCGTCTGACGGCTTCGACCACGCAGGCCGAGAGCCGCCTGAACCTGGGCCATATCAAGCAGCAGCGCGACAACGAAAGACTGCAGGACCTGGGCCACGGCGCGGAACTGTCGACCCGAGAGGCGGTGGCGCTGCGCGGCGGCTCCGGTCTGCTGATCAGCGCGGACCTGCGCGGGAACGCCGAGGGTGCGTTGCTGGACAGCTCGGAAGCGGCCAAGCAGATCGAGCGGGCGGCGCGTTCAGCGGAGGAGTTGGCGCAGGCGGCAACGCGACAGAAGGCGGTGCTGGAAGACGATCCGGAAACACTGCCTGCGCAGGATGCATTGAAGCACGTCCTGGAGGTGATCGACGCGAAGCAGGACGCGCCCGAGGGCGAGCCCGTTGTCGCCTATAGCGAACCGCAGCTCCAGGTGAGCGCGCCTAGCGGCATCGGCCAATACACGCCGGCCGACGCATTCCTGGCGGCCGGCGCGACGCTGTCGCAGGTGGCGCCGGACGTCAACTGGATCAGCAGCGCCAACCTGGCGGTGGGGGTGGTCGGCGGCGCGGTGTTGTTCACGCTAGGCCGCAAGGCGCCGGGCGACAGCCCGGTGCAAGGCCAGGGGCTGCTGCTGCACGCGGCGGGCGGCAAGCTACGCCTGCACAGCCAGGACGCCAAGATGACGCTGTCCGCCGAAAAGGCGGTGACCTTCGCCTCGGCGCAGGCCGCAGTGAACGTGCAGGCCGCCAAGCGCGTCTTGGCGACCGCGGGCGGCGCCTATTTGCGGGTGGAGGGAGGCGGGATTCAGCTGCACGCGCCGGGGAAGGTTGAGTTGAAGGCAGGTGTGCATAACTGGGCGGGGCCGCAAAGTGCGCCCTTGCAACTGGGGCTGCCGGAGGGCGACTTCGAAGGATGCCAACTGAGAATGCAGAGCGCGGCGGCTTCGGGCGCGGCGGCGGTTGAACTGTAGCGGCCAGGGCGGACAGATATGGGGCCATTCACATCGGACATTCAACTGGGAGAGGCGCTGCAACGGCTTGCGGCATCCCATGGGGAGTCGCGTTGCTGGTTGCTGCTAGACCCTCTGTTGCGGCCGCCTGAGGAAGATTCCGAATGGCTGGGCCTGGCCGAAGAACTCGATGCGCGGACCACTTCGGTCCGGCTTGCGCATCGGAATGTCGATTCCAAGGCTTGGCCTCGGCTAGTTGCGCTGGACCTGGAGCGCGCCCGCGACGCTGATATCAGCAGGGTGGCGGCAGGCATGGCGATTCGGGATTGGACGCCGGAATCCCTGCGGCTCGGCCTGGGGCGCCGCATCGGCGGCTGGCTGTTTGGCGCAACGGATGCTGCGGCCTTGGCGCACCACCTGGGCCGGGCCATGCTGCAATCGCGGCCGGATGGAGGCCGCTCCCTATTGCGCTTGCAGGATCCCGCTGTCCTGGATCTGGTATGGAACCTGGCGACGCCAGGGCAGCGCCAGGCATTGCTGGGGCCGATGGACCTGTGGGTGACGGTCGACCGGTGGGCGCGCCTGGCAAGCTATGGCAACGGCGCTGAGCCGGCGACTGGCCTTCGGGATATCGGTCCGCTTCAGTTCGACTCAGACCAATGGAGCCGCATTGAGACCTCTGCCGCCATCAACCGCGCGTGGCGCGTGGTGGCTGGACAGGCCGCGGCCATTTCAGATGAAACCTTGGCGCAGGCGGCGGCATGCGTGCGGCGCGGGGCGGCCAGGGGATTGGTGGACCCGCGCGACTGGGAGGCCATGGCCATCCGCGCGCTGACGACACACCCCACATTCGATCAGCATCCCAGGCTGGCCGCGCTACTGGATGCCCGTGAGCCGGATGTCGGCTTTGCCAGGCTCGTCATGGATTTGACCGAAGCGGACTGGACGGCGATTGCCCGCGACTGCCGGCAAGCGCGCCCGGCGCATCACCAAGTTAGGGAAGAAGAATGAGTACGGCTTGCAATGTATGCAAGGCAGGCGGCCTGCCGATACTGCCGACGCGTTACGCCGTGGTGCCCGCGGGGTTTCCGGCGCATGCGCTGGACGGCGTAAGCGGCGAACGCGTGAAGGATGTGCCGCTGGACAGCGAACAGTACAAGTACGTGACCCGTACGCTGCGCATGGGCTTTCTCTACCTGTTCTACGAGAAAGGCCCGCAGGGCGCCAACTACTGGGAAGTCTATTCCGTGACGGCCGACGGCATGCTTTGGCGTTGCGACGACGCGGATAGCGCCCGGCTGCAGCCTGCGATGAAATGCGCGAACCAGGGGCACAATGGGTTGCGCATGCACTACATCGTGATAGAGAAGCCGGAGCAATGCGGCAAGGTGTGGCTGGCCTATAGCGAACATAAATGGAGTTCGCAGACCCGCACGCGCTACGAAAAGCAGGAGCACCGTGCAACGCGGATGCAGGCGATCGAACCCGCCGTCTGGGCGCAGGGCCGCTGCGAGGCCAAGAACCACCAATCCATTCTGGCCGTCGAGTCGAACTTCAAGAAGATCCTGGAATACGGCGACCACCAGTTCAGCGGATTGACGGGCGAGCCGCCCTGGCTTCCGTACACCGGCCTCGATCGCCAGCGCAAGTTGAGCAATGTCGACGGGTCTTTCGACGAAACAACGCTGAAAGAGCAATTCACGAAGACGCCCTGGTATCCGCGCAACCGGCCGCTCGGCGGGCTTGTGGATAAGACGCTTGAGCTGCTGTTGGCGCAGATGCTGGATAAATGCGGCGATCCCACGATGGGCGTCAGCTATTGGCCGATGAGCTTGGCGCTGTGGGACGCCATCGGCATCACCGACGAGCTCAACGGATACTGCAATGACGCGCTGGGCGCGATGGCGCGGTATGGCGAGGAACGCGCGCTGCAGATTACCGCGGCCAGCAACATCGAAGGCGCCAAGGCGGCGCTGGAGAATAAGGCCGACGATGCCGCGAGGCGCACGGCCGAGGCCGTGCAACTGGGGCAGCGCGGCGGCAACCGGCACTATGAGGTGATGCGCCGCAATCAGGTCATCAATCAGCATGTGCCAGACATGAAGGGCAAGCAGGCATTCGCCGGGCTGGAGAACGAGCGGTCCAATGGCGTGATAACGGACGCCGAGTACCACAGCCGCCGCCGCGTGCTGCTGGACCAGTACGTCCCGGCGGCCAATAGAGCGCAGGCGGAGGCGGATTTCAACGCCTATGACGCGGAGATCGTGCAGGCGGACGAGACGCGCGCCCGGAATCTGGAGAATTACCGTAAGGACAAGGTCGCGCATGCCTGGGATCGCTACAACGACAATGTCGATTGGGACAAGCTGAATCGCTTCAAGAGCAACTACGAGAAGTTCCAGGAGATGGCGACTACGCTGGCGAATACCAGGACGGTGGAACTCATCAAATGGCTGGAATGGGGCCTTCTGTTCGATACGCTGGAAGACTACAGCGAGGAAGTCGAGGATGACGGCCACGAGTTCATTGAAGTGGTCGGCGACCTGATCGAAGGCATCGGATCCAGCGCGGCGGGAGCCCAGTATCTCAAAACCTTGGTGGAAGAACGCCGTGATGCAGGGGACAGGAAGTCCCTGTTCTGGCGCGCAATCGCCGCAAACCAGAAGCAACTGAAGCCCGCGGTGACCAATGCCCTCGATGAAGCCGTGAAGGGCAAGGAAACGCCATTGCCTACGGGTCTCGGTGTCGTCGAACGGGTGCTCAGCAACCTGAAAACCTTCTCGGGGTATTACAAGAGGGCGGTGTCCCTGGTTGGTGAAAGCAAGGTGGAAAAGCTGGGGCCATTGCCGCGCGCTTTGAAAAATGCCGGCATCGACAAGCTGATGATGACGGTGGGCGATACGGCTTTCCGCTGGTTGCAGCTGAACCGCGTAAGCGATTTCGTGGGTGAGAAGATCGTCCAGAATCTCTTTCTGTTGTCCACGGGCATCAGCGACGCCGACGCCTTGGCGCTGGTGAGAGAACAGGCCCGGTCCGAAGGCGTGGCGCGTCAGGTCGCGCTGCAGCGATTGCGGACTGCGCGCACTTTCCTGGAGGCCAACGAGGCCATCGCCAAGGAACCCAGCCACAAAGTGCTGCGGGACATGTGGGGCAAGATGCGGCCGGCTACCGGGCGCAACGGGGCTACCACCATGCGCATTACGGTGGTGGTGGGATTGATTGAAATTTGGAACTTCAAGAAGCTCATTTCGGCGACCGACAAGACGGCTACGACTTATGCAAAGCTGGTGGCGTCCACGGCCACCTTGAGCGCCGCCGTGATTGATATCGCCATCGTGCCGTATCAATTGGCGGGAAAAAAGGCATACGGATTCCAGAAATGGAAATTGGTCGGGGGAATGTTGGGCGCCGGCGCGAGCTTTATCGGCGCATCCATAGATTTCAACGAAGCCATGGAGCGCAGGGAAAAGAAGCAGTACACACTGATGGTGCTGGTCGGCATCAAGTCGGCCATAGGCTTTGTCGCAGGCGGGGCCGCGGTGATCACGGCAATATCGACTTCTGCCTCGTTGCTGAAGATCGTGGGACGGCGCGCAGGTATGAATGTGATGGTGGTGGCTGTGGATGTGGTTGCGTCGCGGATGGCGGTAGCCTCATTCGCTCGTGTGCTTGGTATCCTGGTGGGCTGGGAGATCGCGATAGTGTTGGTGGGTATTCAGCTGCTGGTCTGGTACTTCACGCCGAATGCACTGGAAGAGTGGTGTGAAACCAGCGCGTTTGGCCGTCGTACTTTCGGCAAACCTCAGGACGAACCGAAGAAGCAGGAGGAAGGCTTCGTCGCTGCTCTTGCTGACGTGACGTGATTTGATGTGAGGAATGGAATGACCAATGAGCTCAATGGAAATGTCCGGAAGATCGCCGGAAAGATCACGGAGCTGAAGAAGTCCCGTCGTAATCGGGACTTTGTCCTGAGCCAGATTGGCGGTGATGTCGGAGCGTCCGCGGTATCTGCCGCGCTGGCAGGCATGGGCGGGGCGGGTATCGCGATTGCCTCGATCGATAGTTCGGAGAGCGCCGACTTCGTGGAGTTTTCACTGAACGGCGAACCTGTTCAGGGTTGGTTCTGGCGTTTCCCCTTTCAAGAAGGAGACGACGTGGAACTGGTCGCCGAACGTGGCGAGCGCGCCTGGAGCGCCTATGGCGTCAGGCGCGAATCGGACTCCTTGGTGGCGGTGTATCCCCACTGCTTTGAAGGGCGCAGATCCCACTATCTGTCCACGTTCCGGTTCTGGGGCATCATCGTCGCGGTGATTTTTGGATTCATGATGTGCCTGGATGCGGTGTTTGCCTTGTTCAAAGGCAAGTTCAGCATCGCGGGCCAGCTCGAGGCCTATGGCATTTATGCCATGTACCTGTTGCCGGCCTTGCTCGTCGTGTTCGGCTTCCTGGCCTGGCGGGCGGGGCGCAAGACGGAAGGCTTCGCGCATGTCGCGGAAATGATCTTCAAGGGATTCGGTTGGAGCAACCCCACTGGGATCAACTTGCGTGCAATATCGAAAGCGAAGCGCCGCCCTGGCGATGGCAAGGACTACAGCCTGCGCTACTTCAGATACTGATCGGGAAATTCCCCTCGGAACAATGCAAGGCTCTATCCACAGCCTGATACCGGTCGCGCCGTAACCGAGCCGGCGAGTTCTGGAGCATTGAATGGATTACACGGGGTTGATACGCAAATTCCCCAACGACCGGCCGCTTGGGGACTTCGACCGCGAACACCGCTTGCAGCAGAAGAAACGGCTGGACGTACCGCTGGCGGCCGATTCCTGCGTGGTGAAGATGAATTCCAATGCTCTGGTCTTGGTGGACCGCTGGTACGCCTATCGGGGCATGCTGGCGCTGATGGGGCTCGTAGGCGTGGCCTTCGGCGTGGGCATGATCCGGGAGTTGGCTTGGGCCCTGGTGGACGGGCTGCCCAATGAGAACGGGCTCTGGACGGCGGTTTTCATCAGCATGGCGATGGGCGCGGCGCTCGCGGCGGCGGCAGCATGGGTCGCGGGCAAGGAGATGTTCCGGTGGACGTACTATCCCATCGCCCTGGACCGCAAGCACAAGCTGGTACACGTGTTCCGGCTGGACGGAACGGTGCTGACGGCGAAGTGGAACAAGCTCTACTTCACGCTTGGAAGAGGGGTCGACGGGTTTCAGCACCGGACTTGGGATGTCCGCGGCCTGATCCTGGACGCGGACGGCGTGACGGTCAGGGAGACATTTGCGTTCAGCTCGGTCACGTACCGGGTCGAAGACGCGTATTCCCATTGGGAGTTTCTGCGCCGCTACATGGAGGACGGCCCGCAAGCCGTGCAGGACGCGGTCTTGCATTGCGTGCCGGCGGACGGCAAGCCGGAGACCTTCGCCCTATCCAAGCAGCGCGCCTTTGCCGAGGATGCACAAGGTCCGGGCTTCCTGTCCCTGCTGATGATGCCGTTCAATCTTCTACACGCCATCATGCGCTGGGCGGTGATGCAGACCAGCACGATCCCGGCGTTTCCGCCGGAGATCGAGGCCACGCTGCAACCTGAGCCGGGCGACAAGTACGTGCGCGATGCGTCGATGAATCCCGAAGACCTGCGCTAGGGGATTTCATCCGGCGGCGCGGCGGACCGGATTTGCGCTAGGATTACCCCGACCTTTCCGCCCCTCCCTGGAGCCCCCGCATGACCGACCTCAGCGCCTTTCCCATCACCAAGAAGTGGCCCGCCCGGCACCCCGACCGCATCCAGCTGTATTCGCTGCCCACGCCCAATGGCGTGAAGGTGTCGATCCTGCTGGAGGAAACCGGGCTGCCCTACGAGGTCCACCGGGTCAGCTTCGACGCCAAAGACCAGTTTTCGCCCGAATTCCTGTCGCTCAGCCCGAACAACAAGATCCCGGCCATCCTCGATCCCAATGGTCCCGAGGGCAAGCCGCTGGGCCTGTTCGAGTCGGGCGCCATCCTGATCTACCTGGCCAGCAAGGCGGGCAAGTTCCTGCCGGCGGACACGGCGGGGCGCTATGAGACCCTGCAATGGGTCATGTTCCAGATGGGCGGCATCGGCCCGATGTTCGGCCAGCTGGGCTTCTTCCACAAGTTCGCGGGCAAGGACTATGAAGACAAGCGCCCGCGCGACCGCTACGCGGAAGAATCCAAGCGCCTCTTGAACGTGCTGGACCAGCGCCTGGAAGGCCGTGACTGGGTGATGGGCGACGAGTACACCATCGCCGACATTGCCATCCTGCCCTGGGTGCGCAACCTGGTGGGTTTCTACGGCGCGGGCGAGCTGGTGGAGTTCTCGCGCTTCAAGAATGTCGCCCGGGTGCTGGAAGCCTTCGTGGCGCGTCCTGCGGTGGCCAGGGGCCTGACGATCCCCGGATAACGCCGCGCGTACCCTGCCTCTACAATCGGCCCTGTCATCCCTTCTGGAAAGCCGGGGCCGCCCATGGAACTGCGCCAACTGCGTTACTTCGTCCGCGTCGTGGAGGCGGGCAGCATCGGCCGCGCCGCGCAGTCCATAGGAATGGTGACGTCGGCGCTCAGCCAACAGATCAGCCGGCTGGAGGGCGAGCTGTCCACGCGGCTGCTGCGGCGCAGCGCCAGCGGCGTGGAGCCCACCGACGCGGGCTTGGCGTTCTTCCGTCAGGCGCAATTGGCGTTGCGCCACGCCGACGATGCGGTACATGCCGCGCAGCAGGCCAGGCTGGCGGGCCACGTCAGCGTGGGCCTGCCTTCCACCACCGCCGCCATCCTGGGCGCGCCCTTCGTGCAAGCCATGAACGAGCGCTATCCCGACATCCGCCTGCATCTGGTTGAGGCGCTGTCGGGCCATCTGAGCGACATGCTCAATGGCCGCATGCTGGACCTGGCCATCGTGTTCCAGGCCGAATCCGCGCGCCGCTGGAGCGTGACGCCCTTGCTGGACGAGCCGCTGTTCCTGCTGGCGCGGCCGGACATGGCGGGCTTGCCTGCCGGCGAGACCACGCGCATCGAGGCCATTTCGCATCTGCCTCTGGTCCTGCCCAGTGGACGCCACGGGCTGCGGGCGCTGGTCAACAACGCGTATCAGCAATCGGGCCGCACGCCGCTGGTGGCGGTGGAGGTGGACGGCCTGCCGGTGCTGATGGACGTGGTGCAACTGGGCCACGTGGCCACCATCCAGCCCAGTTCCGCCATGGCGCGGATCGCGCCAGGCCAGCTGCACATGGCGCGCATCGACGACGCGCACCTGTACCGCCCCAATCTGCTGGCCAGCCTGTCCGAGGACGAGCTGTCGCCCGCGGCGCTGGCCGCCCGCCTGGTGCTGGCCGACGTGTCGCGCACGCTGGCGCGCGAGGGCAAATGGCCGGTGGTGGCTCTTCACGATTCATGAAGACCTGTTGACGGCTGGCTGATATCGGCGGGCGCTGCCGCTCGCTACAGTCCGTTCCTTGGAAGAGGAACGATGGCATGGTCGACGTCTTGGTGGTGGGAGGGGGCAACGCGGCGCTGTGCGCGGCCCTGATGGCGCGCGAGGCCGGCGCCAGCGTGCTGCTGCTGGAAGCGGCGCCGCGCGAATGGCGCGGCGGCAATTCGCAGCACACGCGCAATCTGCGCTGCATGCACGACGCGCCGCAGGACGTGCTGGTCGAGGCCTATCCCGAGGAAGAATACTGGCAGGATCTGCTCAAAGTGACGGGCGGGCAGACCAACGAGCATCTGGCGCGGCTGGTCATCCGCGAGTCCTCCACCTGTCGCGATTGGATGCGCCGCCATGGCGTGAACTTCCAGCCGCCCTTGTCCGGCGCGCTGCACGTGGCGCGCACCAACGCCTTCTTCATGGGCGGCGGCAAGGCCCTGGTCAACGCCTACTATCGCAGCGCCGAAGCGCTGGGCGTGCAGATCCGCTACGACGCGCCGGTCGACTCGCTGGAGCTGGAGGAAGGGCGCTTCGTGGCGGCGCGCATCGGCCATGAGCGCATCGAGGCGCGCGCCTGTGTGCTGGCGGCCGGCGGCTTCGAATCCAACCGCGAGTGGCTGCGCGAAGCCTGGGGCCAGAACGAGCGCGGCGAATGGCCGGCCGACAATTTCCTGATCCGCGGCACGCGCTACAACATGGGCGTGCTGCTGAAGTTCATGCTGGACGCCGGCGCGGACAGCATCGGCGATCCGTCGCAGTCGCATTGCGTGGCAATCGATGCGCGCGCGCCGCTGTACGACGGCGGCATCTGCACGCGCATCGATTGCGTGTCGCTGGGCGTGGTGGTCAACCGGGAGGCCAGGCGCTTCTACGACGAGGGCGAGGACTTCTGGCCCAAGCGCTACGCGATCTGGGGCCGCCTGACAGCCATGCAGCCGGGCCAGATCGCCTATTCCATCATTGACGCCAAGGCCGTGGGCCGCTTCATGCCGCCGGTGTTCCCGGGCGTGCAGGCCGACACCTTGCCGGAACTGGCGGTGAAGCTGGGGCTGGACCCGGCGGTCTTCGAGCAGACCGTGCGCGACTACAACGCGGCCTGCCGCGTCGGCAAGTTCGACCATACGGCGCTGGACGACTGCCATACCGAAGGCCTGGCGCCGGCCAAGATGCACTGGGCGCGGCCCATCGACACGGCGCCGTTCTATGGCTATGCCTTGCGGCCCGGCATCACCTTTACCTACCTGGGCCTGAAGGTGGACGACACCGCCGCGGTCCGGTTCAGCGACGTGCCCAGCGACAACCTGTTCGTCGCGGGCGAAATGATGGCAGGCAATGTGCTGGGCAAGGGCTATACGGCCGGGGTGGGGATGTCCATCGGCACGGCCTTCGGCCGCATCGCCGGCACCCGGGCCGCCGCCGCCGCGCGCGGCCGGCATAACGCGGAAGCACGACATGAAGCAGCTTGAAGCCCTGGCCCGCGAGGCCCAGTCCTTTTCCACGCAGCATGGCGAGGCAGCGCCCGTCATGGCAGAGCAGCCGGTGCGCTGGCATGGCAAACAGGCCGAACGCCGGGCGGATCTGCTGACGGGCGATGAAACCGAAGTCGCCCGCGTCATGCAGATCTGCAACGCCTGCCGCTATTGCGAAGGATTCTGTGCGGTGTTTCCCGCCATGACCCGTCGCCTGGAATTCGGCAAGGCCGACTTGAACTACCTGGCCAACTTGTGCCACAACTGCGGCGCCTGCCTGCATGCCTGCCAGTACGCGCCGCCGCACGAGTTTTCGGTGAACGTGCCGCAATCCATGGCGCGGGTGCGGATGCAGACGTACACCGATTATGCCTGGCCCGCAGCTCTGGGCGCCCTGTATAAGCGCAATGGCCTGACCGTGTCGCTGGCCGCCGCTGCGGGCTTGGCACTGTTCCTGGCGATGGCCGTGCTGATGGCGGGCGGCTTGTTCCATGAGCCCATGGCCGGCAATTTCTACGCGGTGTTCCCGCACAACACGCTGGCGCTGATGTTCGGCGCGGTGTTCGGCTTTGCGATGCTGGCGCTGGGCGTGGGCGTGACGCGCTTCTGGCGCAATGTCAGTCCGGGCGCGGCCACAGGCGCTGCAGTGGCGGAAGCGGCGCATGACGCCCTGCGCCTGCGCTACCTGGATGGGGGGCATGGCAAGGGCTGCAACAACGCGGACGACGCCTTCACCTTGTGGCGCCGCCGCTTCCATCACTTCACGTTCTACGGCTTCATGCTGTGTTTCGCCGCCACCAGCGTGGCGACGCTGTATCACTATCTGCTGGACCAGCAGGCGCCGTATCCCTTCTGGAGCGCGCCTGTGCTGCTGGGTACGGCAGGCGGCGTCGGCCTGTTGATCGGACCCGCGGGACTGCTGTGGTTGAACCTTAAGCGTCATCCGCAGCAGGGCGACGCGGCGCAAAAGCCCATGGACCGCGGCTTCATTGCGCTGCTGTTCCTGACCAGCGCCACGGGCCTGGCCTTGCTGGCCGGCCGCGACGGCGGCGCGATGGCGCTGCTGCTGGCGATTCACCTGGGCGTGGTGATGGCGCTATTCCTGACGCTGCCCTACGGCAAGTTCGCCCACGGTATCTATCGTTCGGCCGCGTTGTTGAAGTGGGCCATCGAGAAACGCCAGCCCAACAAGCTGCAACTGGGCTCGGATTGAAGCACCGCGCAGCCGCGCGGCCATGACGGCGTCCGTCGACGGCGCCGCGACCGACAACAAACCAGGAGACTTCAATGTTCCGCACTTCCTTGCTGGCGCGTGCCGCGCTGGCCGCCTGTCTGCTGCCGGCCTTGCCGGCGCAAGCCCAGTCCTTCCCCTCGAAGCCGATCACGCTGGTGGTGCCGCATTCCGCGGGCGGCACCTCGGACATCCTGGCGCGCACCGTTGCGGCGGAGGCGGCGAAGACGCTGGGGCAAACCATCGTCATCGACAACAAGGGCGGCGCTAACGGCACCATCGCCGCCAAGCAGGTGGCGATGTCCGCGCCGGACGGCTACACGCTGCTCTTGGCAACTGCCAGCACGCACGGCATCAATCCGTCCTTGTACTCGCGGATTTCGTACGATGCGGTGAAGGACTTCACGCCCGTGACGCTGCTGGCCACCGTGCCCAATGTGCTGGTGGTGGGCAAGCAGGTGCAGGCTGCCAATGTGCAGGAGCTGGTTGCCTACATCCGTTCGCAGGGCGACAAGATCAACATGGGCTCGGCCGGCGCGGGCACGCCTGGCCATCTGGCCGGCGAGATGTTCAAGAGCGCCGCGAAGCTCCAGTTCACGCACATCCCCTACAAGGGCGGCAGTCCGGCCATCACCGACCTGATCGGCGGCCAGATCGACTTCATGTTCACGACCATTCCCGGCGTGCTGCCGCACGTAAAGGCCGGCACGCTGCGCGCGCTGGCGGTTACCTCGCCGCAGCGTTCGCCCGCCATGACGGATATCCCCACCATGGCGGAATCGGGCCTGCCGGGCTTTCAGGCCGTGTCGTGGCACGGCATCGTTGCGCCGGCGGGCACGCCGGACGCGGTGGTCGCCACGCTGAACCAGGCGTTGAGCGGCGCGCTGGCCGCGCCTGCGGTCAAGCAGCGCCTGATGGAAGAGGGCGCGCAGGCCTCCAGCCTGAACACGGCGGCGTTTGGCGCCTTCATCCAGAGCGAGATTGCGGCCTGGGCCAAGGCCGTCAAGGATTCGGGCGCCACGGCGAACTGATACCGGGGGCGTAGAGCGGGGCAGTGTCCTAGAATGACGCATGCTTATTGCCCTGCTCACCACGCTGGCCCTGGCAACGGGCAACGCGGCTGCCTTCGAACTTTCCTGCTTCTATGCGGACAAGACCGACGAAGGCGCATTCGGCCACGCGGAACAGTGCGCCCGCGAGGACGGCGGCGGCATCGTCTTCAACCCCGAAATCTTGCGCCGCATGCAGTTCGGCGCCGATGGCCTGGCGCCCGCGGCCGTCGCTGGCTGGCGTTGGGTGCGGCCGGATGGCCGGTCGGTGTCCGTGATTACCTACGACAACGGCCCGGACGAGTTCGAGGAAGGGCTGGCGCGCGGGCGCAGGCCGGAAGGCATGGCCTACTACGACAAGCAGCTGGAGCTGGCGCTGGCCACCTCCTATGCGTGGGCTGAGCCTTTCAGCAGCGGTCTGGCCGCAGTGTGCAGCCATTGCGTCAGCGTGCAGGATGGCGAGCATTCCGTGATGGTCGGCGGCGATTGGGGCGCCATCGACCGCAAGGGCGTCCTGGCGCTGCCCCTGCGGCCGGACGCTGCGTCCTTGCGCAGCGATCTGGAGGCCGCGAGAAAGCGCCGCTGAACGACGCTCGCGGATCAGCCGCCCGCCAGCAGCTTGCCCAGCGTCGCCATGCCTTGCTCCATTTCGGGATTCCAGGGATGGCCGCCGTTCAGCCTCAGGAAGTTGCCGAAGGCGCCTGACGCTGAAAACAGCGGACCCGGGGCGATGCTGATGCCGTGTCCCAGCGCGGCGCGGTGCACCTTGAGCGTGTCGATATGGGCCGGCAGCTCCACCCACACGAAGTAGCCGCCCAGCGGTCGCGTGGCGCGCGTGCCCTTGGGGAAGTAGCGGGCGATGGCTTGCAGCAGTTCCCCTTGCTGCTGGGCCAGCGCCTGGCGGAATTGCCGCAGGTGGCGGTCGAAGCCGCCTTTTTCCAGATAGGCTGCGATGGCCGCCTGGGTGGGCGCGGCGGTGGCCAGGCTGGTGGTGAGCTTGTTGCGCATGATGCGCCGCGTGTAGCGGCCGGCGGCCACCCAGCCCACGCGGTAGCCCGGCGCCAGGGTCTTGGAGAACGAAGAGCAGTGCATGACGATGCCATCGCGATCGTAGGCCTTGGCGGGGCGCGGACGCTGCTCGCCGAAGTACAGCTCGCCGTAGACGTCGTCTTCGATCAACGCCACGTCGTGGCTCGCAAGCAACCGCACCAGCGCTTCCTTCTTGTCGTCGGGCATCAGGCTGCCCAGCGGGTTCTGGAAGGTGGTCATGAGCCAGCAGGCTTTGGGGCGGTGGCGCAGGATGGCCTGCTCCAGCGCCCGCAGGTCTATGCCTTCGCGCGGATGCGTGGCCACTTCGATGGCGTGCAGGTGGTTGCGCTCCAGCGATTGCAGCGCGGCGTAGAAGGTGGGGGATTCCACGATGACCGCGTCGCCGGGCTCGGTGACCGCCGCCAGGCTAAGGTTCAGCGCGTCCAGCGCGCCGTTGGTGATGATGATGTCGTCCACCGGCACCGACATGCCGTCGGCCAGGTAGCGCAGCGCGATGGCGCGGCGCAGCGCCGCGTCGCCCGGACTGAGGTCGTCGATCGAGCCCCAGGGGTCCAGGCGCTGCACCGTGGCCGCCATGAACTTCGCCAGGCGTCCGTAGGGCAGCAGCGACGGGTTGGGAAAGGCCGAGCCAAAGGGCAGCATGTCGCGGCGCAGGGTGGCGTTGAGCACCTGCAGCACGTTGTCGCTGACGTCCACCGGATGGCGTCCGGCGCTGGCGCTGGACAATCCGTCCAGCTCCGGCAGCGTGGCGTGCGGCGCGCGCAGCACGTAATAGCCGGAGCGGTCGCGCGCCCGGATCAGGCCGCGCGCTTCCAGCAGGTAGTAGGCCTTGAACACCGTCGACGGGCTGACCCCGCGGCTGGCGCTGGTCTGCCGCACCGAGGGCAGGCGGTCGCCCGCCTGCAGCAGGCCCGATCGGATCGAGGCGGTGATTTCTTCTGTCAGCCGTTCATAGCGCTTCATGGGCGGGTCCGTTTGTTTGGAGCGGGTTCAGGTCGACATGCCGATGGATCTCATCACCAGGCGCAGCGCATAGGCCGCCACGCCCAGGGCCGCGACACTGCATGCCCAGATCATCGCCAGCCAGAGCAGGCGGCTGCGCCATGAGGGCAGGGAGGATTGGGAGCCGTTCATCAGTGGAACTCCTCGCCAAGGCGCACCTTGCCCCGGAACACGTAGTACGACCAGGCGGTGTACATGAGGATAATCGGAATGATCGCCAGCGCTCCCACCAGCGCGAAGCCCAGGCTTTGCGGCGGCGCGGATGCGGTCCAGATGGACACGTCAGGCGGGATGATGGCGGGCCAGATGCTGATGCCCAGGCCGCTGTACCCCAGGAACAGCAGCGCCAGCGACAGCACGAAGGGCCCGGCGTTGGGCATGCCCTTGACGCGGCGGATGAGATCGAAGCCGGTCACGGCGACCAGCAACGGCACCGGCAGGAACCAGAACATGTTGGGCAGGCTGAACCAGCGCTGCGCGATCTGCGGCTGCGCCAGCGGCGTCCAGACGCTGAGCGCCGCGATCACTGCCAGCAGCAGCAGCGTGAGCGGACGGGCGATGTCGCACATGTGGCGGTGCAGCCGGCCTTCGGTCTTCATGATGAGCCAGGTGCAGCCGAGCAGCGCGTAAGCCACCACCAGCCCCGCCCCGGTGAAGAGCGAGAACGGGCTGATCCAGTCCCAGGCGCCGCCTTGATAGGCGCGGTCCGCGACCGGGATGCCTTCGATGTAGGCGCCCAGCGTCACGCCCTGGAAGAACGTGGCGCACACGGAACCGAGCACAAAGGCGCGGTCCCACAGCGGGCGGTGATGCTCGTCCGCCTTGAAGCGGAATTCGAACGCCACGCCGCGGAAGATCAGGCCCAGCAGCATGAATACCAGCGGCAGGTGCAGCGCGCTCAGGATCACCGAGTAGGCCAGCGGGAACGCGGCCATCAGGCCGGCGCCGCCCAGCACCAGCCAGGTCTCGTTGCCGTCCCACACGGGCGCCACGGTGTTGACCATGACGTCGCGTTCCTCGCGATCGGAGATCAGCGGGAAGAGGATGCCGATGCCCAGATCGAAGCCATCCATGATCACGTACATCATCACGCCGAACAGGATGATGACGGCCCATACCAGTGCAAGGTCGATGCCCATGGCCTCAGACTCCCGAATGCTTGCGTTGCGCGGGCTCGATGCCCGCCAGGGTGGAGGCGGCCGACAGCGGCCGCGAGGGCTGGCGCGGTTCGCCCGGGCCGCCCGACAGCGGCGCGTGGCCGGGGGCGGGGCTGGGGCCCATGCGGATCAGGCGCAGCATGTACGAGACGCCGGCGCCGAACACCAGCAGGTACACCACCACGAACAGCGCCAGCGTCAGCGTCAGTTCGCCCAGTCCGTGCGGCGTGGCCGCGTCGGCGGTGCGCATGACGCCGTACACCACCCAGGGCTGGCGGCCGATTTCCGTCACGTACCAGCCGGCCAGGATGGCGATCAGCCCGGAAGGTCCCATCCACAGCGCAAACCGGTGCAACCAGCGCGATTCGTACAGCCGGCCACGCCAGCGCGACCACGCGGCCCAGAGGGCGAGCGCGATCATCAGCATGCCCAGGCCCGCCATCACGCGGAACGACCAGAACACGGCCGTGGCATTGGGACGGTCTTCGGGCGGATAGGACTTCAGACCCGGGAACTGGCCGTCCCAGCTATGCGTGAGGATCAGGCTGCCCAGGCGCGGAATGTTGACCGCGTAGCGCGTTTCCTCGCGCTCCATGTCGGGGATGCCGAACAGTGTCAGCGGCACGCCAGCGCCAGGCTCGTTTTCCCAATGGCCTTCGATGGCCGCGATCTTGGCGGGCTGGTGCTTGAGCGTGTTCAGGCCATGGAAGTCGCCCACCACGGCTTGCAGCGGGGCCACCAGCAGCAGCATGCCCATGGCCATCGCGAACATCTTCTTCACGGCGGGGCTGCGGTCGCCGCGCAACATGTGCCAGGCGCCGGATGCGCCCACCATCAGCGCGGTCGCCAGGAACGCGGCGATGCCCATGTGCGCCAGGCGGTAGGGGAAGGACGGATTGAAGATCACGGCCAGCCAGTCCGTGGGCACCACGCGGCCGTCCAGGATTTCGTAGCCGGCGGGCGTCTGCATCCAGCTGTTGGAGGCCAGGATCCAGGTGGCGGACACCAGCGTGCCCAGCGCCACCATCACGGTCGAGAAGAAATGCAGGCCCGGCCCGACGCGCGACCAGCCGAACAGCATCACGCCCAGGAAGCCGGCTTCCAGGAAGAAGGCGGTCAGCACTTCATAGGCCAGCAAGGGCCCGGTCACGCTGCCGGCGAAATCGGAGAAGAAGCTCCAGTTGGTGCCGAACTGATACGCCATCACGAGGCCGGACACCACGCCCATCCCGAAGTTGACGGCAAAGATCTTGGTCCAGAAATGGTAGAGGTCGCGGTAGACGGTGTTGCGCGTGCGCAGCCACAGGCCTTCCAGCACGGCGAGATAGCTGGCCAGGCCGATGGTGATGGCGGGGAAGATGATGTGAAACGAGATGGTGAAGCCGAACTGTATTCGGGCAAGCAATAGCGCGTCGCTATCCATGGCGGTATTCCTGACTTCTTCGCCAGCGCGCCTCAACCGCCACAAGACGGCGTGCGCTGACGGGTGTTTGACCTACACCGTGAAGTTAGAGCCGCAGCCTGGATCAGTACAGATTCAGATCATGAATAAAAAAGCGGATCAGTTTGGATAGATTGCCGGAAGAAAATGCGCTTTTCATAGGGAAAGCATCTGTGCTGCAAGTTTTGCGAAGACGATGAAGTTACAAAAAAAGCAGCACAGAAAAGGCGGGTGCGTCCCCTGATACGCTGGTTTTGAGTGCGCAGCCCGCCAGGCCGGCGCCTAGGATGCGCAGGCGCGCGCCGCTTCGTCGATCAGGCCGGCCACCTCGGCGGCGCGCGACGCAAGCGATGCGTGGCTGGCGTCCAGCGTGATGGTCTTGCGGGTGTTCAGGCGCGCGGCCATGCGCGTCTGGTTTTCGGGGGCGATCATCCGGTCCTGGCTGGATATCTGGTACCAGGACGGCTTGCTGCGCCATGCGGGGACGGACACCGTTTCGCCGAAGGCGCTGGCCAGGGGCGCCTTTTGCGTGACGGCCATGACCAGGCCCTCGTCGGCGGACAGGTCCTGGCAGAAGCTCTCATGGAACTTGTCGGCGCGTAGCCAGAGGTAGCCGTCGCTGTCGGGCGCCAGGTTGGGCGCGGCCGCGGGCAGCATTTCTTGTGTGATGCCGCCCGGGCTTTCTCCCGCGTCCGGGGCGAAGGCGGCGATGTACACCAGGCCGGCCACGTTGGGCTGGTTGCCGGCTTCGGTAATGACCGCGCCGCCGTACGAATGGCCCACCAGCAGCACGGGGCCCTTCTGCTGCGCGATCATTTTGCGCGTGCGTTCGGCGTCGCCGGCCAGGGAGGCCAGCGGCATGTCGACGGCGTGCAGGTCTTGATAGCCCTTGCGCGCCAGTTCCAGGATGACGCGGCTCCAGTGGGCGGCGCCGCCCCAGAAACCGTGCACAAGAATGATGCTGGGTTTGCTGCTCATGATGTGGCTCCTTCCTCGGGATGGAGCAACGATCATGCGCCGGCCAGGACGGCGCCGCCACAACTATTTGCGGCGGCGCCAGTGCCGTTACAGCGGACGCGGGGCAGGCGTGACGGCGGCCGGACGCTGGGCGCGCTGGCTCAGCCACACGCTGGCGACCACGATCACCATGCCGGCGATCTGCGCGGCGCTCAGCTGCTGGCCCAGCATGCCCCAGCCCAGCAGCACGGCGGTAATGGGGCTGAGAAAGCCGAGCGAGGAGACCACCGCGGGCTCCAGCCGCGCTACGCCCCGGAACCAGAGCACATAGGTCAGCGCCGCGCCAATCAAACCCAGGTAGGCGATGCCGGCCACGTTAAGCGCGGTGAGCGGCGGCAGGGCGGGCTCGGCGGCGAAGGCCAGCGGCGCCAGCAGGATGCCGCCCGCCGTCAGCTGCCACGATGTGAAGGTGAGCGCGGATACCGGCGGCTGCCAGCGCCGGCTGAGTACCGTGCCCAGGGCCATCGAGGCGGCGCTGATCAATCCGGCCGCAATGCCTACCGGGTCCAGCGCGGCCTTGGGCGTCAGCACCAGCAGCGCCACTCCGCCCAGGCCGCCCAGCGCCGCCAGCACCGACAGGCCGCGTACGGGTGTGCCCAGCAGGCAGCGTGCCAGCAGTATCACCACCAGCGGCTGGACCGCGCCCAGCGTGGCGGCCACGCCGCCCGGCAGGCGGTAGGCCGCCACGAACAGCAGAGCCCAGAAAACGGAAAAGTTCAGCGCGCCCAGGATGAAGGCGCGCAGCCACCAGATGCCTTGCGGCAGTTGGCGCACGATCAGCAGCAGCAGGAAGCCGGCCGGCAGCGCGCGCAGCATGGCGACCGTCAGCGGATAGTCCTGCGGCAGCATCAGGGTGGTGACGACGTAGGTGCTGCCCCAGATGGCGGGCGCCAGGGCAGTCAACAGCAGATCGGAACCGCGGTTCATGGTCATGCTCCGGCTAGCTCAGGCAAGTTCAAGCACGTCGTGGACGGGGCGGCGCGGCTTCTGCGGCCAATTGCCTTCCTGCGCGTAGCCCATGGCGACCAGCATGACCGGCACCTCCTCCTGGCGCAAGCCGAAGGCCTGGGCCACGCCGGCGGCGTCAAAGCCGGTCATCGGGCTGGCGGCCAGGCCTTGGGCTTGTCCTGCCAGCATCAGGGTGGAGGCGCCGAAGGTGGCGCTGCGCACGGCCTCGTCGCGCTGCGTCTGCGGCGAGTCGACATAGAGGCGGCTGGCCGCGGCTTCCCAGGATGGCACCATGGCCGCGGGCATGAAGCCCGCGTCCACGGACGGTTGCAGGCGGTCGGCCATCCAGGCGGCCTGGGGCAGCACGCCCAGCACGATGAAGGTCACCGCCGATTCGCTCACCTTGGGCTGGTTCCACGCCAACTCGCGCAGCCGGCGCTTGCCCTCCTGGCTGCGCACGGCGATGAAGCGCCAGTTCTGCAGATTGAAGGCGGTGGGCGCGCGGGTGGCCCAGGAGACCAGGGTACGGATGATGTCGTCGTCCACGCCGCGGGCGGGATCGAAGAAGTTGGCGGAAACGCGTTGCGCGATTGCGTCGGTCAGGGCGTGGTTCATGGCTGCCATCCTTGGGATTTGCTGAGATTGCCGGCTCGCCATATGCGCGCCGTCTCCATGTCCACAGGCTAATTGAATCCTTGTTTGGCGATAATATCCAATTCAATGGCAATATCATTCACCAATAGTGAATAATCTATGGATCATCTGACGGCGCTGAGGGTGTTCAGGCAAGTGGTGGAGCGGGGCGGCTTCGCAGCCGCGTCGCGGCAGATGGGCCTGTCGCCCGCCGCGGTCAGCAAGAACATCGCCGAACTGGAAACCCACCTGGCGGCGCGCCTGCTCAACCGCACCACCCGCCGCATGAGCCTGACCGAAGCCGGCGCGCGCTACTACGAACAGGTGGTGCGCATTCTGGACGACCTGAGCGAAGCCGAGCAATCGCTGGGGCCCTTGCAGCAGGCGCCGTCGGGCACCTTGCGGGTCAGCGCGCCCATGTCGCTGAGCCTGGTCCGGCTGTCCGCCGCCATGCCGCGCTTCCTGGAGCGCTATCCGCAGGTATCGCTGGACCTCAACCTGGAGGACCGCCGCATCGACATCGTCAAGGAAGGCTACGACCTGGCTATCCGCGGCACCGACCGGCTGGAGGATTCCAGCCTGGTGGCGCGCAAGCTGATGACGCTGGACCACGTGCTCTGCGGCGCGCCGGCCTACTTCGAGCGCCATGGCGTGCCGGCCTCGCCCCTGGCGCTGCGCAACATGGAGCGCGTGCAGTTCACCTTGTCTGGCCACTCGGACGAATGGACCTTCAAGCGCGCGGGGGAGACCGAACGCGTCCCGGTGCGGGGCCGCTACAGGGTGAGTTCCAGCCTGGCGGTGCGCGATGCGCTGCGCGCCGGTTTTGGCGTCAGCCTGGTGCCGCGCGTGTACGTGCAGCAGGACCTGGACAGCGGCGCGCTGCAGGCGGTGCTGCAGGATTGGAAACCCGACGAGACCTACGTGTATGCGGTGTATCCCTCGCGCCGCCACATGGTGGCCAAGGTGCGCGCCTTCGTCGACTTCCTGCTGGAAGAACTGGGCGCGCCGCGGGAATGAGCCGCGGCGGCCCGTAGCCGCATCAATACATGTGCTGGCCGCCGTTCATGGCGACATTGCTACCGGTCATGAACGCCGCGGCATCGCTGCAGATGAAGGCGACCAGCGCGCCGATCTCTTCCGGGCGACCGAGCCGGCCCAGCGGGATCTGCGGCAGGATCTTCTCCTTCAACACCTCTTCGGGCACGGCCTCCACCATGCGCGTCGCCAGGTAGCCCGGCGATACGGTGTTCACCGTCACGCCTTTCCTGGCCAGCTCCAGCGCCAGGGATTTGGTGAAGCCGTGGATGCCGGCCTTGGAGGCCGCATAGTTGGTCTGGCCAAACGACCCCTTGCTGCCGTTGACGGACGAGATGTTGACGATGCGGCCCCAGCCCCGGTCGGCCATGGCGCCGCATAGCGGCTGCGTCATGTTGAACATGGAGTCCAGGTTGCCGCGCAGCACGTCCGTCCAGTTTTCGTGACTCATCTTGCGCAGGCTGGCATCGCGGGTAAGGCCGGCGTTATTGATCAGGATGTCGATCTGGCGGCCGTCTTCCTCCAGGCGCCGCGCCAGCGCCTGGCACGAGTCGTAATCGGCCACGTCCACCCTGTACATGGCGTAGCGGCGGCCCTGGGCCGCCTCCGCGTCCACCCACGCCCGCGCGGCGTCTTCGCTGGAGTGGTAGGTGATGATGACCTGGTGGCCGGCATCGTGCAGGGCGCGCGCGATGGCTTGCCCGAGGCAGCCGGCCCCGCCTGTGACGAGCGCAGTGCGTTCAGCCGTCATGATGGGATCCCGGTTGGCTTGCGTCGCGCATGGCCGAGCACGCCGACGCCATCTGGTTCGACAGCGTCTTCCAGATCTGCGCCATGGGCGTGTCTTCGATGCCCATGGCGCCGCCGGTGGCCTGCTTCAGCCAGCCTCGCATTGCTTCGCTCATGCCGGCGGCCAGGGTGGCCTGTTCTTCGAGCAGCGCGTGGGTGATGGCCTGGCTGGCTTCAAGCTGGCTTTGCCATTGCTTGCGCGTCATTTCGCCCAGCGCGGGCGCGATCTCTTGCCAGTTGCCGGATTGTTGCAAGGGCGCCAGTGCGGCCAGGTATTGTTCCGCGTTGCCGCCGGCCAGGCGGCGGCCCAGTTCAACCCAGCGCTGCTGGCTTTCCTGCGCAAGCTGCGCCATGCGCTGGCAATAGGCGGCATTGGCGCTGGCAAGGCCCTGAGGCGTGGAGGCAGTGGTTTTCTTCATCATCCGTCCTTTTAAGAGAGTGGTAAGGGGTAACGAACACACAGGCCTCAAGCCATCTGGCTGAGGGTCTTGCGAAAGCGCGCCAGCGAGAACGCGAACAGGACCGAGCCTATGAGCGCCAGCGCCAGGAAGGGTTGCCACACGACGCTCAAGCCCGCGCCGCGGTAGAGAATGGCCTGGCCGAGTTCCACGAAGTGGGTGGTGGGAGCGGCCAGCATGATGTCCTGCACGAACTGCGGCATGCTTTCGCGCGGCGTGGTGCCGCCCGACAGCATTTGCAGGGGCAGCAGCACTAGTACAAGCAACATGCCGAACTGCGGCATGCTGCGCGCAAGCGTGGCCATGAATATGCCCATAGAGGTCGTCGCGAACAGGTGCAGCGCCGCCCCGACCAGGAACAGCGCCACCGATCCTTCGATCGGCACTTGCAGCAAGCCGCGTACCACGAAAGTCAACGATAGCCCAGCAGATGCCAACACCACCAGCCCCATCGACCAGACCTTCGCGACCATGATCTCGGTCGGCGTCACCGGCATGACCAGCAGGTGCTCGATGGTGCCGTGCTCGCGTTCGCGGATCAGCGCGGCGCCGGTCAGGATGATGGACAGCATGGTGACGTTGTTGATGATCTCCATCAGCGCGCCGAACCAGGCCTGGGTCAGATTGGGGTTGAAGCGCATGCGCACCGCCAGCTCCACCGGCAGTTCGGTGGGCGCGCGGTAGCGTTTGACGAACTCGTTGATCTCGTCGCTGATGATCTGCTGGATGTAGCTGCTGCCCGTGAACGCCTGGCTCATGCGGGTCGCGTCCACGTTGAGCTGGATTTCAGCGGGCCGGCCAGCCAGCACGTCGCGCTGGAAATTGGGCGGGATGTTGACCGAGAAGGTGTAGCGCCCCGCGTCCATGCCGGCATCGGCCTCGGCCGAAGTCGTTACTTCCGGCGGTGTGAAGTGCGGGGGATAGAAGGCCGACGTGATGCGCGCGGACAGGGGCGAGACGTCCTCGTCGACCACGGCGATGGGAGCGTTGTGCAAGGTTTCCGGCACGGCCGTGGCGGCGGTGTAGATCATCAGCGTGAACGACACGAGGATCAGGATCAGCATCATCGGGTCGCGCGCCAGGCTCCACAGCTCCTTCACGCCCAGGCGGTAGATATTGGCCAGGTGCCGCATCTCAGGTCTCCTGTTTCTTCAACAGCAGCGCCGAGGCGCCCAGGATGACGGGAATGGCGATCAGCAGCGGCCAGAACGAGCCTTGCAGGTTGGAGAAGTCCAGGGCCTTGCTGAAGACGCCGCGGCTGATGGTCAGCATGTGCGTGGCGGGGTAGACCTGTCCGATCAGGCGGCCGGCGCCTTCCAGCGACGACACCGGGTTGAGCAGGCCGGCGAACTGCACCGCGGGCACCAGGGTGCCTATCATGGTGAAGAACAGCGCCGCGATCTGGCTGCGGGTGAACGTGGAGGCCAACAGGCCGATGGCGGTGGCCACCACGTTGTAGATCAGCGCGGCGGCAAGCAGGGTCAGGAAGCTGCCGGTGATGGGCACGCCGAACAGCGTCACGGCCAGCAGCGTCATCAGCAGGAAATTCAGCATGGCCAGCGCCACGTAGGGCGCCTGCTTGCCCAGCAGGAATTCCAGCCGTGTCACGGGCGTGACGTACAGATTGATGATGGAACCCAGCTCCTTTTCGCGCACCACCGCCAGCGCCGTCAGCATCGCCGGCATCATCAGGAGCAGCAGCGGGATCACGGCGGGCACCATGGCGGGGAGGCTGCGCACATCCGGGTTGTAGCGGAAGCGCGTCTCTATGCTGACCGGCAGGGTCGCGTCCGAGCCCAGGCGTTCGCGCGCCTGCTGCATCAGCCAGCCCTGGTGCATGCCCAGCACATAGCCGCGGATGGTCTCGGCGCGCTGCGGCATGGCGCCGTCGATCCAGACGCCGATCTGCGCGCCGTTGCCGCGCTCCGCGTCGCGCGCAAAGCCTTGCGGTATCTCGATGGCCAGCGACAGCTCGCCGCTGCGCATGCGCGCGTCCATCTCCTCGTAGCTGGAAATGGGCGGATGTTCGATGAAGTAGCGCGAGCCCGCCAGGTTCAGACTGTAGTTGTGGCTCAGGCCGGTCTGGTCGCGGTCCATGACCGCATAGCGCAGGTCCTCCACGTCCATGCTGATGCCAAAGCCCATCACGAACATCAGCAAGAGCGAACCGGCCAGGGCCAGCGTGGCGCGCACCGGGTCGCGGCGCAGTTCCAGCGATTCGCGCCACATGTAGCTCAGCATGCGCTGCAGGCTGAAGCCGCGGTGTTCCGGCGTTTCGGCGGAGGCGGACGCCAAGGGGGGAGCGGCTTGCGCGTCAGCGTCTTCTGGTTTGGTGCCGGCGCCCGCGTCGATCAGGTAGGCGATGAAGGCTTCCTCCAGCGTCTGCGCGCCGCGCATGCGCGTGATCTCGTCGGGCGACGCGCTGACCAGCACCTTGCCCGCATGCATCAGCGACATGCGGTCGCAGCGCTGGGCCTCGTTCATGAAGTGCGTGGAAATGAAGATGGTGACCTGGTCCTGGCGCGCCAGCGCGATCAGCAGGCGCCAGAAGTTGTCTCGCGCGACGGGGTCCACGCCCGAGGTCGGTTCATCCAGGATCAGCAGTTCGGGCTTGTGCACCATGGCCACCGCCAGCGACAGGCGCTGGCGCACGCCCATGGGCAGATTCTCGGGCAAGGTGTCCAGCACTTCGCCCAGGTCGAAGCGCTGCACCATCTCGTCCACGCGCGCCGGAATCTCGGCCTCCGGAACGTGGAACAGGCGCGCGTGCAGCACCAGGTTCTGCATTACGGTCAGCTCGCCATACAGCGAGAACGCCTGCGACATGTAGCCCACGCGGCGGCGGGTATCGATGTTGCGCGGATCGACCTCGGCGCCGAACAGCCAGGCCTGTCCTTCGCTTGCCGGCAGCAGGCCGGTCAGCATTTTCATGGTGGTGGACTTGCCGCAGCCGTTGGAACCCAGGAAACCGAAGATCTCGCCCTTGCGGATGCGGAAGTTCACGTGGTCCACGGCGACGAAATCGCCGAAGCGCATGGTCAGGTCGCGCGCCTCGATGGCGATCTCGGCGTCTTGGTCGATGGCCAGCGGCACGATCTCCACCGGCTTGTGGCCGCGCTTCTTTTCTTCCGGTAGCAAGGAGATGAAGGCGGCTTCCAGCGAGTCCGCGCCGGTGCGCTGCTGCAGTTCGGCGGGCGTGCCGGTGGCCAGCACACGGCCTTCGTCCATGGCGATCAGCCAGTCGAAGCGCTGCGCCTCGTCCATGTAGGCCGTGGCCACGATCACGCTCATGCCGCTGCGCTCGCGGCGGATCTCGTTGATCAGGTCCCAGAACTGCGCGCGCGCCAGCGGATCCACGCCGGTGGTGGGCTCGTCCAGGATCAGCAAGTCGGGGTCGTGGATCAGTGCGCAGCACAGACCCAGCTTCTGCTTCATGCCGCCGGACAGCTTGCCGGCCGGGCGCGACAGGAAGGCCGACATGCCGGTGCTGCGAGTCAGGCTGTCGATGCGGCGGCGGCGCTCGGCTTCGTCATGGCCGAACAGGCGGCCGAAGAACTGCAGGTTCTCTTCGACCGACAGGGTGGGATAGAGATTCTTGCCCAGGCCCTGCGGCATATAGGCGATGCGCGGGCACACGTCGTCGCGGTGCCGGCGGCTGGCCATGTCGCCATCCAGCACGTCCACCTTGCCTTCCTGCACCGCGCGCGAACCCGCGATCAGGGCCAGCAGGCTGGACTTGCCGACGCCGTCCGGGCCGATCAGCCCGACCATGCGGCCGGCGGGAATGTCCAGGGTGATGCCGTCCAGCGCCACCGTCTTGCCGTAGCGCAGGCTGACGCCGGACAGCGTCACCACGGGCGCGGTGTCCGGGGAGGTCATCAGGGCACCTTGACTTCAAGATTGGCGGGCCATTGCGCGTCGGCATCGAGCTTCAGCCAGGCCACGCCCGGCAGGCCCGTCTTGACCTGCTTCAAGTGCCGCTGCAGCAGCTCGGGGCTGATCTGGGCCTTGACGCGGAACATCAGCTTCTGCCGTTCGCTGGCGGTCTCCACCGTCTTGGGCGTGAACTGCGCGGTGCTGGCCACGAAGGAGACCTTGGCGGGGATGACGTATTGCGGCGCGGCGTCGAGGATGATGCGTACGTCCTGACCCAGCGCCACGCGGCCGGCCGCCTGCTCGGGCAGGAAGAACGTCATGTAGACATCGGCCAGGTCCACCATGTTCAGCACCTTGCCGCCAGCGCCCAGCACTTCGCCAGGCTGTGCCACGCGGTACTGCACACGGCCGTCGCGCGGGGCGCGCAGCTCGCTGTCGGCGATGTCGGCCTCGATGCGGGCGATGGTGGCCTGTGCGGCGGAGACGGCGGATTGCGCGCCGACCTCGGCGGCGCGCGCGGCGTCGATGGCGGCCTGCGCGGCCTTCACCTGCGCACGCGCGGCATGCACCGAGGCTTGTGCGCTGCGCACGCGGGCGCGGTCGTCGTCCAGTTCCTGGATGGACGAGGCGCCTTCCTTGGACAGCGTCTCAGAGCGGGCCAGGCGGCGGCGCGCGGCGTCCAGTTCGCTTTCGCGCTGCACCACCACGGCCTCTGCAGCCAGCTTGTCGCTCTCGCGTTGCGCGACCTGCGCGCTGGCGCTGGCCGCGCCGTTGACGGCCTGCTGATGCTGGGCGCGCGCTTCCTCGCGCTGCGCCTGCAAAGTGTCGATCTGCATGCGCGCCAGCGGCTGGCCGGCGGCGACGAAGTCGCCTTCGACCGCCAGCACTTCCTGCACCCGGCCGGCCAGCTTGGCAGCCACGTCGATTTCGGTGGCTTCGATGCGGCCGTTGCCGCTGATGAATCCCTCGCCCGGGCCGCTGTCGGACAGCAACCGCCAGCCGTAGTAGCCGCCGGCGGCAACCGCCAGGGCGATCAGGACAGGGACCAGTTTTCGGGTGGGCAGGCGCATCGGGGATCCTTGATTATTGGTTTATCGGGGGCTGGCGGTTGGCGCGGAGGCGGTCTGCGCCGTGGGCGGCGCTTGCGTGCCGCCGCCCAGCGCCGCATACAGCCGCACGCGGCTGGACAGCAGGGCGCGGCGCGTCTGCGCGAGCTTCTGCTGGGCCGCCAGCAGATCGCGCTGCGCGTCCAGCACCTCCAGATAGGGCGAGGCGCCATGGTCGTAGCGCAGTTGGGCGAGGCGGGCGCGTTCGCTCTGCGCCGCCACGGTGGCGCGCAGCACGTCCACCTGTTCCGCCAGCCAGTAGCGCGCGGACAGCGCGTCGGACACGTCCTTGAAGGCGGTCTGTATGGTCTGTTCGTAGGCGGCCACGGCTTGGTCGCGGCGCGCTTCGGTCAGGTCCAGGTTGGCCGAGCGCCGGCCGCCGTCGAAGATCGGCAGGCTGATGCTGGGCGCGAAGTTCCAGGCGCGGCTACCGCCCGAGAACAGGCCGTCCAACTCGCTGCTGGCGGTGCCGAACGCGCCGGTCAGGGTGATGGTCGGCAGGAAGGCGGCGCGGGCCGCGCCGATGTTGGCGTTGGCGGCCTGGAGCTGATGTTCGGCGGCGACGATGTCGGGGCGGTTGACCAGCAGGTCCGAGGGCAGGCCCGCCGGCAACTCGCGCATGACGGCGTTGTCGTCCAGGCGCGTGGGCAGCTTGGGCAGGTTCAGCGGCGCGCCCGCCAGCAGCTCCAGCGCGCTGGCCTGGGCGGCGCGGGTCTGTTCCAGGTCCGCGCCCAGCGCCTTGGCCTGCTGCCACAGCGTTTCGACCTGGGTCAGGTCCAGTTTGGAGATTGCGCCTTCCTCGAAGCGGCGGCGGAAGATGCGCAGCGACTCTTCACGCGAGGCGATGGTCTCGCGGGTCAGCGCCAGGCGCTCGTCCAGTTCGCGCAAGGACAGGTAGCTGTCCGCCACTTCGGCGACCAGGCTTAGCGTCGCGGCCCGCGCGGCCGCATCCGAGGCCAGGTAATTCTGCAAGGCGGCGTCCTTCAGGCTGCGCACGCGGCCCCAGAAGTCCAGCTCCCAGCTGGCCATGCCCAGGCCCACCTGGTATTGGCTGGAGACCAGCGGCTGTCCCGTGAGGTTCAGGTCGCCCGGTACACGGGCGCGGGAGCCGTCCGCTTGCACGCCTATGGTGGGGAACTGGTCGGCGCGCTGGATGCCATACAACGCGCGCGCTTCTTCCACGCGCAGCAGGGCGCGGCGCAGGTCGCGGTTGTTGTCCAGAGCGGTGGATATCAGCGTCTGCAGCGCTGGATCGGGGAAGTAGGTCCGCCAGCCGATTTCGGCGGCGGCTGCGGCGTGGGCCGCGGTCGCTTCGGGCGCTGGGGCTGTATAGGCGGCAGGCACGGGCAGCGCGGGGCGTTCGTATTCGGGCGCCATGGACACGCAACCGCTGGCCAGCAGCGTCAGCAGGGCTGCGGGAACGAGGCGCGTGGCGATCGTGGCCGGAAACGGGCGGAGTGTCATGCGGGGTCTCTCCAGCGCGGGGGCCGGGCGCGTCCCAGGGCAGGCTTGTGACGCCGCCTTCGGGGCGGACCCGATACCGGGTTCATGCTTGCAGATATTGTGCAGTGCGGCGGCTACGCATTCCTTGATCAGAATCAAAGTAGCGACTGACTGGTCGGTTTTTAATGAATTGCACATATACAGGGAGCAGAAGGATGGTCATGCAGCGCCGTCGTCTTCCTCCGGTGGTGCGGATCGGGCAGATTCTCGATGCCGCGCTCCAGGAGTTCTCGCAGGCGGGCTATGCCGGCGCCAGGATGGATGACATCGCGCTGCGGGCTGGCCTGTCCAAGGGTGGGCTCTATGCGCATTTCGACAGCAAGGAAGCGGTCTTCGAAGCCCTGCTGACGCGCCACCTCAGCCCCTCGCGGCTCGACATCGAGGCGGTGGTGGATGGCGCCCAGTCGCCGCGCCATCTTGCCGAACGCATCGTCAATCATCTCTACGTCAGCCTCGGAAACGCGGCCATGATCAGCACCATGCGGCTGCTGCTGGCCGAAAGCGGGCGCGTGCCCCACCTGGCCGCGCGCTGGCGGCAGGAGACCGCGCAGGCGCATCAAACCGACATCGCGCGGCTGCTGGAGCGCGCGCGCGATCGCGGCCTGTGCGCCGATTGCGTCGCGCTCAAGCATCCCTGGCTGCTGCTGTCGCCCATCGTTCATACCCTGGTCATGTCTGCGCTGATGGGACCTGACGAGCGCATCGACCTGCCCGAGCGGCGGCAGGCGCATGTGGCGCTGATCTGCGAGCTTCTGCGCCAGAGCCCTGCGTGACGGAGGGCCCCGGAGTTCCTTGACGCTGCGCCCGGCTTGGTGTCCTATCCAGAGTTGGTCGCGCGGCGGCCATGCACGACCTACGCGGCGAGGTGACATGGCGACATCGGGAGTGACTGGCGACACACCGTCCTGGCGTTATCTGCCAGTGGCCCTGGCTTTGGTGCTTCCCATCCTGGCCTGTGTTGGCTGGACATGGCTGCAAGCGCACAACGCACAGCGGCTCGAAGGCGAGACCGCCGCGCGCATCGTGCGCGCCCAGGCCGAGAGCATCCTCATCCAATCCCAGGACATGCTGGGGCGGGTGGCGGAACAGGCGGGCAAGTCTTGTGACGAGGTGCTGCCCATGCTGCAGCGCTGGGGCACCTTGAATCCGTATTTTCGTTCCCTGGTCCTGGTGCGCAACCAGCGCGTCTACTGCTCATCGGCGGTAGGCGCCGTGGACGCCTCGCTCGACGATTTCAGCAAGTGGAAAATCAACATCGTGTCGGACCACTGGCAGATCTCGGTGGCCGGCACGCCCTTGGCGCCGGAGCGGCCGGCCATCCTCATAGGCAAGTCCGGCGCCGACGGCCATGGCGGCATCGTGGTGGTGGATGGCCGCTACGTGCAGGACCTGGTGAATGCCGTGGCCACCATGGACGACCTGCAGCTGGAATTGGTCGTCGGCAGGAACGGCGCGCCGATACGCAGCGATTCCTGGGGCGGCGCGGCGGCGCGCGCGGTGCCGCTGCGCGACGAGGACGATGCCACCGCGACGGGCCTGAGAGTCAACGTCCTGGCGCCGCCCGAGACCCTGGTGCGCGCGTGGTCGCGGTCCATGGCGACGTATCTTCCGGTGGCGCTGCTGCTCGGGCTGGGCCTGGCCGTGGCCACGCACCGGCTGCAGGTCAGCAGGCGTTCGTTCAAGGAACGCCTGCGCCGCGCCATGCGGGCTGGCGAGTTCCT
This sequence comes from Achromobacter sp. K91, assembly GCF_003576205.1. NCBI lineage: Bacteria > Pseudomonadati > Pseudomonadota > Betaproteobacteria > Burkholderiales > Alcaligenaceae > Achromobacter > Achromobacter sp. K91. Next base: position 77,362 of record NZ_QWFB01000031.1, on the reverse strand, counting down.
GGTGCACTACCAGCCCGTGTACGGGCAGGCCACGGGCCGCTGCGAGGGCGTGGAGGCGCTGATGCGCTGGGAGAGGCCGGGCATCGGGCCGGTGCGCCCGGACGTCTTCATCGCCGAGGCCGAGGCCGAAGGCATGATCATTCCGCTGACCCAGCATCTGCTCACGCTGATCGAACGTGACATGCGGACCTGGCCCACGCCGCCGGATTTCCACATCGGCGTGAACATCGCGGCCGAACACTTATCCAGCGTGGAACTGCTGCCTGACGTCCAGGCCTTCGCGGCCAAGATCGCGGCGCGGCATCCGCTGGTGGTGCTGGAGATCACCGAGCGCAGCCTGATCATGGACAACGGGCAGGCACGGCGCAACATCGATGCCTTGCGCGCCCAGGGCCTGCGCGTGGCGATCGACGACTTCGGCACCGGCCACTGTTCGTTGTCGTACCTGCAGAAATTTCCGGTGGACTACCTGAAAGTCGACCAGGGCTTCGTGCAGGCCATCGGGCCCGCGGGCGAGGAAGCGCCAGTGCTGGACGCCATCATCACGCTGGCGCACCGTCTGGGGCTGTCGGTCGTGGCGGAAGGCGTGGAAACGCCATATCAGTTCGACTATCTGAAGGCGCGCGGCGTGGCGTTCATCCAGGGCTATCTGTTTGCGCGGCCGATGCCGTCGGCCGAGTTCGTGCGCTGGTACGCCGGGCATGAACCGCCCGGCGACGCGTAGTCTTCAGGCGGCTTTGCCGTTGGGGGCGGCCTTGGCGAAGAACAGGTCGGTGATGCTCTGGCTGTCCATGGGCTCGCCGTTGATGGCGCGGGCCAGCAGCTCGGCGCCCAGCAGTTGCACGGAGAACACCAGGTCGGGATTCACCCGGCGGATCTTCTCCAGGTGCTTGCTGGTGTTGACCAGCGCGACCGTCTTGGCGCCGTTTTCGCCGCAAGCTTCCTTCGCGGCCAGCACGATGAAGGCGTTCTCGGCGTCGTCGTCGCGCAGCGCCAGCACGTAGCGCGCGCGGGTCACGCCCGCGTTGTGCAGCACATCCACGCTGGACGGGTCGCCTTCGATCAGGTCCGTGGCCGCCGGATATTCCTGCGGCACGCCAGGAGGCACGATGACGGTGACTTCGTCGCCGCGGCGGCGCAGGCCGTCGTAAACGCTCATGGCCAGGGGCGTCGCGCCCGCGATGATGATGTGATTTTTGCGCATGGCGGTGGAGAACCTGCCTTTGACCAGCCGTTTCAGATTGCCGCCGATCACCGGCCCGGCGATCGCGCTGATGGACGTGGCGAAGATGGTGATGCCCAGGATGATAATCGACGCGGTGAACAGCCGCGCGGTTCCGGTGTGCGGCGTGATGTCGCCATAACCGACCGTGGACATGGATACGATGGAGAAGTAGAGCGCGGTGGTGGCGTCTGTGATGGGCGGATTGAATTCGTTGCCCAGATAGAGCGTGCCGAAGACCGCGTAGATCAGCAGCGACAGCATGCTGACCAGGGCGAACAGCGAGCCGGCGGTCACGCTGGCGCGGTCGAAACGGCGCCAGTAGGCGATCAGCGCGATGACCAGGACCAGCGTATAGATGCCCAGGCCGGCGCGGCCGCTGTCTCCCATGATGGCGAAGGTGCCCACGCCGATCAGCAGCACCAGTGAGAACGCCCAGGCGATGCGCGCCTTGAGGATCAGTCCCAGCGCGATGACCTGCAGCCCCACGCCTAACACCAGGCGCGGTATCTCCAGCAGGCCCACCACGCGCATGACCTCATGCCAGTTGTCGATAGCGAGCCAGAATCCGTATTCGCGCGCCCGCACCTCGCGCAGCACCGGATGCATGAAGGCGTACCCGTCCAGCGCCACCAGGATGGCCAGGCACCAGTTGGGCGGAAACAGCGCCAGCAGCTTGCGCAAGCGGTGCTTGAGGGGAACGGGTAGTGTGGGCATGGCTTTGGCGGGAACGGATCCCAAGTCCTTTGGCGGCATTGTAGGGGGCGTGCCGCGCTATACCAGATATGTATGGAAGGCTATCAACAAAGAATTACTGCAAACCTGCCCGAGGTCCTAAACTTCGTGCATCAAGCGGCTATCCATGAGGAACGCCGCTGATAAGGGCGGGACGGCCGCTGTTTTAGCAAACGGACGAATCGCCTGGCGTTGATCACGTTGCAGCCTGTGCAGGGACTAGAGACCCCGCCCAGGTTCACGGTCTGACCGTACGTGAGCAGTATGAGGCACGAATGTTGGAATCGCGTGATCCAGGTAGTAGGCATCAGTGCCGGCTGATGACTCCAGGCTCACGTGTTGTTTTAGCGCGGCGTCTTACCTTTCGAGGCAGCGCCGCGTTTTTTTCGTCCTGGCCCGTTGCGGGCCGGACCTCAAATGGACGCGTTCGCGTCCGCCGTTTCTCGGCGCCAGTCGCCCTGGGCCTCCAGGCGGCTTTCTTCCCCAGATACCCGAAATTCCAGGTCCAGCGTGATGTCCGCTGCGAACATGTAGCCCCAGCCATGCACGGCGCGGATCGGCAGCGTCATCTCGTTGGCCGCCGCTTTGCGCCGCAAGCGGCTGATCATGACGTCCACGAAGCGGCGCCGCGAGATGCCGCTGTCGGCCTCGTCCGCGCCGTCCGCGTAGAAGGCGTCGCGGCTGACCTTGCGGTCGGGCGCGTTGACCAGCCGTGACAGGAAGTCGCGCTCGCCGGTGGTCAGCCCCAGCGTGCGGCCCGTGGGGCTGATCAGGGTCCAGCCCTTGTTCGCAAGGCGCCAGGTGTCGTGCATGGATTCATCCAGCGTGTGTCCGTCGGATGCGGCGTCCGCGCCGTCCAGGCCCACGGCGCGGCGCACCAGCGCCTGCAGCGCCGCCGCCAGCTCCAGCCCGGATACGTCCGGCGGCAGGCAGGCATCCGCGCCGCAGAGCAGCGTACGGATGCGGCTTTCGGCATCGGCGAATGCGGCAATGGCGACAATACCCAGGCCTCGGTCCACGGCGCGCAGCCGGACGGCGGCATTGTGGATGTCGGGCAGGGGCGCTTTCAGCACCACCAGCGGGCAGGGGCGGCGCGAGTATCTGTCGTAGACGTCGGCCAGGTCATGGCAGCGGCGCACATTGAAACCCAGGTGCGAAAGGGCTTCGATGAGTCCGGCATGCCTGGCGTCGTCGTGGCCCAGAAATATGACATCCAGCGTGTTGTTCATTGATGCTTCCAATGAGGAGACAGGCCTGGGCGGCTGTGCCTGATGCCTAGGCGGGGCGCTGCGTGTCATACCCGTCTCCCTGTGCTGCGCGCCGAGGCGCGAGAGCGCCGGGCGGTGTTGTTCGGATGGGCGCGAGGCCGGGGGGATTGCCCCTGGTTTCGTGCTTACGCCGATGGCCGCCCATGCTTCGATGCTGCTTGGAAGTCACGCCCGTGTTTCATTTAAACACGGGCGTGTTTTTTTGTGAAGATACGTTTCTGTAGTTTCTGACAGTAACAGAAAGCGCAGGGGCAGCGCTATGGAAACGCTTGAAATACTGTTTGTTTTGGGAAGCGGGTGTTAACGCATTATGTATCGCCGATACATTATTTTCGATTTTGAATACGTGAAACGCCCTAAACTCGCCACGCTCTTGCCGCCGCGGCACGCTTGCATGACAGGGGCCCCAGCTGCGCGGCAATACCGATGTGGCAATGCAAGCCAATGATAGATATGGTCTTTTTGATGGCGCGCCGACGCGCTTCGAGGCGCCTGGAACAGGCTTGAAGCGCGCGCAGTCGGCTACATGGCGCGATTTACGGATTAGCCCCGCAATTCGGGTGTAATCCGTTTATTTGGCGCCAGTATTGAGATGTTTTAATCAAATAAATAAATTCTTATTAATGTCTCAGGTTGATCGATTGGACACGTTTAGCCATCGTCTGCGCAACGCAAGAATGCTTCAGGGATGGACTCAAAAGGACTTGGCGGTCGCAAGCAACCTGTCGCAAAGCGCTATCGGCAACTACGAAAGCGGGCAGCGCCGGCGGCCATCCAGCGACGCGCTCATCAAGCTGACCCGCGCGCTATGCGTCAATCCCATGTGGCTCAGCACCGGCGAGGGGCCGATGCTGAACCCGGAGCCGGGCGTCATCCAGGCGGGCGCGGAGCGTGTGGCGCTCCCTGCCGCCTGGCCGTTCGAATCCATCTCCTATGCCACCTATGCGCGCCTGAGCTCCCAGGAAAAACGGCAGATCGAACAAGTGCTGGCCGCCTACATCAAGGCACGCGGCGAATAGACCCGAGGGGCTGCGCGGGCGCGCCAGCGGGGCGCCGCCGGGTGTCGGACGCAGGCGCGGGATCGCGGTCGTCGGTGCGCAGGCGGCTGCGCAGACGCTCGATGGGATCCGCAATCACGCTGTTGAGCAGGGCCGAGAATGCGATGGTGCTCGTGATCACCAGCGCCATGAAGAGCAGCGGCTGGTCCAGATGCGCTTCTTCAAGCAGCCACTTGAAGAACATGATCACCAGCGAATGGCAGATGTAGATCGGGTAGCTCAACTCGCCGATCGCCTTGTCGAGCCTGTGGCGCGACTGGAACAGGAAGGCCAGCGGCAGCAGCGCCCCGAACAGCAGCACGGCCAGGCCGTCGCGCACGGTCTGGTTCATGGCGATCGAGAAATGCAGCACACAGTAGACCGCCAGCACGGCCGTGCCGATTTCCGGCAGGCGCTTGATCCGTTGCGTCCAGGCCTTATAGCGCGGCAAAAGCACCTGGTGCGACAGCGAACCGAGCAGGAACAGGGCGAGTTCGGTCGGAAAGAACCGATACGTCCAGGGATCGCCCAAGCCTATGCCGGTGGCGATCAGCACGCCGCGCAACGCCAGCGATGCGGCCAGCAATGCGAGCAGCCGGCGCGGCGAATGCAGGATGAAGGGAGCGACCAGGTAGAAGCTCATCTCCACGCCCAGGGTCCAGGCCTGCGGCACCAGCAGCCCTTCGTAAAGCGGGACTTCGCTGTGCGCGAAGTTGCCAGTGAACTTGAGCGCGGAATGTTCGATGCCGAAGAACATCAGCCAGTCCTGGCCCATGATGAAAATGTTGGAGAGCACCAGGAACAGTTCGGCGCTGAAGGGCAGCGCGTCGTAGATGCGGAAGAATGCGCCGCCGCTCATCACGTGCGCGGCCAGCGTCAGCGCCGCAACGGCGAGATAGATCGGGAACAGCCGCAGGAAGCGGTTTGCATAGAACTTGCCCACCGCGCCTTGATAGTGGTCGGTGGCGGTGAGCACATAGGAAATCAGGAAGCCCGAAATGACGTAGAACAGCTGTACCGCGAGACGGCCGCCCACCAGATGATCGGTGGCGCCTGCGCCCAGATGGTCCAGCACCACCGACAATGCCAACAAGGTTCTCAAAAAGCCCATCGCCGTGTCTCCCCCGGATTGATCTTATTTTTGGCCCCCGTGAGGAGCCGGACACCTGCGCCTGCGGTCGTTGCGATCGGCTGCCGCGCCTTGCATGCCGGCCAGGCACGGGTGACGATCTGTACTGATTCTGCGCGTCGATGTGTGCCGCCGCCATGGGGCGTTCGATGCAGCAAGGCCATGCAATTGGAGCGTGGCCATGCATTTGCCGTGCTGCTTTTGGATACCGCTTATGGGCTTAGAACACGCGTGCTGGACCGAAAGGGCGGTTACAGTCGAGGGATGTGTAATTGATGGAGTCCCGTACATGTCCAAGCTCTTGTCCACGCGTTGCCGCTTGATTGCTCCGGCTCTGCTGGCCGCGGCCCTGGCCGGTTGCGCCGGATCGACTGGCGGCGCGCGCCCGCAAGGCGCAGCTGCGGCCAACGCCGCCAGCAGCGCGGATTCGCTGGCCCAGACCAGTTGGGAACTGGTGCGCTGGACGCAGGCGGGCGGCGCGCTGCGCGACATTCCCCATGGCGACAACGGCGAACCGGTACGCCTGACCTTCCTGGCGCAAGGCAAGCAATATCGCGTCAATGGCTTTTCCGGCTGCAACCGCTACATGGGCACCTACAAGCTCGAAGGCGGCAAGCTCTACATCGACGCGCCCGCCGCCACGCGCATGGCCTGCCCCGCGCCGGAACGCGCCCGCCTCGAAGCGGACTATCTGCGCGGCCTGGCGTCCATCGACACGTTCACGCTGGACAACGGCGGCGCGCCGCGGCACCTGACCTTCAATCTGCGCGGCGGCGACGTGCTGGAGTTCGCGCGGCGCCAGGATCCGCCCACCCCCTGACGTAGCCAGCGGACCGCGTATCAAAGAGTGTTAAGCCGCGAATAACGGCGCCAGGCCGCGCCTACAATGGCGTGGTCCGGCCCGCCGCCTTGCGCGGGCGCTGCATTCCTCGCTTTTTCGGAGACCCTCATGCCCCTTCCCGCGTCTTTGCGCTGGCTGGCGCCTTGCCTGTTGTCCATCGGCCTGGCCGCCTGCTCGGCGCCGCCCAAGCGTGCCGCGGATGGCCAGGATCCGCGCTTTCAGCCCGCTTCCGCTTCCGACATGCTGGCGCAGACCAGCTGGGATCTGGCGCGCTGGACCTTGCCCGGCGGCGGCTTGCGGCAGATTCCGCATCCCTCTTCCAATTCGCGCCCGCTTACGGCGAGCTTCGTCCATGACCAGGGGGCGCCGCGCATTTCCGGTTTCTCCGGCTGCAACCAGTACAACGGCTCCTATACCGTTGCCAACGGCCTGCTGATCGTGCAGGGGCGCCCGGTGTCGACCATGATGGCCTGCGCGCCGCAGAACATGAAGCTGGAGCAGGATTTCCTGGCTGCGCTGACCAGCATCACCGCCACGTCGGTGGACAACGCCAACAATCCGCAGCGCATGACCTGGGTGCTCAGCTCGGGCGACAGGCTGGACTTCGGACGCCGCACCGATCCCATCGCAGGCGGCCAGCAGGGACCGACCAAGCTGGTCTACGTGAATTCGGAGCGCGTGCCTTGCACCGCCGGCGCGGGCCGCGCCATGTGCTACCAGGTGCGCGACAGCGCCGGACAGCCCTGGCAGCTCTGGTACGGCGAAATCACGGGGTTCAACTTCCAGCCTGGCGTGCGTTACCGCTTGCGCGTGGTCGAGGTCCGCAACCCGAATCCGCCGGCCGACGCGTCGACGTTGCAGTGGGTGCTGGACGCGGTGGTCGAGCAGGAAATCGTCAATCGTTGAGCCGGATCAAACGGGGCGGCGGGCGGGGAAAACCGCCCAGCGATTACTATTACGCCTTTCGCCGCCCGCTTTTTTCCGCTTTTCCATGACTTCCGTCGTCAATATCGCCGCTTACAAATTCGTTTCGCTGGATGCTCTGCCCGAGTTGCGCGCCCGCCTTCTGGACGAGGCAGGCCTGGCCGCGCTCAAGGGCACCATCCTGTTGGCCGAAGAGGGGATCAACCTGTTCCTGGCGGGTTCGGCGGATGGCATCGACGCGTTTCTGCGCACCCTGCGCGCCGATCCGCGCTTCGCCGACCTGGAAGTGAAGTTCAGCCATAGCGCGGCGGTGCCGTTCCGCAAGCTGTTGGTGAAGATCAAGCGCGAGATCATCCGCATGAATCATCCGGCGATCCGCCCGGAAGCGGGACGCGCGCCCGGCGTGGATGCGAAGACGCTGGCGCGCTGGCTCGAGGCCGGCATGGACGACGCCGGACGGCCCGTGGTCATGCTGGACACGCGCAACGCCTTCGAGGTCGACGAAGGCACCTTCAGGAACGCCATCGATTGGCGCATTGAACGCTTCACGCAATTTCCTGCGGCGGTGCAGGCGCACCGGGCCGAACTGGAAGGCAAGACCGTGGTCAGTTTCTGCACCGGCGGGATCCGCTGCGAAAAGGCCGCGATCTACATGAACGAGGCCGGCATCGAGCACGTCTACCAACTCGATGGCGGCATCCTCAAGTACTTCGAGGAAACCGGCGGTCCCGGCTATGACGGCAAATGCTTCGTCTTCGACGAACGCATTTCGCTGGACCCGGCGCTGGCGCCCAGCAAGGCCTGATGTACCGCGCTCAATAACAAAAAGCCCGCCGAGTTGAACTGGCGGGCTTTTTGCATTCAGCGGGGGCGCGGGATCAGCGCACGCGCATGCCGGGCTTGGCGCCGGGGAGGGGTTCCAGCACGTAGATGCCGGCGTCCACGGACTCATCCGCATGGCTGGCGGCCAGCACCATTCCTTCGGATACGCCGAACTTCATCTTGCGCGGAGCCAGGTTGGCCACCAGGACGGTCAGCTTGCCGATCAGGTCTTCCGGCTTGTAGGCCGACTTGATGCCCGAGAACACGTTGCGGTGACGGCCTTCGCCCGCGTCCAGCGTCAGGCGCAGCAGCTTGGTCGAGCCTTCCACGTGTTCGCAGTTGACGATCTGCGCAATGCGCAGATCGACGCGCGCGAAGTCGTCGATGGAGATGGTCTCGGCGATGGGCTCGCCGCCAGGCACCACCACGGGGGCGGCCGGCGGCTCGAACAGGTCTTCCAGCATCTGCGGTTCGACGCGCTGCATCAGGTGCTTGAAGGGCGCCACGCGCTGCGGCAGCACCGAGGCATCGGCCCAGGTGAAAGGCGCCTGCGCGCCGAACAGTTCCAGCGCCACGCGTTCGGACAGCGCCGGCAGCACCGGCGCCAGCATCACGGACAAGGCCTTGAAGCCGGCCAGCGAGCGCGAGCAGATGTCCTGCAGGGCGGCCTTCTGAGCGTCATCGGCGGTGGCGATGCCCTTGGCCAGCACCCAGGGCTGGGCCGTGTCGAACGCCTGGTTGATGCGATCGGCGTAGGCCATGATTTCGCGGATGGCGCGGTTGTATTCGCGCGCCTCGAACGCGGCGCGGATGGACTCCGCCTGTTCGGCGTACTCCGCGGCCAGCGCCGAGGTGTCGCCCGAATAGCCGAGGACGCCATCGAAATGCTTGGTGATGAAGCTGGCGGCGCGGCTGGCGATGTTGACGTACTTGCCGATCAGGTCGCTGTTGACGCGGGCGATGAAGTCCTCGGGGTTGAAGTCCATGTCTTCGACCCGGGCGTTCAGCTTGGCGGCGATGTAGTAGCGCATCCATTCGGCGTTCATGCCGAGTTCCAGGTAACGCAGCGGCGAAATGCCGGTGCCGCGGCTCTTGGACATTTTTTCGCCGCTGACGGTGATGAAGCCGTGCACATTCACGGCGTCAGGCGTCTTGCGGCCGGCGAACTTCAGCATCGCGGGCCAGAACAGCGCGTGGAAATACACGATGTCCTTGCCGATGAAGTGGACCTGTTCGGTGGGGCCGGCAGGATCGAGCAGCGCATCGAAGTCCATGCCCTTGACCGCGCAATACGACTTCAGCGAGGCCAGGTAGCCCACGGGCGCGTCCAGCCAGACGTAGAAATACTTGCCCGGCGCGTCCGGGATCTCGATGCCGAAGTAGGGCGCGTCGCGGGAGATGTCCCAGTCGCCCAGCTTGGCCTCGCCATCGTCCGAACCCAGCCACTCGCGCGTCTTGGCCAGCATTTCAGGCTGCAGATGCTTGCCGCCGGCGGCGTTGGAGCCGGTGGTCCATTGCTGCAGGAATTCCACGCAGCGCGGATCGGACAGCTTGAAGAAGAAGTGGTCCGAGGACTTCAGCACCGGCGTGGCGCCGGTCAGGGCCGAGTACGGGTTGATCAGCTCGGTGGGCGCGTAGACCGCGCCGCAAACTTCGCAGGAATCGCCGTACTGGTCCTTGGCGTGGCACTTGGGGCATTCGCCCTTGATGTAGCGGTCGGCCAGGAACATGCCTTTGACCGGATCGTAGAACTGCTCGATGGAGCGGGTTTCGATCAGGTCCTGTGCCTTGAGCGCGCGGTAGATGTCCTGCGATAGCGCGACGTTCTCGGCCGAATCGGTCGAGTGCCAGTGGTCGAAGCGGATGTGGAAGCCGTTCAGGTACTGCGGGCGCTCGGCGGCGTAGCGCGCCACCAGGGCCTGCGGCGTGATGCCTTCCTTTTCCGCCTTCAGCATGATCGGCGCGCCGTGCGCGTCGTCCGCACCCACGAAGTGCACCGTGTGGCCCGCCATTCGCATCGAACGAACCCAGATATCGGCCTGGATGTACTCCATGATGTGGCCGATGTGGAAAGATCCGTTGGCGTAGGGCAGCGCTGTGGTGACAAAAAGGGTGCGAGACATGGTTGTCTTTGGAGGTTGAGGGAAAAAAGGGGTAGGCCGGCCATTTTAGGGCAAGCGCGCAGACTTGCCGGACAGCGGCCCGTCAATGGCTCAACCCGCCCTTCGCGGCAGGCGAATCAGGCGGGTTGCGAAAGAATGCGGGGATGGGCGCGAATACACGGCAATTCCGCCGCGCGGACGCACAAGCCCACGGTCCGCTTGCGCCGCGGGCGGCGCAAGCATGCTGGAAAGCCGCCGTCAGCGGATTTCGCGGGCTTCGACGTCGATCACGTCGCCGCGCGGCTGCGTGGCGAAGGGGGCGGTGGCGGACTGGAACGGTCCCGGGCGGGCGCCCTGGCGCTGGCTCCAATAGGCGCGTACGCCGAAAGGTTTGCCGCGCACCTTGGCGACCACGTACAGGATCGCCACGGCGATCGCCGTGGAAAGCATGAACACCAGCGCCATCGCCATGCCGATCAGGGCCAGGGCGGCGAATAGGACGGCACGAAAGAAGCGGATAAGTGTGTTGGTCATGAAGATCGGATGCAAAACGCAGGGAAAGGTTCCCGGGTATCCGCTATCCTTTAGGGGATGGCGGGTCGCAGAAGCCGCGCTGCCTACGGAACCATAGTGACATGAGTATAACGATAGAACAAATTCGCGCCGCGCTGCGCGCCGCGCAGGACCCGAATACCGGTATGGATTTGGGCGTTTCTGTAAAAGATCGTGACATCAAGCTGGAAGGCGGACGGGTTTCGCTGGCGCTCGAGCTGGGGTATCCGGCCGATGCCGCGCGCACCCAGGTCCGCGATATCGCCGTGGCGGCGCTGGCCGCGGCCGGCGTGGCCGACGCCCAGGTCGAGGTGAGCTGGAAGGTCGCCGCCCATGCCGTGCAGAAAGGGCTGAAGCCCTTGCCCAATGTGCGCAACATTATTGCGGTAGCGTCCGGCAAGGGCGGCGTGGGCAAGAGCACCACGGCCGTGAACCTGGCCCTGGCCCTGGCGGCGGAAGGCGCCAAGGTGGGCGTGCTGGACGCCGACATCTACGGCCCCAGCGTGCCGACCATGCTGGGCATCTCGGGCCGTCCCGAAAGCCTGGACAACAAGAGCATGGAGCCGCTCACGGGCCACGGCCTGCAGGCCAACTCCATCGGTTTCCTGATCGACGCCGACTCGCCCGCCATCTGGCGCGGCCCAATGGTGACGCAGGCGCTGGAGCAACTGCTGCGCCAGACCAATTGGCGCGATCTTGATTACCTCATCGTCGACATGCCTCCCGGCACGGGCGACGTGGCGCTGACCCTGGCGCAGAAGGTGCCGGTGGTGGGCGCCGTCATCGTCACCACGCCGCAGGACGTGGCGCTGCTGGACGCGCGCAAGGGCTTGCGCATGTTCCAGAAGGTTGATGTGCCGATCCTGGGCGTGGTCGAGAACATGGCCATCCACATCTGCTCGCAATGCGGCCATGCCGAGCATATCTTCGGCGAGGGCGGCGGCCAACGCATGGCGGAGCAATACCAGACGCCCTGGCTGGGCAGCCTGCCGCTGACGCTGGCGATCCGCGAGCAGACCGATGCCGGTTCGCCGACCGTGGTGTCGGATCCGGGCAGCGAAGCCGCGGCGCTGTATCGCGGCATCGCCCGCAAGCTGGCAGCTGGCGTGGCGGCGCTTCCCCGCGACATGGCCGGGAAGTTCCCGTCCATCGTCGTGCAGCAACCGACCTGACGCATGCGGTGGGCAGCCCGCGCCTTCTTGGCAGGACTTGTTGTGATGACGGGCGAGGCGTTGGCCAAGCGCCCGGAAATCATTGTGGACCCCGGCGGCGTGCCGCCGGCCGCCCTGCAGGCGATTACCGAAGCCGTCGATGCGATCGCGCGGCTGGCGGAAGACCAGGACGGCGGTGAAATCAACCGCCTGCGTCGGCGCGCGCGCGACGCGACGCTGGCGGCCCTGGCCACCCAGGGCTATTTCTCGCCCACGGTGAAGCTCGAAGCCGGCACCGATATCGGCGGAGAAACCTGGGACATCAGTATCGTTTCGGGCGAGCGCACCACCGTTACGTCCGTGGACCTGAGCTTCACCGGCCGCATCACCCGGCCCGAGTTCGCGGCGCGGGTGCAGAAACTGCGCGACGACTGGCAGCTCAAGACGGGCCAGCCCTTCATCAACAGCGACTGGAACAAGGCCAAGTCGAACCTGCTGGACGCGGTGTCCTCGCGTGACTTCATGCTGGCGCGCATGACCGCGTCGCAGGCGGAAATCGAGGCCGATACGGCATCGGCCGCCCTGCGCGTCACAATAGACAGCGGCCCCCAGGTGCGCATGGGCGAGCTCACCACGGAAGGCCTGAAACGGGTGCCCGAGAAGCTGGTGGAGCGCTATGTGCGCTACTCGCCGGGCGCCGCCTATGACCAGAACAAGCTGGACACCTGGCAGCAGGACCTGCAATCCACTGCGTTCTTCCGCGGCGCGTTCGTGTCGCTGGAGCAGCCGGGCCAGGCGCAGCCGACTCCTGCGCCCAATGCCGACCGCGCACGCGCGCCAGGCTCGACCGATCTGGCGGCTGCCACGCCGGCGGGAGATCCTTCCGTGTCCGGCGGCATGCCGCCGCCTGCGCCCGCCTACGACTCGAACGGCGAAGTGACCTTGCCGGTGCAGGTACGGGTGGTGGAAGCGCCGCCCAAGCGGTTCACCGGATCGATAGGCGTGGACGACGAGGCCGGCCTGCGCGTGGAGTCGCTGTACCGGCAGAACGTGGTCTTTGGCCAGCCGGTCACCCTGGAGACGGGCTTCAGCGTGGACCGGCTGCAGCAGCGCGCCTACGCGGACTTCCTGTTGCCGCCGAACCAGCGCGGCTACAAGGATTCCTTCGGGGTCCTGTACGACCACTCCGACATCCAGGGGCTGGACGTGACGCGTTACGCGCTGGGCGCTACGCGCCTGCAGGAGCGCAAGGGCGCGGGCGATAGCCGAGTCGAATACGAGACCCGCTGGGGCCTGCTGCTGGCGGAGGATCACGTGAAGATCGACGGCGGCGACCAGTACAAGCTGCCGACCCTGACCGCCACGGCCGAATGGCTGCGCCGCGATGTCGATAACAAGTACGACCCGCGCGAAGGCAACCTGATCGCGGTGGGCGGCGGCGTGGGCGTGACGCTGGACTCCGGCGAACCCTACACCCGCGCCCGGCTGCGGGCCCAGAAATGGTGGCCCATCGGCAAGCTGGACGTGCTGACCGTGCGCGGCGAAGTCGGCCGGGTCTGGTCCAACAGCAAAGTGCGCGTGCCGGACGATTTCGGTTTCCGCACCGGCGGCGCGCGTTCGATCCGCGGCTACAAGTACCAGAGCATAGGCGTGAAGCAAGACGACGCTGTGGTGGGCGCGCCCACGCTGCTGGTCGGCAGCATCGAGTACGACCACTATTTCAATGAGCGCTGGGGCATGGGCGTGTTCGTGGACGCGGGCGACGCCGCGGAATCGTTCGGCGACATGTCGATGGCGGTGGGCTACGGCGTAGGCGCCCGCGTGCGCACGCCGGCCGGGCCCTTGTTCCTGGACGTGGCCTACGGCCAGCGCGACCGCGACCTGCGCCTGCACTTTTCCTTGGGGATCGCGTTTTGAAGGCCTTGCGCAAATTCCTGCGCCATGTGCTGGTGTGGTGGTTGCCGGGCCTGGCCATGCTGGCCGTGCTGGCGGGCGGCTTCCTGTTCTGGCTGGTCGGTTCGCAGAACGGCACGCGGCTGCTCCTGACCACCGCCGCCCAGCAATTGAATGGCCAGGCGCTGGACGTGAGCGGCTCGCTGTTGCGCGGCGTCTCCGTGGGCAAGCTGGACCTGGACGTCAGCGGCACCCGCGTCGACATCACGGACCTGCACCTGGACGTGAACTGGCGCGCCCTGGGCGACCGTCTGCTGCACGTGCGCGATGTATCGGCGGGCTCGGTTTACATCGGCCTGACCGCAACGCCCGAGACGGCGCCTGCCGAGGACGACGGCGAGCCTTTCTCCTTGCCCGAACTGCCGGTGGACATCGCTATCGACCGGGTGGCGCTGGGCGACTTCCAGTTGGACCAGGACGGCGAACCCTTGCCCGTGACCCTGGGCAATCTGGACGCCACCTTCGCCGCGGGCAAGCAGGGCGCGCAGTTGCGCATCGCCAGCCTGCGGGTGGGCCACGAGGCTGCGCAGGCGGACATCTCCGGGCAGGCCGAACTGCAAGGCATGGCCGATCCCTGGCCGTTCGCCGCTCGCCTGGACGTGACCGCGCGCGGGACCGGCTCCGATTCCCCGCTGTGCGAAGCCGACAAGCTGAGTGGCGTGTATGAGCGTCAGGCGGGCGCTGCCAAGAAGCCTGAGCCCAAGCCTGGCGCCAAGGCCGACCCCAAGGATGAATCCAAAGCCGGGGCCAGGACAGATCCCAAGGCGACGCCTTCCGAGCCGCCCCGGCCCGCCTGCCAGGTGGTGCTGCGCGCCGATGCCGCCGGTTCCCTGGATGGTATCCAGGCCAAGCTGGAGGGCGAGGGCTCCGGCCTGCTGCTGGACCTGACCGCCGACCTTGCGCCGCGCACGGCGCTGGTGCTGCGCAGCGCCCGGGCGCAGGCGCAACTGCCTGACAAATCGACCCTGGCCGCGCAGCTAGACCTGCAATCCGATAGCACGCAAGGGACGGGCCGCGACCGCATCGCGGGCACGATAAGCGCCCAGCGCCTGGATTTGTCGCCCTGGCTGGGCAAGGATGTTCCGCTTGCGGTCCTGACCGTGCGCGGCGACGTGCAAGCCGACATCGAGAACCTGAGCCAGCTACGCCACGCCGCGGTCGATCTGCGCTTCGAAGAGGGCACGCGCTGGAACAAGCAGCCCCTGACTGGCGCGCTCAAGGCCCAGGTGGATATCGCCGCAGCGACCAATAGCGCGGAATCCGCCGCCGTGCCGAACGGTGCCGCCTTGCCCGAGGCCGATCCTCTGGCCGGGCTGCGCATCCACGGCCTGGACGTGGACCTGAAGCTGGGCCGCAACCGGGTCCAGGCCAGGGGCGAGCTGGACGCCAAGGACGGCGCGCTGTCGCTGGACGCCCAGGCGCCCCAGCTCGACGCGTTCTGGCCGGGCATCCCCGGCGGCGCGGAGTTGAAAGGCAAGCTGGCGGGCACGCTGGCTGCGCACCGCGGCGAGCTCGCGGCCGGCTACACGCCGCCCAAGCCGCGCCCGGGCGTGCTGGGCGAGGCGCCCGCCAAGGCCAACATCGTCTTTGCCGGTTCCTGGGGCAAGGGGCCGGCCGGCACGCCCGACGCAGCCCTGCCGGGATGGCACGGCACGTTCTCGAGGCTGACGGCAGAGACCGCCGGCTTCACCGTGGCCGTGGACCGTCCGGTCACGCTGGCTTTCGTGCCTTCCGCCGTGGAACCGCAATGGCAGTGGCAGGTGGGGCAGACGGCGCTGAGCCTGACCCTGCCTGGCAAGGAGCGCGTGGTCCTGGCGCACCAGGGTTCGCGGGGGGGCGGCAAGCGTTGGGAAACGGCGGGCAAGGCCGACAACCTGGTGATCACGGCCGCCATGGCGCGCCAGGTGATAGGCGCCTTCGATCCCGAGGCCGCGGCCAAGCTGGGCAAGCGGCCCGGCCGCGTGAACGCGATGGTGCCCGAGGGCCAGCGCCGCATCGCGCTGGACGTCTTGTGGGACCTGAAGTTCGACGGCCGGCTGGGCGGCCGCGCGCGCATCGCGCGCCGCGAGGGCGACCTGCTGATACCGGGCGATCCTCCCATCCCGCTGGGACTGAAGGCGCTGGTGCTGGACCTGACCGCCACGCCGACCTCCGCCAACGCCAGCCGCCTGGACGCCAAGGTCAGTCTGGCCACCGACAAGATGGGCCTCATCAACGGCACCGGCACCGCCGTGTTGGTGGTGGACGCCAAGGGCGGCATGGCGCTGGACCCGCGCCAGCCGCTGCGCGCCAAGCTGGACGCGGATATCGCCGACCTGGCCTGGGTTGGCCTGTTCGTGGGCGACTCGATGGAAGTCGGCGGCACGGTCAAGGCCAATCTGGAAGCCCAGGGCACCCTGGCGGGCAAATGGTCGGCCAGCGGCAGCATCCGCGGCGACAAGCTGCGCGTGGTGCGCATCGACGACGGCGTGCGGCTGATCGACGGCACCTTGTCCGCTCGCCTGGACGACGACCGGGTGGTGCTGGAAAGCCTGCGCTTCCCGGCCTCGTTGCGGGTGATGCCGGCCGAATGGCGCACCAAGGAATGGATCACCACCAATCCCGAGGCAAAGGGCGGCTACGCCGAAGCCAAGGGGCAGTGGAATTTCATCGATGGCGGCGGCGATATCCGGCTGACCCTGTACCGCTTCCCGGCGCTGCAGCGTTCGGACCGCTACGCCATGGTGTCCGGGGTCATCGACGTGAAGGCGGCCATGCCGCGCATCGACATCGTGGGCGACCTGAAGGCGGACGCCGGCTGGTTCAGCCTGGAAATCCTGCAGGGCGTGCCGTCGCTGGACGATGACGTCAAGGTGCGCCGGCCGGGCGATGACCCCGGCACCGTCTCCACGCCGCTGCAGACCAGCATGAACCTGAAGTTCGACATGGGGCCGCGCTTCTACATCACCGGCATGGGACTGGACGCCGGCCTGCTGGGCTCCATTCAGATCATGCTGAACGATGGACGCCTGACCGGCGTGGGCGCGCTGCGCACCCGTGGCGGCGGCATCGAAGCCTACGGCCAGAAGCTGCGCCTGAGCCGCGGCACGCTGACCTTCCAGGGCCGTCTGGACAACCCCTTGCTGGATATCGAGGCGCTGCGCACGGGCGAACAGGTCGAGGCGGGCGTCAAGGTGGTCGGCACGGCGCAGCGGCCGCGCATCGACCTGGTGTCGTACCCGGACGTCAGCGACGTGGAAAAGCTGTCCTGGCTGCTGCTCGGCCGCGGCCCCGACGAAAGCGGCGGCGACGCGGCGCTGCTGATGTCGGTGGGTACCGCGCTGCTGGGCGGCGGGCAGCCGTTCTACAAGCAGTTCGGCCTGGACGACGTCAGCATCAAGACGGGCAACATCGGCAGCTCCGGCAGCATCCTGCCGGACCGCACGGTGGCCGGCGACGTCAACCGGGACAGCGACAGCCAGCTGGCCACGCAATTCCTGGTGGCCAGCAAGACCTTCGCCAACGGCATCACCCTGAGCGTGGAGCAGGCGCTGGCGGGCAGCGATACCGTCGGCCGCGCCAGCTACAGGCTGGCGCGCGGCTTGTCGGTGGACCTGAAGGGCGGGGCGGTCAATGGCATCGCGCTGGTCTACCGGACCTTCTGGGGGAACTGAGGCGGAACCGGGCGGCACGGTCCCGCCCGGCCCCTCGCCGGTGGCGCATCCGCACTCGGGATAAAATGGCGTCCATTCCATTCCCTAGCACCATTCCCACCATGAGCATCAAAAGCGACCGCTGGATCCGCCGCCAGGCCGAAGCCGGCATGATCGAACCCTTCGAAGCAGGGCAGGTCCGCACGGCCAATGGCGGGCGTATCGTCAGCTACGGCACCAGCAGCTACGGCTACGACGTGCGCTGCGCGGACGAGTTCAAGATCTTCACCAACATCAATTCCACCATCGTCGATCCGAAGAACTTCGACGAAGGCTCGTTCGTGGATTTCAAGGGCGACGTCTGCATCATCCCGCCCAATTCCTTCGCGCTGGCCCGCACGGTCGAGTACTTCCGCATCCCGCGCAGCGTCCTGACGGTTTGCCTGGGCAAGAGCACCTATGCGCGCTGCGGCATCATCGTCAACGTCACGCCGCTGGAACCCGAATGGGAAGGCCACGTGACGCTGGAGTTCTCGAACACCACGCCGCTGCCGGCCAAGATCTACGCGGGCGAAGGCTGCGCGCAGATGCTGTTCCTGGAAAGCGACGAAGTCTGCGAGACCTCTTACCGCGATCGCGGCGGCAAGTACCAGGGCCAGCGCGGCGTGACCCTGCCGCGCACCTGAAGTCTCAGTCCGCGCGCCGCGGCGCCGGACGCAGGTAGTCGATATCCCACTCGCTTTCGCCCGTCTGCACGAACCCGTGCCGGCGGTAGAAGCGGTTGGAATCGCTGTCGCGCAGCGCGCCCACGCTTACCGCCAGCCCCAGGCGGTCGGCCTCCTGCAGGATCTTGCGCATGACCTGTCCGCCCAGCCCCGAACCCTGCGCGGCGGGGCGGATGTACAGATGATCCAGGCGCAAGCCGTCACCCTCCGGGCGCAGCGCGTAAAACCCGATCCGCTGGCCATCTTGCTCGATGGACCAGGTGTGTTCCGGCCGGAATGTGCTGCGCAGCCGCGAGCGCGCGCGTTCAGGATCGAAGCGCCCCAGGCGCTCCAGGCTTTCGCGCATGGCTTCGATGCGCAGCGCCAGCAGGTCTTCGAAATCCGCTTCCGAGACCGGGGCGTATTGCAGCTGCGGCGTGGACAGCTCATCGTAGCCCCGGCCCAGGAACTGCAGGATGCAGATGCCGTGACCGTAGGGATCGCTCAGGTGGGCGATGCGGCCCCAGTTGTGCGAGACGGCCGGGTCTTCCAGGCGCGCGCCAGCGGCCACCGCCTGTGCGACCGCGCGGTCCGCGTCCTCCACCACCACGTCCAGATGCACCGGCGTCCAGTGCCGCGCATAGTCGCGCGGCTGGCGCGTGGCGCCGGCGGCAGGCGTACCCGCCGCCTTCTCCAGCAGATAGATGGGCGCCTCGGCCCCTGCCATCTCGGCCACCGTCTGTCCTATACGGCGTCGCAGCGTCAGGCCGAACGCGCGTTGATAGAAGTCGATGGCGTGTTCGAGATCGGGCACGTCGATGTTGACCAGGATGTGCATTGGGGGGCCGTCTGCTGAGTGAAGAAAAAAACATATCATGGCCGCGGCGCGCGGTGTTACTTGCAAAGCCGCTAAAGAACATCGCGGCCGCGTCCGTAAATGACAGTACATGTGTTTGCCGATTTGGCGACGTCATCTCCGCAAGCGTAAAAAAGCCCCGACCCGTGCGTTACCCCCATATCCCCTGGCTGCCTTTGTTGTTCTATCCTGCGCTGCCGGTGGCCGCTGCGGTGGGGCTGCTGCTGTGGCGCGAATGGCCGCCGGCCTTGACGCAGATCGTGCCGTTCGTGCCTTGGGTGATGGCGCTGATCGGCGTTGCGGTGTGCCTGATGTACCAGCGCGCACAGACCATGGTGCTGATGCTCAGCGTGCTGGCCGCCACGGCGGCCTGGCCGGCGCTGGCCACGGAAGCGCCCTGGGCCGTCGGGCCGGCGCTGGCGTGGTGGTCCCTGGCCTACACCATCAACGCCCTGTGGTCCGAGCGCTCCAGCATGTTGCTGGACCTGGCCGCCCGCATCGGCATGATCGCCGCCGGCGCGGCGGCGATTGCGCTGGCCGGCAAGGACGGCGTGAATGATCTGCTTGGCATGCTCTCCGTGCAGGGCAGGTTGGCCCACCTGAGCGTGCCGATCGAAGGATTGATCGCCTTGCTGGCCACGGGCCTGACGCTGACCCTGCTGTTGCTGCGCTATGGGCGTCCGCAGCAGGCGGGGCAGTGGCTAGGATTCGTGTGCATGGCGTGGGCCTTGCCGCGCGGGGCGGAGCATCCCGTCGAACTGGCGCTGATGTCTACCGCCGCGCTGACGGCCCTGTGCATCTCGCTGGCCCACGAAGGTTTCCACATGGCGTTTCGCGACGAGCTGACCGGCCTGCCGGGCCGGCGCGCGCTGAACGAGCGTCTGCAGCGCATGGGGCGCGTCTATACGCTGGCGATGGCCGACGTCGACAACTTCAAGGCTTTCAACGACACCCACGGGCATGACGTAGGCGACCAGGTCCTGCGCATGGTGGCGGCGCAGTTGCGGCGCGTGCCGGGCGGCGGCCGGGCCTACCGCTACGGCGGCGAGGAATTCACGCTGGTGTTCCCGGGCAAGACCGCGGCGGAAAGCATGCCGCACCTGGAAAGCGTCAGGCGCTCCATCGAGGCCTACCAGATGCGCCTGCGCGACAAGCCGGTGCGCCCCAAGGCCGACCAGATCGGCCTGCGCCGCCGCGGCGGGCGCGACGCGCGTAATGCGCGGCCGCTGCGGGTGACAGTCAGCATAGGCGTAGCCGAACGCAGCGACGCCCTGCGCGCGCCCGACGCGGTGATCAAGGCGGCGGATCAGGCGCTCTACAAAGCCAAGGACGAAGGCCGCAATCTGGTGCGGGCGTTCAGCACGCGGCGCCGGACTGGCGCGGCCTGATGCCGCGCCGCTACTTGCCGGCCAGCGGCAGCGCCATCAGCGCTTCGTCGTAGAGTTCGCCGTTCACGCATAGCGCTTCGCGCTCGCGCCCGTATTCGGCAAAGCCCAGGCTTAGATACAGCGCGGTGGCGGCCTGATTGTTGGCGGTCACGCTCAGCTGCACCTGGCGGATGCCGCGCATGCCCGAGGCATGGGCGATCGCCGCCTGCATCAGTTGCCGGGCCAGGCCCTGACCGCGGTGCGCCGGCGCCACGTACATGCTCCAGATGTGCGCTTTGTGGCGCATCTTCAGTTTGCGCTGGCGGCCCACGCCGACCATGCCGGCCAGGACCCCGCCGCAGAACGCGCCAAACATTGCGCTGTCGTCCGAAGGCTGGATCCAGCCGCGGATATCCTCCAATGTCAGCGTGTGTTCCTCTTCGTAACTCGATCCGAACGATTCAGGGGTTTCCACCAGGGCGTCCAGGCGCAATTGGCGCAGCGGCGCCGCGTCGGCGGGAACAAGGCGTCGGACGGTGATCGGGGACATGGTCGGCAAGTGTTGGGAATAGGGAACGTTCGGCGGTGGATTCGCCAGTATAGGGGGACGCGCTGCCTATAATGGTCCTAACGCCGCTTGCGGTTTTCACAAAGGAGCCAATGATGTTCGGTTTCCTCAAGACAAACCAGGACGCCAAGCGCGACGAAGTCCAGGAAGAGTTCGTGGCGCGCGTGGCGGGTGCTGCGCAGGACTTCGTCCAGGCAGCCGGCTCGGCTGGCGCCGTGCTGGATTACACGCCATCCAGCGTCCATGCGCTGGACGAAGCGCTGGAGGCCGCCCATCTCGGGACCTTGCCTCTCACTCCCATGCAGACCGTCGGCGCCGCCGCCTACCTCTACGAGGTGGGACGCCGCGCGTATGGCGGCCTCTACGAAGTGTGCGATGACGAGGACCCAGTGGTGCTGGTCTGCGGCGAGCCCGATTCCGAGGTCTGCTTCGGCGCCATCGCCAAGGTCGAAAGGCGCATCCGTTACGGCTCCGCCGAGGCCATCCCACCTTATTTCGAACAGTTCCTGATGGCCTTGCAGGCGGGCGAGGCCCGCACCATCCGCTAGCGTCCCGGCGCTTCGGGCGCCCGGTTTGCTTCCCCGTGCGGCCCGGCTCTCTGTGCTGAAAACGTCCGCTTTTGGCGCGATGACAACGGCCGTCCGGGCCATTCCGGGATTTCCCTTAGGGCTGTAAGAAAAACAGCCCTACAATTCGGCCATTCCCGCCGCCCTGGCGGGTGCTCGCGCCGTCTGTCATCAGGCGGATTTTTACTAGAAGTACACTCGCGCCGCGTTACGCGTCCGAACCCGCCTTGCCCCCAGGAGCGCCTGCATGAAATTCCGCTTCCCCATTTTCATCATCGACGAAGACTACCGTTCCGAGAACGCGTCCGGTCTGGGTATCCGCGCCTTGTCCGCGGCGATCGAGGCCGAGGGCGTCGAGGTGATCGGGGTGACCAGTTACGGCGACCTGAGCTCGTTCGCCCAGCAGCAGAGCCGGGCCAGCGCCTTCATCCTGTCGATCGACGACGAAGAGTTCGACGTGGATTCGCCCGAGGACGTGGCCAGCGCCATCAAGAACCTGCGCGCCTTCATCGGCGAGCTGCGTTTCCGCAATGCCGACATCCCCATCTACCTGTACGGCGAGACGCGCACGTCCGAGCACATCCCCAACGACATCCTGCGCGAGCTGCACGGCTTCATCCACATGTTCGAGGACACCCCCGAATTCGTGGCGCGCCACATCATCCGCGAAGCCCGCAGCTACGTCGACAGCCTGCCGCCGCCGTTCTTCCGTGAACTGGTCAAGTACGCGCAGGACGGCTCGTACTCCTGGCACTGCCCCGGCCATTCCGGCGGCGTGGCGTTCCTGAAGAGCCCGGTCGGCCAGATGTTCCACCAGTTCTTCGGCGAGAACATGCTGCGCGCAGACGTCTGCAACGCCGTGGACGAACTGGGCCAGCTGCTGGACCACACCGGTCCCGTGGCCGAATCCGAACTGAACGCCGCGCGCATCTTCCACGCCGACCACTGTTTCTTCGTGACCAACGGCACCTCCACCTCCAACAAGGTGGTGTGGCATGCCAACGTGGCCGCGGGCGACGTGGTGGTGGTGGACCGCAACTGCCACAAGTCGATCCTGCACGCCATCACGATGACGGGCGCGATTCCGGTGTTCCTGCGCCCCACGCGCAACCACCTGGGCATCATCGGTCCGATTCCGCTGGAAGAATTCCACCCGGACAACATCCGCAAGAAGATCGAGGCCAACCCCTTCGCGCGCGAAGCGGTGAACAAGAACCCGCGCATCCTGACGCTGACGCAGAGCACCTACGACGGCGTCATCTACAACGTCGAAATGATCAAGAAGCAGCTGGGGAGCTACGTCGACACGCTGCACTTCGACGAAGCCTGGCTGCCGCATGCGTCGTTCCACGAGTACTACCAGGACATGCACGCCATCGGCCAGGACCGTCCGCGCAGCCAGGACGCGATGGTGTTCGCCACCCACTCCACGCACAAGCTGCTGGCCGGCATTTCGCAGGCCTCGCAGATCATCGTGCAGGAGTCCGAGACCCGCAAGCTGGACCGCAACGTCTTCAACGAAGCCTACCTGATGCACACGTCCACCTCGCCCCAGTACGCGATCATCGCGTCCTGCGACGTGGCCGCCGCCATGATGGAGCCGCCGGGAGGCACCGCGCTGGTCGAGGAAAGCATCCGCGAAGCCCTGGACTTCCGTCGCGCCATGCGCAAGGTGGAATCCGAATTCGGCAAGAACGACTGGTGGTTCAAGGTCTGGGGGCCGAACCGCCTGGTTTCGGAAGGCATCGGCAACCGCGACGAATGGATCCTGGAGTCCAACGACCACTGGCATGGCTTCGGCGAAATGGCCGAAGGCTTCAACATGCTGGACCCGATCAAGGCCACCATCATCACCCCGGGCCTGGATATGTCGGGCAGCTTCGGCGAAACCGGCATTCCCGCCGCGCTGGTCTCCAAGTACCTGACCGAGCACGGCGTGGTGGTCGAGAAGACCGGCCTGTATTCGTTCTTCATCCTGTTCACCATCGGCATCACCAAGGGCCGCTGGAACACACTGCTGACCGCCTTGCAGCAATTCAAGGACGACTACGACCGCAACCAGCCGCTGTGGCGCATCCTGCCGGAATTCTGCCGCGACCATCGCCGCTACGAGCGCATGGGCCTGCGCGACTTGTGCCAGGAGATCCACGAAGCCTATCGCGCGCGTGACGTGGCCCGCCTGACCACCGAGATGTACCTGAGCGACATGGTGCCGGCCCTTAAGCCGTCGGATGCCTTCGCCCGCATGGCGCACCGCGAGGTCGAGCGCGTCGACATCGACAAGCTCGAAGGCCGCGTCACCGGCGTGTTGCTGACCCCGTATCCTCCGGGCATCCCGCTCTTGATCCCGGGCGAACGCTTCAACCGCACCATCGTCCAGTACCTGCAGTTCGCGCGCGAGTTCAACCAGCGCTTCCCGGGCTTCGAAACCTACATCCACGGCCTGGCCGACGAAGTGGGTCCGGATGGCGAAAAGCGCTACTACGTCGACTGCCTGATCGAAGACTGATGTTCGATGTAGCAGTACTCGGCGCCGGCGCCGCGGGCATGATGTGTGCCGCGGTCGCCGGCCAGCGCGGCTTGCGCGTGGTGCTGGTCGACCACGCCGAGCGCCTGGCGGAGAAGATCCGCATTTCCGGCGGCGGCCGCTGCAACTTCACCAATATCGGCGCCGGCCCCGCCAACTTCCTCTCCGACAATCCGCATTTCTGCCGTTCGGCCTTGGCCGGTTACACGCCGCAGGATTTCCTGGCGCTGATGAAGCGCCACCACATCGCCTGGCATGAGAAGCATCGCGGCCAGCTGTTCTGCGACGATTCCAGCGAATCCATCATCGAAATGCTGCGCGCGGAGTGCGACGCGGGCAGGGTGCAGTGGCGCATGGGATGCTCGGTGGCCGAGATCGGCCATGGCGAGCAGGGTTACGAGCTGCACACCAGCCAGGGCACGATCCGCGCCGCGAAACTGGTGATCGCGACCGGCGGCATGGCCATTCCCCAACTGGGCGCCACCGATTTTGGCCTGAAGATCGCGCGGCAGTTCGGCCTGAAGGTCGTGGAACCGCGTCCCGCCCTGGTGCCGCTGACCTTCGATGCCGAGCAGTGGCAGTCCCTTTCCGAATTGTCCGGCGTGGCGCTGGAGGTCAATCTGCACACGGGGCAGGGCAAGGCGCGCGGCGAGTTCCTCGAGGACCTGCTCTTTACCCATCGCGGCCTGTCCGGACCTGCCATTCTGCAGATCTCCAGCTACTGGAAACCTGGCGAGCCCATCGTGATCGATCTGGCGCCTGGCCGCGACCTGGCGGAAGAACTGCTGGCGTCGAAGTCGGGCAACCGGCAGCAGCTGCATACCGTCCTGGCGGGCCTCTGGCCCAAGCGCCTGGCCGACCGCTGGCTGCACCTGGCGGAGCAGGGCGGCAAGCCGGGCCTGGCGGCGCTGCGCCTGGCCGACGCGCCGGACAAGACCTTGCGCACGCTGGCCCAGGACATCCATCAATGGAGCCTGGTGCCCAGCGGCACGGCCGGCTACAAGAAGGCCGAAGTCATGCGCGGCGGCGTGGACACGCGCGGGCTGGACCAGAAGTCCATGCAGGCCAAGACCGTCGCCGGCCTCTATTTCATCGGCGAAGCCGTGGACGTCACGGGCTGGCTGGGCGGCTACAACTTCCAGTGGGCCTGGGCTTCGGGCGTGGCCTGCGGCAAGGCGCTGTAGCGTCCTCTGGCGGGACAGGGCGCCGATAGGCCGGCGCTATGGCAGGTATTGGAAGCCTGCCATTGTTATATCAAATAAAAATACTTATCATTTATGTTTTCGATATTGATCCAAGCCCTGAATCGGGGGGCGGATCCAACGGAGACATGCATGGCCTACACTCTTCCGCCCCTGCCGTATGCCTACGACGCCCTGGAACCTCACATCGACGCGATGACGATGGAGATCCACTACAGCAAGCACCATCAGACCTACGTCAACAGCCTGAACGCCGCGCTGGAAGGCGCGGGCATCGTCACCAACGAGCCGGTCGAGTCCCTGGTGGCGCGGCTGGAGCAGTTGCCCGAAGCCATCCGCGGCGCCGTGCGCAACCATGGCGGCGGCCACGCGAACCACAGCCTGTTCTGGTCGGTCATGTCGCCCGAGGGCGGGGGTGAGCCGGACGGCGTATTGGCAGCGGCCATCGAGTCCGAACTGGGCGGGCAGGCCGCCTTCCGCGACGCGTTCACCAAGGCTGCGCTGACCCGCTTCGGCAGCGGTTGGGCCTGGCTCTCGGTCACGCCGGCCGGCAAGCTTGCGGTGGAAAGCAGCGCCAACCAGGACAGCCCGCTGATGCACGGCAACACGCCCATTCTGGGGCTGGACGTGTGGGAGCACGCCTATTACCTGAAGTACCAGAACCGCAGGCCCGAGTACATCGGCGCCTTTTACAATGTCGTGAATTGGCCTGAAGTGGCGCGCCGCTACGCGGCAGCCCAGCGCTGAGCGCATCTCTCGCAAGGAGGGCAGCGGCACATGAATACCTTCAGCCGTCATCGCGTGCGGCCGGCGGCCACCAGCATCAGCGTGTGGACCCTGGCCGTATTGGTGGCATGCCTGGGCCTGCACCAGTTGTGGGCCTATCTGGACGTGCGCGCGCCGCACGTGGCCGATGCCCTCCTGGGCGGGCTGGTGGCCGCGGGCGCTACTGCCCTGGGTACTTTGCCCATCCTGTTTGCTCGGACCATCCCCCAGAAAATGCAGGACAGCATGTTCGGCTTCGGCGCCGGCGTGATGCTGGCCGCCAGCGCCTTCTCGCTGGTGGCGCCGGGCATCGCCGCGGGCCGCGACCTGGGCTATGGCCCCTGGGGCGCCGGCTTGACGGTGGGCGCGGCCGTACTGCTGGGGGCGGCGGTGCTGCTGCTCATGGACCGTACCCTGCCGCACGAACATTTCATCAAGGGCCGGGAAGGCATCGAGGCGCACCGCCTGCGCCGCACTTGGCTGTTCGTCTTCGCCATCACCCTGCATAACCTGCCGGAAGGCCTGGCCATAGGCCTGGCCATAGGCGTGGGCTACGCGGGCAACGACGCCATGCGCGGCACCGCGCTGGCCACCGGCATTGCGATCCAGGACATTCCCGAGGGGCTGGTGGTGGCGGTGGCGCTGCTGGCGGCGGGCTATCAGCGCGCCTTCGCCGTGGCGCTGGGCATGCTGTCCGGGCTGGTCGAGCCGCTGGGCGCGGTGCTCGGCGCCGCAGTGGTCGGCTGGTCCGAGCCGCTTCTGCCCTGGGGCCTGGGTTTTGCCGCAGGCGCCATGCTGTTCGTGATCAGCCACGAGATCATCCCCGAATCGCACCGCAAGGGGCATGAGGTCTACGCGACCTGCGGCCTGATGCTGGGTTTCGTGCTGATGATGCTGCTGGATACGGCGCTGGGCTGAGCCGCCGCGGGCATTCCCTGGCCGCGGCTTTCGTTGTATGCTTGCGCCGCTGTCACGCATGTTGCGGGAGAGAGCGGCCTGTACGTCCGGCCGCCGCCGAAGGCGCAATTCGCCCGGAATCGCTCAGGTAACCCATACCGCCCATGCTTGCCCTGTCCCGGTTTTCTCACCGTGCGGACGCGGCAAAACAGTACTCTGGAGAGACCTGGCGCCGGCCCTGAACTAGGGACATAGCGAGCAGCCCAGGCGCCGAAGGTGCAAACCCGCCATGCGGGGCAACTCTCAGGCAAAAGGACAGAGGGGCGGAAGATTCAGCCGTTGTACAAGCGCACCCCGCTTGGCACCACTGGCATTCCGTAACCCTGGCAACACTGCCGCCCCGGAGTTTCCGCGCATGTCCGCAACCCTCAAACGCACCCCGCTGGCCGAAGAACACATCGCCTCTGGCGCCCGCATGGTCGACTTCGGCGGCTGGGACATGCCGCTGGCCTACGGTTCGCAGCTGGAAGAGCACCACGCCGTGCGCCAGGACGCCGGCATGTTCGACGTGTCGCACATGCTGAACGTCGACGTGGCCGGTCCCGACGCGTTCGCCTTCCTGCAGCGCCTGGTCGCCAACGACGTGTCCAAGCTGACCGTGCCCGGCAAGGCGTTGTACAGCTGCATGCTGAACCCGCAAGGCGGCGTGATCGACGACCTGATCATCTATTTCTTCGCCGCCGACGAATGGCGCGTCGTGGTCAACGCAGGCACGGCCGACAAGGACGTCGCCTGGATGCAGCGCGTCAAGCAGGCTGGCCAGTTCGACGTTGCCATCACGCCGCGCCGCGATCTGGCCATGGTGGCCGTGCAAGGCCCCAACGCCCGCGCCAAGGTCTGGGCCGCGCGCCCGGCCTGGCAGGCCGCCAGCGAGCCGCTGACCCCCTTCGTGGCCGCCCGCGTGGGCGACGACACCCTGGTGGCCCGTACCGGCTACACCGGCGAGGACGGCTTTGAAATCGTGCTGCCGGCCGCCGAAGTCGTGCAGCTGTGGCGCGACCTGGTTGCCCAGGGCGTGCGGCCCTGCGGCCTGGGCGCGCGCGACACGCTGCGCCTGGAAGCCGGCATGAATCTGTACGGCCAGGACATGGACGAGCTGACCCAGCCCGACCAGGCCGGCCTGACCTGGACCGTGTCCCTGAAGAACGCCGAGCGCCGCTTCATCGGCCGCGACGCGCTGGAACAATTCGCTACCCCCGCCACCTTCATCGGCCTGAAGCTGCAAGAACGCGGCGTGATGCGCGCGCACATGGCCGTGCGCACCAAGGAAGGCACGGGCGAGCTCACCAGCGGCACCATGTCGCCCACGCTGGGCGTATCGATCGGCTTTGCCCGTCTGCCTCAAGGCGTCAAGCCGGGCGACACGGTCGAAGTCGACATCCGCGGTAAGTGGGTGCCCGCCCTGGCCTGCAAATTGCCGTTCGTGCGTAACGGCAAAGCGGTCGAACACTCGTAAACTCGAAGCTTCGCGCGAGCCGCCGGCCCCTGGGGCGACGGCCGCCCGCGCGAGGCGCGCAACACCATTCATCTACCCGCATTCCCTCAGGAGTTCCCATGAGTCTGCCCACCGATCGCAAGTACACCGAGTCCCATGAATGGGTCAAAGCCGAAGGCGATGTGTTCGTCGTCGGCATCACCGATACCGCCCAGGATCAATTGGGCGACCTGGTCTTCGTTGGCGACGTGAAGGTCGGCGCCAAGCTGAACGCCGGTGAAACCGCTGGCGTGGTCGAATCGGTCAAGGCCGCTTCGGACATCTACGCTCCCGTGGCTGGCGAGATCGTCGCGTTCAACGAAGAGCTGGAAAACAATCCCAACCTGATCAACGAATCGGCCTTCACCGCCTGGATCTTCAAGATCAAGCCGGTCAACGCCGCCGACGCCGACAAGCTGCTCGACGCCGCCGGCTACGAAGCCGTCGCCAACGGCTAAGCCGCCTGGCTGGAACGGGCGCAGGGCACCCGCCACGCGCCCGTTCCGCAAGATGCAATACCGTCCGTCCTCCGACGACACCCGCTATCCCGAGACCTCTCCATGTCGCGCGCCCTAGACACCCACACCGACTTCATTCCCCGCCACATCGGCCCTTCCGACGCCGACCAGGCCGCCATGCTTGCCGTCATCGGCAGCGCCAGCCTGGACGCCCTGATCGAAGAAGTCGTGCCGCCCAAGATCCGCAGCCAGGCCCCGCTGGCGCTGCCCGCCTCGCGCAGCGAAACCGACGTGCTGGCCGAACTGAAGCAGATCGCCGGCCGCAACAAGGTCTACCGCAGCTACATCGGCCAGGGGTACTACGGCACGCAGACGCCCAACGTGGTGTTGCGCAACATTCTTGAGAATCCCGCCTGGTACACGGCCTACACGCCTTACCAGCCCGAGATCTCGCAGGGCCGCCTCGAAGCCCTGCTGAACTACCAGACCATGGTCGCGGACCTGACCGGGCTGGACATCTCCAACGCCTCGCTGCTGGACGAAAGCACCGCCGCCGCCGAAGCCATGACGCTGGCGCGCCGCAGCGCCAAGTCGAAGAGCCCGGTGTTCTTCATTTCGCGCCACGTGCATCCCCAGACCATCGAAGTCGTGCGCACGCGCGCCGAAGGCCTGGACATCGAAATCACCATCGGCGACGAGGCCGAAGGCCTGCCCGAGTGCTTCGGCGTGCTGCTGCAGTACCCGCACAGCACCGGCTCCGTCGCCGACTACCGCAAGCTGGCCGAAGCCGCGCATGCGCAAGGCGCCATCGTGGCCGTCGCGACTGACCTGCTGGCGCTGGCCCTGCTGGCCGCGCCCGGCGAATGGGGCGCGGATATCGCCATCGGTTCGGCCCAGCGCTTCGGCGTGCCGTTCGGTTTCGGCGGCCCGCATGCCGGATTCATGGCCTGCAAGGACGCCTTCAAGCGCAACATGGCTGGCCGCCTGGTCGGCGTGTCCAAGGACGCGCAGGGCAACCCGGCCATGCGCCTGGCGCTGCAGACGCGCGAACAGCACATCCGCCGCGAAAAGGCCACTTCCAACATCTGCACCGCGCAAGTGCTGCTGGCCGTGATGGCTGGCATGTATGCCGTTTGGCACGGCCCGGCCGGCATCCGCCGCATCGCCGAACGCGTGCAGCGCAGCACCGCCATCCTGCGCGCCGAACTGGTCAAATTGGGCGTGAAGGTCGTCAACGACACCTTCTTCGACACGCTGTTGCTGGAGACCGGCGCGGCCACGCCGGCCATCCTGACCGCCGCCGATTGCGCGCACATCAACCTGCGCCGCGTCGATGGCGCCCGCCTGGCGGTGTCGCTGGACGAGACCGTGACCGCGGCTGACCTGCAGGCGCTGGTCAACGTCTTCGCCGCCGGCCTGGAACGCGATGACGTCGAACTCGACATCGACGCGCTGGACGCGGCCGCCGCCAGCGGCATTCCCGCCGGCGTGGCGCGCGAAAGCGCGATCCTGACGCACCCGGTGTTCTCCAGCGTGCAGTCGGAAACCGACATGCTGCGCTACCTGCGCAAGCTGGCCGACAAGGATCTGGCGCTGGACCGCAGCATGATTCCGCTGGGCTCGTGCACCATGAAGCTCAACGCGACCGCCGAGATGATCCCCATCACCTGGCCCGAGTTCGCGCTGATCCACCCATTTGCGCCGGCTTCGCAAAGCCTGGGCTACAACGAACTGATCGACCGCCTGTCGGCCGCGCTGTGCGAGATCACCGGCTACGACAACATCAGCCTGCAGCCCAACTCGGGCGCGCAGGGCGAGTACGCAGGCCTCCTGGCCATCCGCGGCTACCATCAGGCCAACGGCCAGCATCAGCGCAACATCTGCCTGATCCCGTCGTCGGCGCACGGCACCAACCCGGCCTCGGCGCAACTGGCCGGCATGGACGTGGTGGTGGTGGCGTCGGATGCCAACGGCAACGTCGATCTGGCCGACCTGCGCGCCAAGATCGAACAGGTCGGCGACAAGCTGGCCGCTTTGATGATCACGTATCCGTCGACCCACGGCGTGTTCGAGGAAGCCGTCACCGAGATCTGCGATCTGGTGCACCAGGCCGGCGGCCAGGTCTACCTGGACGGCGCCAACATGAACGCGATGGTGGGCGTGGCCCAGCCGGGCAAGTTCGGTTCGGACGTGTCCCACCTGAACCTGCACAAGACCTTCTGCATTCCGCACGGCGGCGGCGGCCCCGGCGTGGGCCCCGTGGCGGTGCGCGCGCACCTGGCTCCGTACCTGCCGGGCGTGGTGAACGAGCAGGGCAAGCTGCCTGGCGACGCCAAGGTCGGTCCGGTGTCGGCCGCGCCGTTCGGTTCCGCGGGCATCCTGCCGATTCCGTTCGTGTACATCTCGCTGATGGGCGCCGACGGCCTGCGCCGAGCCACTGAAGTCGCCATCCTGAACGCCAATTACATCGCCACCCGCCTGCGTGACCACTATCCGGTCCTGTACGCGGGCCGCAACGGCCGCGTGGCGCACGAGTGCATCCTCGATGTGCGTCCGCTCAAGGAAACCAGCGGCATCAGCGCCGAAGACATCGCCAAGCGCCTGATGGACTACGGCTTCCATGCGCCCACCATGAGCTTCCCGGTGGCCGGCACGCTGATGGTCGAGCCGACCGAATCGGAAGGCGTTGCCGAACTGGACCGCTTCATCGACGCGATGATCTCGATCCGCGAAGAAATTGCCCAGGTCGAGCGCGGCGAGCGCGATGCCGAGGACAACGTCCTGAAGAACGCGCCGCACACCGCGCAGATGCTGCTGGCCGAGGAATGGCTGCACGCGTACCCGCGCCAGCAGGCCGCCTACCCGGTGGCCTCGCTGCGCGACGCCAAGTACTGGCCGCCGGTTGCCCGCGTGGACAACGCCTACGGCGACCGCAACCTGGTGTGCGCCTGCTTGCCGATCGAGGCCTACGCATAAGTGTGGGCCGCGAGGCCCGGCGCGAGCCGGGCCCAAGGCAAAAAAAATCCCCCATCCGAAAGATGGGGGATTTTTTTGTCTTGCGTCAGCCGAGGTTTACTTCGCCGGCGCGGCCTTGCTGGCCGCCGAGAAGTCTTCCGCGATGCTGAAGAACGTGTTGAGCATGATCTGCAGGTTTTCCTTGCCGATGCCGCCTTCCGAGTTCATGTCCATCTGCAGCACGGCCCGGTTCTTGTCGTCCAGGTAGGCGCGGGTCCAGCGGTATTCCTGGTTCCAGGCGTTGATGGCCTTGAGCGAGACCGGCTTCTTGCTGCTGTAGGTCGCGGTCACGACGAGATCATGGCACTTCTCGGTGAAGTCGTTGCACAGGAAGTCGACGCGCAGCTCGCTGGCGCCGGTGTCGCGGGGATCCAGGATCAGGACGGGACCTTCGTCGCCGTCTTGCTTGCGGGGGTTGTAGACCATGTCGTCCAGCATGGTCGTCACGGTGTCCAGGTCGAAGTCCTGCATGTAGCCGGCCACGGACGCGGTGTCGGAGGGCGCGGCAAGTTCCGCGCCTTCGGCCGGTTCGCCTTCCTCTTCCATGCCGTCCATGTCATCCATGTCGTCGTCCATTCCGGTCGCGCCCAGCAGGCCCGAGAACAGTTCGTCGGCGGGGATCTTCTGGCCGTTCAGGTCGCCCATGCCATCGGCGTAGTGGAACTTGCCGATGATGTTGTCGCCGTCGTTCTTGCCGACGTTGAGCATTTCAGCCATGCCGGACATCGAGCGCATCTGGTCGTCGGCTTCCTCGGCCGCCTTTTCCGCGGTCAAGCCCTGCTTCTTGACGGCGTACTGGACGATCAGTTCGCGCACCATGGGCTTGGAGATGACCAGCGTCGCGTCGATCTGCTTGATGGCCTTGACCATGATCTCCTGCGGCGTCAGGTCCTTGACGTTGGGCGGATTGGTCAGGTCCAGCGCGAAGGTCAGCTTGCTTTCGCCCTTGTCGGTCTTCCAGCTGATCGGGTCGATGCTGAACGTGGGGTTGCCGTTGAGCAGCTTGCCGGCGTTTTCCAGCACGGCGTCGAACTGCTCGTCCTTCAGGCCTTCGTCGCTGGCGCCCAGCATGTACTG
Source organism: Achromobacter sp. K91 (assembly GCF_003576205.1). NCBI lineage: Bacteria > Pseudomonadati > Pseudomonadota > Betaproteobacteria > Burkholderiales > Alcaligenaceae > Achromobacter > Achromobacter sp. K91. Next base: position 44,458 of record NZ_QWFB01000031.1, on the reverse strand, counting down.
GCGCACGATCTGGTTGTAGGTGTCCGACAGCTGCTTGATGGCGGCGCCGTCCAGCTTGGCGAGCTTGATCACGGCCTGGCCGTTGCCCAGCGCCACGTCGTTGAGCGTGATGGTGCCGGTCTGGTAGGTGGCTTCGACGTTGACGTTCTTGTCGTCTTCGGCCAGCTTGACGCCGTAGCCCAGATTGTCCACCGAGACCTTGATGTCGTCGCCGGCGCGGGTCACGTCGAGGCGCTTGAGCTTGACGCTGGAATCTCCGATGGAGAGGCCGAACTTGCCCATGCGGCTGTCTACGTCCATGGTCAGGCCGGACATCAGCATCTTGACGGGATCATCCGACTTTTCGCCGTCCACCGACAGCGTTTCGACCAGGGCGTGCGCCGTGACGGCCTGCAGCGCGCGGTCGAAGGTGCCGTTGATCGCCATGCCGCTGAAATTGACGGCGTTGCCTTCGTGCGTGATCTGCACGGGGGCAATATTGGCGGTGGAGGTGGCGAAGCCGCCGAAACTGATGACCGTGTCGGCGCTCAGGGGCGCGACGCCCTTGGTCAGCTCGAACAGTTCCTTGATGTTGTCGGTCTTGGCGAGCTCGGCGTGCGTGAACGCCAGCTTGGGCGCGATGGCGCCGCGCGCCAGGGCGCTCTTGGGGAAGGGGCCGTGTTCGATGGACGCATCGAACTCGATCATGCCCTTGGGCATGTCTTCGGCGACCTTGTCGCCCTTGACCAGCGACACGCCGTAGCGCGCCTGCGTCGAGAACAGGCCACGCTCGTACTTCAGCTGATCGATGCGCAGACCGAACAGGGGCGTGATCTTGGCCAGCCTTTCATTGGCTTCCGCCAGGTGGCGCTGCGAGCTTTCCTCGATGCGCTTGCCGGTGTACCACGTGGCCCCGACCCAGCTTCCCGCTCCCACTATGACCACGCCCAGGGTGATCGCTACGCTCTTTTTCATCGTTCTGCTTGTATCGTTGATTATCGAGTCATATCCGGTGAACGGCGGCTGCTTCTGGCCGCCGGACGCCGTTACTGACGCCCGCCATCGGAATACGCGTATTCATCGGCCTGTAAGGCCCGCGGCGAGTATACCGAGGCCGATGGTCATCTGAGGGCGCTCGCCGTTACAGAAGATTTCAAAATGAAAGCCGGCGCAGTTGCGCCGGCTTTCCGGGGTACAGCGACGGCGGTCCGGTTTACATCGGATCGAGGGGATAGATGGGGCGGCGCACGTGCTTGAAATCAAGCTGGCCGTAGTCCGAGGTGGTCACCCCCACGCCGGTGCATTCGATGACCTGCGTTGCCATGTCGGAAAAGCCCGCGCGCCAATGCACGCGGCTCTTGAGCACGACATAGCGTTTTTGCAGCGGATCGATGCCGGCCGACAGCAGGCAGTTGATGTCGAACGGCTCCTGGTGACGGGACACCACCACGATTTCCACGCGGCCTGTGTCGATCACGACCGTCAGGCCGGTGTCGTTGCGCACGCCGCGGTACATGGGGCCGCGGTTCAGGTAGACGCCGTCGAACACCAGCTTGACGCGGCCGGTAACCTCCAGCGGCTCGCTGGGCTCCTTGATGGCGGGCATGGCGAGCTTGCCGCCGAGCTGGATCGTGATTGTCTGGCCCACGCCTGCCGCGGCCGCGTCGAGTGCGGCCTGCGGGTCGCAAATGGCATAGAAGACCACGTTCTCCAGTTCCTGGCGCAGCACCTCGGCCAGCACGGCGGTGGTGTCCATGGTGCCGCCGGAACCGGTATTGTCGTAATGGTCCAGCAGCACGACCGGGCCTTGTTCGATGGCCTTGGCGCGGGCTATGGTGGGCGCCAGCGGCTCCGGGTGGAATACCCAGTCGGCGCGGCCGTTCCAGGCCTGGTCCAGCAGTTCGTCGCGGTGGCGCTGCGCCTGGGCCAGGTTGCCGTCGGTACAGACCACGGCGCTCAGGCCGGCTTCGCGGATGTCGGCGTGGGGGAATCCCACGAAGACGGAGGCGGCCAGGACGCCGCCGGCTTCCAGTTCCTTGCAGCGTTCCTGCAGCGGCTTGTTGGGCGCCGCGTGGGTGCCTTGGCACATGATGTGCGGCAGCATGGGCTTGTTGGCCCAGGACATGACAGGCTTGATCTCGCCCTTCAGGGTGCGCGCGATCACGTTCGCGGCGCGCAGGCCGGCCGCGCGGATGTCCACGTGCGGATAGGTATGGAAGCCGGTGATGACCGTGGCATGCTTGACGATGTCGTCGTAGATATTGGCGTGCATGTCCAGCGTCACCGCCACGGGCGTGTGCGGATCGATCTCGCGCAGGCGGCGCAGCAGGTCGCCCTCGGCGTCCTCCACGCCTTCGGCGACCATGGCGCCGTGCAGGTCGAGCAGGATGGCGTCGTAGCCGCCGCGCTGGACCTCGTCCAGGACCAGCTTGCATAGCCGTTCATGGGTTTCGGCGCTGGCGGGGCCGCTGGGCCAGGATTCGGCCGCCACGGGCACGACCATCTCGGCGCCTTCGCGGCGCGCCACTTCGATATAGCCGCCCAGCCCGCTGTCGGTGTTCTCGTAGGCCTTGATGGCGCGGTCGCCGGCCAGGACCTCCGGGTTGCCGCGAAAGAAGCGCTCAAGCGGGGTAGGCACGGGCGAAAACGTATTCGTCTCGTGCTTGATCATTGCCAAAAGCCAACGCATGGGAATTCCTGTGGGTTTGCTGTTGAGGATCGGTCAGGCCGCCCGGGGCGGCTGGGGCCAGGGGTGTTGTTCGGGTCGCATGGCTTCCCAGGCGCGCGCCATGCGCAGCACCCCCAGGTCGTCAAAGCGCGCGCCGGCGATCTGCAGGCCGATGGGCAGGCCGGCCTTGGTGTAGCCGCAATTGACGGACGCCGCGGGCTGCTCGCTCATGTTGTACGGAAGCGTGAATCCGATGTGGTGCATGGTGGTCGCGACCTCGTTGGTGGGCGACGGCCATTCGGCGTTGTAGGCGACCACCGGGGCCACGGGCGAGAGCACGTAGTCGTAGGGCGCGCAGGCCGCGACCGTCTTGGCGCGCACGTTCATGGTCTCGTAGTAGCTGCGGAATACGGCTTCGCCGGACTGGCCGCCGCCGCTTTCCGCCCAGGTGCGGATGAAGGGCAGGATCTTGTCGCGGCGGGCCTGCGGCAAGGCCGACAGATCGATGGCCGAGCGCGTGCGCCAGAAGCGGTCCACGCCCTCCAGCATGTCGGGCGTCATCCAGGGCTGCATCGGCGTCACGATGGCGCCGGCGGCCTCGAAGGCGCGGGCAGCGGCCTCGACCGCGGCGCGGATTTCCGGGTCCAGGGGCAGGCCGCAGCCCGCATCCATGAGCAAGCCGATGCGCAGGCCGCGCAGGTCGAGTTCCAGGTCCAGCCAGTCGAAGTCCTGGTAGGGCAGGCTCATGTGGTCGCGCGCGTCGGGCTGCGACAGCACGCCCATCATGAGCGCCGAGTCGGCGACGGTGCGCGTCATGGGGCCGGCGCAGCGGCCCATGAACGGCGGGTCGATGGGAATGCGGCCCAGGCTGGGCTTGAGCGTGGCAATGCCGCACCAGGCCGCCGGCAGACGCACGGAACCGCCGATGTCGGTGCCGATATGCAGCGGGCCGTAGCCTGCGGCTGCCGCGGCGCCCGCGCCGGCGCTGGAGCCTCCGGGGTTCTTGGAAAGGTCCCAGGGATTGCGGGTCAGTTCATGGAAGCTGGACAGTCCCGAGGACAGCATGCCGAAGTCGGGCATGGTGGTCTTGCCCAGCAGCACGGCGCCCGCCTCGCGCATGCGGGCGGCCGGCGGTGCATCGGCGGCGGCAGGCTTCAATTCCGTTGCTGCCGTGCCCAGCGGCACCGGCACGCCGCGCGTGGCGATGTTTTCCTTGATGGTGGCGGGCACGCCGTCCAGCGTGTGCCCGCCGGTCGCCAGCGGTTCGCCCTTCATCCAGCGAGCCTCGGAGGCGCGGGCCTGCGCCAGCGCGCCGTCCGCATCCAGCGCGTAGGTGGCCTTCAGCTGGGGTTCCCAGCGGGCGATATGCTCCAGCACCGAGCGGGTGACTTCGACGGGCGAGAGCGTCTTGTCGCGGTAGGCCTGGAGCAGCTCCACGGCGGACAGTTCATGCGGTTGCGGCATTTCGGTTCCAGTGTGTGTACAGGCTGCGAGTTTCAGGGCGCGGCCGCGTGGCCCAGGCCGGCGGCGACCGGCCGGAAGTTGCGGAAGTCCCAGTCGCGTCCGGGGGCGGCGTCGATCAGGGCCCGCGTGTATTCGTGGCGCGGTTCGGTCAGCACGGTTTCGGCGGAGCCGGTTTCGACGACCTTCCCTCGCTGCATGACCATGATGGTGTCGCAGATCTGTGCCGCCACGCGCAGGTCGTGGGTGATGAACAGCACGCCCACGCCGGTGCGCTGGCGCACCTGTTCCAGCAGTTCCAGCACCTGCGCCTGCACCGACACGTCCAATGCGGACACGGCTTCGTCGGCCACCAGGACCTCGGGGTCCATGACCAGGGCGCGCGCGATGCAGATGCGTTGGCGCTGGCCGCCGGAGAACTGGTGCGGGTAGCGGTTCATTGCGTCCGGACTCAGGCCCACCACGCTCAGCGTTTCGCCGGCGCGCTTCAATGCCTGCTCGCGGGCCACGCCGAAGTTCAAGAGGCCCTCGATGATGGACTCACCGACGGTGCGGCGCGGATTCAGCGAACGGTACGGATCCTGGAACACGATCTGGATGCGGCGGCGCACAGGACGCAGCGCCGAGCCGGACAGGGTGCTGAGGTCTTCGCCGCCCATCATCATGTGGCCGGCGGTGGGTTCGATCAGGCGCACGATGCAGCGCGCCACGGTCGACTTGCCTGAACCGGACTCGCCCACGATGCCCAGGATCTCGCCCTTGCGCAGCGTCAGGTTGACGTCGGCGGCCGCGATCACGTTGCGCGCGGCCTGGCGCGAGAACAGCGAACTCTTGGTGCCGTAGGTGCGGCCCAGGCCCTTGACGTGCAGCACCGGCATGCCGGCCGGCGCCTCGCGGCGCGAGGGCACCAGGCTGGGTACGGACGACACCAGGCGACGGGTATAGGACTGCTTGGGCTCGGCCAGGATCTCGTTGCGCGTGCCGCTTTCTATCAGGTCGCCGCGGTTCATCACCACGATGCGGTCGGAGATCTCGGCCACCACGCCGAAGTCGTGGGTGATGAACAGCACCGCGGTCTGGTGCTTGACCTGCAGTTCCTTGATGAGCGCCAGAATCTGCTTCTGCGTGGTGACGTCCAGCGCCGTGGTCGGCTCGTCCGCGATCAGCAGCTTGGGCTCCAGGATCAGCGCCATGGCGATCACGATGCGCTGGCGCTGGCCGCCCGACAACTGGTGCGGATAGGCTTCGAAGATGCGTTCGACGTCTGGCAGGTGCACCGACCGGAACATGTCCAGCACCTTGGCGCGGCGCTCCGCGGCCGACATCTGCTTGCGGTGCAGGCGCAGCACTTCGTCGACCTGCTTGCCCACCGTGTGCACGGGGTTCAGCGCGGTCATGGGTTCCTGGAACACCATGGCCATGCGCGTGGCGCGCATCTCGCGCAGGCGGCGCTGCGTGGCCGTGACCACGTCTTCGCCTTCCACGCGGATGGAACCCGCGCTGACGCCCAGCACGCCGGGAGGCAGCAGGCCCATGACGGCCAGCGAGGTGACGGATTTGCCGGAGCCGGACTCGCCGACCACGCACACGGTTTCGCCGGCATGCACGTCCAGGCTCAGGTTGCGCACGACGCGGTTGCCGGCGCCGGCGACTTCCACCGAGAGGTTGCGGATGGCCAGGATGGCGGTCGAAGTATCGCCCGCGGGAGGAGTGGGGGAATAGGTCATCGGCATCAGATCCTGCGCACCATTTTCGGGTCCAGCGCGTCGCGCAAGGCGTCGCCCAGGATGTTCACGCTGAGCACGGTCAGTGACAGGAACAGGCCGGGGAACAGGATCAGGCCGGGCAGCATGCGGAAGTACATGCGTCCTTCGGACATGATGTTGCCCCAGGAGGCGATCTCGGGCGGGATGCCCGCGCCCAGGAAGCTCAGGATGGCTTCGGTGAGCATGGCGGACGCGAACACATAGGTGCCCTGTACCGTCAGCGGCGCGATGGTGCTGGGCACCATGTGACGCCACAGCAGCAGCGGCAGCGGCGTGCCCAGGGCCAGCGCGGCTTCGACATAGGGTTCGCCGCGCACGGTCAGGATCTGGCCGCGCACCAGCCGCACCACGCGCGGAATTTCGGGGATGGTGATGGCGACCAGAACGGTCGTGATGCTGGCGCCAGTGACCGATACCAGGGCGATCGCCAGCAGGATGCCGGGGATGGCCATGATGGCGTCCATGGTGCGCATGATCAGCCCGTCCAGTGAACGGAACCAGCCCGCGATCACGCCGATGACCAAGCCGATGGCGACGCTGACCAGCGCCGCGCCCAGGCCCGCGATCAGCGAGACGCGCGCGCCGTAGGCCACGCGCGACCAGACGTCGCGGCCGAAGGCGTCGGTGCCCAGCAGGTAATCGGAGAAGGGCGGCTTCAGGCGCGCGCCGGGGTTGATCGAGGTGGGGTTGACGGTACCCAGCAGCGGTGCGAACAGCGCGATGGCGACGACGGCCACCAGCACGATCAGCGCCAGCATCACGGGCCAGCTTTTGAGGCCCTGGCGGATCTGGCGCCAGGCGGTGGCTTGGGGCGTGCCGCCGCCGGGGAGATCTGCGGCCGCTTGCGCGGCGGCATCGGTTGGCGTTTGCATGGTGTTAGTACCTGATCCGAGGGTCGAACACCGTGTAGGCGCAATCGACAACAAGATTGATGAACACGTAGACGAACGCGAAGAAGAGCGTCAGGCCCTGGATGACGGGGTAATCGCGCGCGAGCACGGCTTCCACCACCAGCCGGCCCAGGCCGGGGATGTTGAACACCGATTCGGTCACGACCACGCCGCTGATCAGCAGCGCGATGCCCAGGCCCACCACCGTGGCGATGGGCACGGCGGCGTTGCGCAGGGCGTGGCCCAGCAGCACGCCGGTTTCGCCCAGGCCCTTGGAGCGCGCCGTGCGGATGAAGTCCTCGCCCATGACCTCGATGACGCTGGTGCGCGTGATGCGCGCGATCAGCGCCACGTAGACCGTGGACAGGGCCAACGACGGCAGGATGAGGCGGTGCAGGTACGGCCAGAAGCCCTTGGCCAGCGGCGCGTAGCCCTGCACGTTGAACCAGCCCAGCTTGATGGCGAAGAGCCAGATCAGCAGGTAGCCCGTGACGAAGACCGGCACCGAGAATCCCAGCACCGAGAAGCCCATCACGGCGCGGTCCAGCAGCTTGCCTTGGCGCCATGCAGCCAGCACGCCCAGCGGAATGGCGACGAGCAGGGTGAACACCAGGGTCAGCACCGCCAGGCTGAGCGACGGTTCCAGGCGCTGGCCGATCAGCTTGGTGACCGGCACGCCCGACATGAGCGAAGTGCCCAGGTCGCCTTGCAGGAGCTTGCCGCCCCAGATGAAGAACTGCTTGATGACCGGCTGGTCCAGGCCCATCGTCTGGCGTATCTGGACGATGCGCTCGGGCGTGGCGCCGTCGCCCGCCATGATGATGGCCGGATCTCCCGGGCTGAAACGCAATATCGCGAAGACCACCACCGCGACCATCACCAGAACGGGGATGGTCGCGAGGAGCCGGCGTGAGACAAATGCCAGCATGTATTTCCCCCTGAACTACTTGCCCATCAAGGGGCTTTCTTGACGTTCCAGAACGCGAACACCGGCGCGTGCACCAGGCCCGAGAGCTTGGTCGAGTAGACGGTGGGCACGGACATCTGGCCCAGCGGCACGTACAGGCCTTCATCGATGCCGATGCGCTGCACTTCCTCGGCGATCTTCTTCTGTTCCGCGGGGTCGGAGGTCAGCGCCATCTTGGTGCGCAGCTCTTCGATCTGCGGGAAGTCGGGCCAGCCGAACCAGGCGTTGTCGCCGTTGGCCGCGGCCGGGGCGGAACGGACCGGGTCCATCACGTCGGTGGCGTACCAGTTGGTGTTGTGGATGTTCCAGCCGCCTTCCGCGGGCGCAGCCTTCGAGGCGCGGCGCGTTGCGACGCTTTGCCAGTCCATCGCGGCCAGGTTGACGTTGAAGCCGGCCTTGCGCAGCGCCTGCGCCATCACCACCGGCTGCGCCGACAGCGTACCGACGTCGGTCGCGTGCATGACCAGGATGGGCGTGTTGTCGTAGCCCGCTTCCTTCAGCAGCGCCTTGGCCTTCTCGATGTTGGACGGCACCACCATGTCCTTGCCGATGTCGCTTTCCAGCGGCGTGCCGCAACCCCACAGCGAGGCGCAGGTCTTCCAGTACTTCGGATTGCCGACCAGCGCCTTCATCACGTCTTCCTGGCCGATGGCGTACATCGCGGCCTGGCGCACCTTCTTGTTGTTGAAGGGCGGGTACTTGAAGTTGAAGCGGTACATCGTGAAGTAGCCGACCGGGCTGAGCGACTCTTCCTTCAGATCCTTGTTGCCTTCGATCATCGGCAGCAGGTCATAGGGGAACTGTTCGACGAAGTCGATCTCGCCGCCCAGCAGCGCGTTGGCGGTGGTCAGCGCATCCGGCATGACGTCCCATTCGACCTTGTCGACGTTGACGACCTTGCCGCCGGCCAGGCCGCTTGCGGGTTCCTTGCGCGGCACGTAGTCGGCGTTCTTGGCGTAGACGGTCTTCACGCCCGGCTTGAATTCGATGACCTTGAACGGACCCGAGCCGGTCATGTCCGTGATGGGCTGGCCGATGGCCTGTTCGGCGATGCGCTTGGGCATCATGAACGGCGCGGTGCCGGTGGGCTTGGACAGGGCGCGCAGCGCCAGGTCCGTGGGTTCCTTCATGACGATGCGGAAATTCTTGTCGTCGATGACTTCGATCTTGTCGGTGAACTTCAGCAGCGTGCGGCCCATGCCGTCGCCGGCGGCCCAGCGCTTGATCGAAGCGACGCAATCCTCGGACGTCACCGGCTTGCCGTCATGCCATTTCTGGCCGTCGCGCAAGGTCATGGTGTAGGTCTTGCCGTCGGGGGAGACTTCCCACTTTTCCAGCATCTGCGGCTGGATCTTGTTGTCGGCGTCGGTGGCCAGCAGGGTGTCGTAAATCATGTAGCCGTGCCACGTCGTGATGTACGCGGTGGTGGCATGCGGGTCGGTCAGGCGCAGAGGCGAGTGCATCACCGACTTGATGACGGTCTCGGCGTAGGCGCCGTGAGCCATCATCATGGTGGCGCCGGCCAGCGCGGCCGCTCGGACGTACTTCAGCATGAATGTTCCCCTTGATGCGTGGTGAGCGGCGCCATCGCGCCGCTGCGTCGTTGGTCCGCCGCGCGGTGGCGGCGTGCGAGCTTCAGGCGGTAGCGGGCCCGCCCGAAAAGACAGGTCCGCAAGGCGCCATTCTGATGCCGGGACGCAACCGTGTCCATGGTTGTTTTGCCGCATCCATCAGCATGGAACCCGGGGCCGCGCATACCAGGATCTTTTCCGCGATGCCGGTGAAATCCGCGCGGAAGTGGGCGGAGCTCTTGACCACCAGGATCGCTGCGCGTTGCGGTTCCACGCCGGCGAAGCGGAACATCTCCTGGTCGGCCATCTGCACCTTGTTGGAGGCGACGATGATGCGTACGCCGCCCACGCGCAGGCAGGCGCTGGGGCCCAGGTCCATATGGAAGCCGCGATAGAAGGCGCCGTGCGTATCGAAGCGTCCATCTGAAGTTTTCTCGACGATGAACTCGGTGTCCAGCGGTTCATCGTCGGGAATACCCGAGTGTCCACCCAATGCAATACGTACCTTGTTTCCAGCGCCCGCGCGATGGGCCGCCAGCGCGGCCGCGGGGTCGACGATGAGGCCGATGGCGGTGTCGCGCGCATCGTGCCGGATCAGGGCGCGCAAGACGCCGGTGGTGTCCGAGCTGCCGCCCGCGCCCGGGTTGTCCTGCGCGTCGGCGATGACCACGGGTTTGTGCGCGTCGCGCGCCAGGCGCATGGCTTCCTGCACGGCTTCGTCGGGCGTGTAGAGCCTGCCGCCGAAGTCGCGTTCGGCGTTGAGCACGGCGCGCGCCATTTCGTCGGCAGCGGCGTCGGCGTCGGCTTGGGTGGCGCCATAAGCCCAAACGGTGGGCGCGCACTCGGGGAAGTCGGCTGCGGGAAAACCCGTGGCGAACGACAGGCTAAGGGCGCCGCGCGCTTCGATGTCGCCCACCATCTGGTACAGGCTGCGCGAGGGTTCGATGTCGGTGGACTGCCAGCACAGCGAAATCAGGTAGGGCAGCGCACGCAGGGCCACGCAGGGCCGCGGCGCGCCCGCCAGCCGCGCGGCCAGCAGTTCGGCTGCGCGCTGCCCGGTTTCGGCCATGTCGATGTGAGGATAGGTGCGATAGCAGACCAGCGCGTCCGCGTGGCGCACCATGGCGCGGGTGACGTTGGCATGCAGGTCCAGGCTGGCCACGACCGGCACGTCCGGACCCACCAACTCGCGCACGCGCTTGAGCAGTTCGCCTTCGCCGTCGTCCAGGTGTTCCGTGACCATGGCGCCGTGCAGGTCCAGATAGACGCCATCCAGCGGCAGCGCCTGCGACAGCCCCTGCAGGATCATCGCGCTGATGCGTTCGAACGCATCCTTGGTGACCGGACCCGAGGGGCTGGCCGCCGCCCAGGTGGTAGGTAGCAAGGTGTGCCGTCCCATGGCTTCGATGAAGCCCGCCACCGGTATGTTGGCGCCCGCCACCGCCTGGAACATCGCGGGCCCGCTGACCAGCTTGGGCCAGCCGCCGCCTTTCTCGGCAAAGTCTTCCCACGCCGCGCGCGAAGGCGCGAACGTATTGGTCTCATGCTGAAAGCCGCCTATCCCGATGCGCATCAGGATTCCCCTTGTCGTTTTTGATATGAGGAAGGCGCGGCTACGCCGCGCCCGTTTCAGTTCCCGCTGCAAACGGGCACAACGCAACTAACTGGCAAGATCGTCCCAAGCGGGGTCGCGCGGATCCGGCTTTGCCGGTCCGCAGCGACGCCCCCTTGAGGGGGCCCGCCTGAGGGGGAAGCGCGCAGCGCTTCGGGGGTGGGCTCACTTCGCTACAGGCATGGTGAACTCGGCGCCCTTGGCGATGCTGTCGGGCCAGCGCTGCATCACGCTCTTGTAGCGCGAATAGAAGCGGATGCCTTCTTCGCCGTAGGCGTGATGGTCGCCGAACAGCGAGCGCTTCCAGCCGCCGAACGAATGCCAGGCCATGGGTACCGGGATCGGCACGTTGATGCCGACCATGCCGACCTTGATCTGGCGCGCGAAGGCGCGCGCCACGCCGCCGTCGGACGTGAAGCAGGCCACGCCATTGCCGAATTCATGGGCGTTGATCAGTTCGACTGCCGAGGCGAAGTCCGGCACGCGCACCACGCACAGCACAGGCCCGAAGATTTCTTCGCGGTAGATGTTCATGGCAGGCTTGACGTTGTCGAACAGCGTGCCGCCGAGGAAGAAGCCCTTTTCGTTGCCAGGTACCTTCAAACCGCGGCCGTCGACCACCAGCGTGGCGCCGGCGGCGATGCCGTCTTCGATATAGCCCACGACCTTGCCGCGATGCTGCGAGGTGACGAGCGGGCCCATCTCCGCATCGCCTTGCATGCCGTCCTTGACCACCAGCGCCTTGACGCGCGGCGTCAGGCGTTCGACCACCTTGTCGGCCACGTCGCCCACCGCCACCGCCACCGAGATGGCCATGCAGCGTTCGCCGGCCGAGCCATAGGCCGCGCCCATCAGCGCGTCGGTGACCTGGTCCAGGTCGGCATCGGGCATGACCACCATGTGGTTCTTCGCGCCGCCCAGCGCCTGCACGCGCTTGCCGCGGCGGGTGCCTTCGGCGTAGATGTATTCGGCAATCGGCGTCGAGCCGACGAAGGACAGGGCCTCGACGTCGGGATGCGCGATCAGCGCGTCCACCGCCTGCTTGTCGCCGTGCACGACGTTGAACACGCCTTCGGGCAGGCCGGCTTCGGCCAGCAGTTCGGCCAGGCGCACGGACGCCGACGGGTCGCGCTCGGAAGGCTTGAGCACGAAGGTGTTGCCGCAGGCGATGGCCACCGGGAACATCCAGCACGGCACCATCATGGGGAAGTTGAACGGCGTGATGCCGGCCACTACGCCCAGGGCCTGGCGCATGCTCCAGTTGTCGATGCCGCCGCCGATCTGGTCGGAGTATTGGCCCTTCATCAACTGCGGAATGCCGCAGGCGAATTCGACGATTTCGATGCCGCGCGTGACCTCGCCCTTGGCGTCGGAGAAGACCTTGCCATGTTCGCGGGTGATCAGTTCTGCCAGTTCGTCCTGATGCTTGTCCAGCAGCGCCTTGAAATTGAACAGGATGCGTGCGCGCTTGAGCGCGGGCGTTTCGGACCAGGCCGGAAACGCGGCCTTGGCAGCGGCCACGGCCAGCGCGACTTCGTCATTCGACGCCAGCGGAATGGACGCGGTGACTTCGCCGGTGGCGGGGTTGAAGCCGTCGGCGTAGCGGTTGCTGCGGCCGTCGTAGTGCTGGCCATTGATGAAATGCGGGATCTTCTTCATGGGAACGCTCGAATCTGGGGCTTTGAAAAATGCCACAGGGCGGCCGTCGGCCGCCCAGGCGAAAAACCGCCCCTCGCGGGGCGGCGGACGATCAGGCGACTTCTTTCAGGATGCGGCCGATCTGTTCGAAGATCTGGCCGATCTGCGCCTCTTCGATGATGAGCGGGGGCGAGATCGCGATGATGTCGCCGGTGTACCGCACCATCAGGCCGCTGTCGAAGCACTTCTGGAAGACTTCGGCGGCGCGCGCGCCGGGAGCGCCCGCGCGCGGCGCGAGCTCAATGCCGCAGACCAGACCCAGGTTGCGCACGTCGATGACGTGCGGCGCGCCCTTCAGGCTGTGGGCGGCTTCCTGGAAGGCGCCGGACAGCTTGCGGGCGCGGCCGAACAGGTCTTCGCGGCGGTAGATGTCCAGCGTGGCCAGGATGGCGGCGGCGGCCAGCGGGTGCGCCGAATAGGTGTAGCCGTGGAAGAACTCGATGCCGCCGGCCGGGCCGTTGACGATGGCGTCATGCACTTCGCGCTTGACCGCGACCGCGCCAGCCGGCACGGCGGCGTTGCTCACGCCCTTGGCCATGGCGATGATGTCCGGCGTGACGCCGAAGAACTCGGAGGCCGTGGCGGCGCCCAGGCGGCCGTACGCGGTGATGACTTCGTCGAATATCAGCAGGATGCCGTGCTTGGAGGTGATCTCGCGCAACTTTTCCAGATAGCCCTTGGGCGGGATCAGCACGCCGGTCGAACCCGCCATGGGTTCGACGATGACCGCGGCGATGGTGGACGGGTCGTGCAGGGCGACGATGCGCTCCAGTTCGTCGGCAAGGTGCGCGCCCCAGGCCGGCTGGCCCTTGGAATAGGCGTTTTGCTCGATGTTGTGGGTGTGCGGCAGATGATCCACGGCGGGCAGCAGCGCGCCGGAGAAGGTCTTGCGGTTGGTCGAGATGCCGCCGACCGAGATGCCGCCGAAGCCTACGCCGTGGTAGCCGCGCTCGCGGCCGATCAGGCGGGTGCGCTGGCCTTCGCCGCGGGCGCGGTGATAGGCCAGGGCGATCTTCAGGCAGGTGTCGACGGATTCGGAGCCCGAGTTCGTGAAGAAAACCCGGTCCAGGCCCTGCGGCATCATGCTGGCGACGGCGGTCGCGGCCTCGAAGGCCAGCGGGTGGCCCAGCTGGAAGCCCGGCGCGTAGTCCATCACGCCTGCCTGCTTGGAGATCGCGGCGACGATTTCCTCGCGGCCGTGGCCGGCGTTGACGCACCACAGACCTGCCGTGCCGTCCAGAATCTGGCGGCCGTCGGTCGAGGTGTAATACATGCCCTTGGCGGTCGCCAGCATGCGCGGGTGGGCCTTGAACTGCTTGTTGGCAGTGAAGGGCATCCAGAGGTGGGACAGGTCGGGCAGTTTGTCGGGGGCGTTCATGGCGGCTCCAGGGGACGGACAAGCGCTGGACTTGGGCGACGGTTGTGCAGCCAGCGGGATTGAAACGATTCTGGTGCGTCCGGATAGGAATGAAAATATACGATCCGCGCAAATGCGGCTAACTGTATAGTTATGAACGACACAACTGTACAGTTATCTCCGTGATCGATTTCCAGCCCAACCGCGCTCGTGGCCAGGCGCCGACCCTGGTCGAGCAGCTGGTCGCCGCCATCCTGCGCGCCATCGAAGAACAGACACTGCGTCCGGGTATGTCCCTACCCTCGGTGCGGGAGTTTGCTCGCCTGTATGACGTCAGCACCTTCACGGTGGCCAGCGCCTACAGCCGGCTGGTATCGCTGGGCTGGCTGGCGGCGCGGCCGGGCGCGGGCTATCGGGTCGCGACGCCGGACGCGCCGGCGCGCCCCGCCCAGCCGCCATCCTGGGAGCCGCCGCGCCTGAACGCCGGCTGGCTGCTGTCGGATATCTTCGCGGACCATTCCATCCCCATCAAATCGGGCTGCGGCTGGCTGCCGGGCGAATGGTTGAACGAAGAGGGGCTGCACATGGCCCTGCGCCATATGGGGCGGGTGCCGGCCATGCGTATCGCGAACTACGGCCATCCCTACGGCTACGCGCCGCTGCGCGAGACCATCGCGGCCAGCCTGAGCGCGCAGGGCATGGAGGTCGAGGCCTCGCAGGTCGTGCTGACCCAGGGCGTGACGCACGGGCTGGACATGGTGATACGCACCCTGCTGCGGCCGGGCGACACGGTGGTGGTGGAACAGCCCGCCTACGCCAACCTGCTGCAGATGCTGCGTCTGGCTGGCTTGCGGGCGGTGTCCGTGCCCCGCACGCCGGACGGGCTGGACTGCGAGGCGCTGGAAGCGGTGGTGGCTCGCCACCGGCCGAGAGCGCTGGTCGTCAACACCGCCTTGCAGAACCCGTCGGGCGCCAGCATCAGCATGGCCAATGCCTTCCGCATCCTGCAGGCGGCCGAGCGGCATGGCCTGTGGGTGGTGGAAGACGATATCTCGCGCGAACTTGCGCCCGGCGTAACGCCTATGCTGGCCGCCCTGGATGGGGCGCGGCGCGTGGTCTACCTGGGCGGCTACTCCAAGGTCATCAGTCCATCGGTGCGGGTGGGCTACGTGGTGGCGCATCGCGATCTGGCGCGCGACATCGCGCGCACCAAGATGGCGGTGGGCCTGACCTCGCCGGAGATCATGGAGCGCATCGTCCACCAGGTCATCCGCGAAGGCCGCTACCGTGCCCACATCGCCCGCACCCGCGAACGGCTGGCAGAGGCCCATGCCGGCGTGGGCGAGCTGATGGCGCAGCATGGCTTCGAGATATATGGGAGGCCGCAAGGCGGCCTCTTTCTGTGGGCCAAGGTGGCCGGGCAGTGGCGCGAACGCGGCGCCAACGGACTCGCGGAACTGGCGCTGAAGGACGGGATCTGGCTGGCGCCCGGTTCCTATTTCGAGGCGGACGAGGCCGATACGCCCTGGGTGCGTTTCAACGTCGCTTACTCGGAGGCGCCAGCGCTCTGGCGCTTCATGCGAAATGCCGGGGCGGCGGCCTGAGTCACTGGCGCTCGTAAGTCACGAAATCGTATTCGTAGCCGTTTTCGGCCGGCTGCGCTTCGCGCGCCGTTTCCTTCCATTGGAAGGCGGGCAGCAGGGGGAAGAAGGCGTCGCCTTCAACCTCGGCGCGGACTTCAGTGGCCAGCACGCGCTGGGCCAGCGGCAGGGCTTGCGCGTAGATCTGCGCGCCGCCGATCACATAGGCCGCATCGATGTCGCCGCAGGCCTGGATCGCTGCTTCGAGCGACGGCACCACGATGGCGCCCGCAGCGCTGAAATCGGGGTTGCGGCTGATCACGATGTTGCTGCGGCCGGGCAACGGCCGACCCAGCGAGTCCCAGGTCTTGCGGCCCATGATGATGGGGTGGCCCAGGGTGCTGCGCTTGAAATGCGCCAGATCGCCCGGCAGTTTCCAGGGCAGGGCATTGTCGCGTCCGATGGCGCGATTGGTGGAGTAGGCGACGATGAGGGTAAGGCTGGCGGGCATGCGGGGTCGGGACGGTAGGAGTTCGGCCGGTTGGCTACGGCAAGCGTAGCAAATTTGCGCGGCGGCTCGCGCCGCGCGGGCCGCTCAGTCGACCGCGTGTTCCAGGAATTCGGTGGCGGGCATGGGTTTGCCCAGCAGGAAGCCCTGCAGCGAATCGCAGCCCAGGCCCGTCAGGAACTTCTGTTGCGCCGGCGTTTCCACGCCCTCGGCGACGATGCGCAGGTTGAGTTGCTGCGCCAGCGCGACGATGGCCGAGACGATGGCGGCGTCCTCGTTGTCGTTCTCCAACTGGTTGACGAAGCCGCGGTCGATCTTCAGCTCGGTGGCCGGGAGCCGCTTCAGATAGAGCAGGCTGGAATAGCCGGTGCCGAAGTCGTCGATCGAAATCGTCACGCCCAGGTTCGACAGGCGCTTGAGCACCGCCAGGCTGGCCTCGGCGTCGCGCATGGCGGTGGACTCGGTCACTTCCAGGGTCAGGCAGGCCGGCGGCACGCCATGGCGGTCCAGGGCCGAGCGTACCGTTTCCACCAGGCTGGCGTGGGCGAACTGCAGGGCCGAGATATTGACGGCGACGGTCCAGTGGCCCTGGCCGGCGTTGATCCATTCCCGCATCTGGCGGCAGGCCTCGTTGATCACCCATTCGCCGATGGACAGGATCAGGCCGGTCTTTTCCGCCGTGGGGATGAACTGGTCCGGGCCCACCAGGCCGCGGGTCGGGTGGTTCCAGCGCAGCAGCGCCTCGGCGCCGATGATGGGGCCGGCGGGCGCTTCGTACTTGGGTTGGTAGTGCAGGACGAGCTGGTTGCGCTCCTGCGCCAGGCGCAGGTCGTGCAGCAGTTCGATCTGCTCGTGCGCGTCCGCATTCATGGATGGTTCGAAGAAGCTGTAGCCAGTGCCGCCCAGGCGCTTGGCGTGGTACATCGCCGCATCGGCGTTGGTCAGCAGGGCGTGGGTGTCCTGGCCGTCGCTGGGATAGATGGCGATGCCCACGCTCGAGGTCACCATCACCTCATGCCCGTAGACAGTGACGGGTCGTGCGATGGCGTCGATGAGGCGGTCGGCGACGTTGGCTGCGTCGGTGGGTTCGATCACTTCGCTCAGCACGATGAACTCGTCGCCGCCCAGGCGCGCCACGGTGTCCTGCGTGCGCAGGGCCTGGCGGATGCGCTGCGCCAGGTCGATCAGCAAAGCGTCGCCGGTGTGGTGTCCGTAGGCGTCATTGACCGCCTTGAAGCCGTCCAGGTCGAAGAACAGGACCGCGAAGTAGCCCTTGCGGCGGCTGGCGCTTTCGATCGCCTGCTCCAGCCGGTCTTCCAGCAGGATGCGGTTGGGCAGCTTGGTCAGCGTGTCGTGCAGCGCCAGTTGCACCAGTTCTTCGTTGGCCTCGGCCAACGAAGAAGCCAGGGCCGAGGTGCGCGCCTCCAGCCGGTTGTCCAGCACCGCGACCAGCAGGGCGATGGCCAGCACGCTCAGGGTCACCGCGGTCACGGCGATGGCCAGCCAGCCGGCCGAAATGCCGCTGTTGGCCGCCATGCAGATGCTGCCCGCGGGGAATCCGGCGGCGGCCATGCCGGTGTAGTGCATGCCGACGATGGCGATGCCCATGATCACTGCCGCCAGCGGCCGCGACCAGACCACGCGGGGGCCGCCGTGGCGCAGCCGGTAGGTGATCCACAGCGCCGCGCCGGAGGCGGCCACGGCAATCACGATGGACAGCGCGAACCATTTGGCGTCGTAGACGATGCCGGGTTCCATGAGCATGGCGGCCATGCCGAGGTAGTGCATCGCCGCGATGCCGGCTCCCATGAGCAGGGCGCCGATCATCAGCCGTCGCCGCGGCAGCTCATCCTTGCTTACGGTCCATAGCGCGAAGGCGGAGCAGCCGATGGCAATGACCAGCGACAGGACGGTCAGGGGCAGGTCGTAACCCATGGCAATGGGCAGGCTGAAGGCCAGCATGCCCACGAAGTGCATGGACCAGATGCCCACGCCCATCGCGAACGCGCCGCCCGCCAACCAGTAGCGCGCGCTGGGCAACCCGTGCGAGGCCCTGACGCGGTTGGCCATGCCCAACGCCGTGTACGACGCCAGGATGGCGACTCCTAGAGATACGAGGACGAGCGAAGGGTTATAAGTTCCGACGAGCATTTGTAGGGTCCTGTCCTTGGCGCATGCTGCCGCCGCGCGGGCTTCATATCAATTCAATTGGTAGTCTATGGTTGCAAGTCGGTCGCAAGACAGAATTCGGCGGTCGACGCTGGTGATACACGTGCTCTCTTTTTGGGAAGGGGAGTGCGGCTGAGCAACGCCTGCGGACGGCGCTGCCGGGCGGACTGCCCGGGTCGCGGCGAGCGACAGGCACGGCGCGGCAGGTGCCGGTCGGAAGCAATGGCGCGCGGGCATTTCTGGACGCGCGTCCATGGCTAAGGGATGGGTTATACCGAAAACACGCTTCCAGATGCTCACCAATCTTCACCTGCGGCCATGAGCACGCAGGCTGCCACGGTCTATACGGCCATGGCGGCGGTGAGGGGGGCGTGGTGGGTGTAGCCCGACAATGAAAAGTCGCTGGGTTCCACCTTCTCCAGCCATTCGGGCTCATAGCGTCCGGTCACCGCGAAATCGGGAATGCGGTCCGACAGCACCAGCGTGGGTGCTTCGTAGGGCTCGCGCGTGAGTTGCTCACGCAGCATCGGCAGGTGGTTTTCGTAAATGTGCGCGTCGCCGATGAAATAGGTGAACCAGCGCGGCGTGTAGCCAGTCAGTCGGCCGACCAGATGCAGCAGGGCCGCACCTTCGGTGAGATTGAATGGCGTGCCCAAACCGACGTCGTTGGAACGGATGTACAGGCACAGCGATATCTCGCGGGTCGTCGCGTTCGGCAGGAATTGGTAGAGCAGGTGACACGGCGGCAGCGCCATTTCCTCGATCTGCGCCCAGTTCCAGCCGTGGAACAGGATGCGGCGGTCGCCGGGCCGCTCATGGATGGTGTCCAGGCATTGCCGCAGCTGGTCCACCGCCTTGTAGAGCAGCACCTTGGGCACGCCGCCTTCCTCCAGATCGGAGACCTTGGCGTAGCCGCGCGACAGGGCGTCGGCGATCTGCGCCGAGCGGCTGGCGTCCAGCATCTTGTAGGCCGGCCACTGGCGCCATTGCACGCCGTAGACCGGGCCCAGGTCGTCGGGTCCTTCACGGTACGGGTTGGCCAGCCACTGGCTGTTCTCGTTGGCATTCTGGTCCCAGACCTTGCAGCCAAGCTCGCGGAATTCCGCTGCGCTGCGCGAGGCGCGCAGAAAACCCACCATTTCGCCGATGGCGGACTTGAAGGCCAGCTTCTTCGTGGTCACTGCGGGGAACCCTTTTTGCAGGTCGAAGCGCAGCGATGCGCCCGGCATGCTCAGGGTGCGTATGCCCGTGCGGTTCTCCTGCCACGCGCCGGTGTCCAGGATGGATTGAACGAGGTCCAGGTATTGTTTCATGGCGGTCCTTGCGCACGCTCGCCCGGCGGGTGACGCAGACAGCCGCCGCGAACGGATCGCGGCGGCTCTTATAAGTTAGGAATAGATGAATTACACCACGCGGGCGCGGTTCAGGCGGCGGCCGGCGTTTCCTGCGTGTCGACGATCTCGACCGAGAAGGTCAGCGCCGCAGTCTTCTCCAGCATGGCCGAGGCCGAGCAGTATTTTTCGTGCGACAGCTGCACCGCGCGCTCGACCGCGGCGCGCGGCAGGTTGTGGCCGGTAACGGTGAAGGCGAAATGGATGCGGGTGAAGACCTTGGGGTCGGTATCGGCGCGGTCGGCCTGGAGCTTGACGCTGCAGCCGCTGACGGCATGGCGCCCGCGCTTGAGGATCAGTACCACGTCATAGGCGGTGCAGCCGCCGGTGCCGGCCAGCAGCATTTCCATGGGACGGGGGGCCAGATTGTGCCCGCCGCCGTCCACGGCGCCGTCCATCACGGCCACGTGGCCGCTGCCGGTGCTGGCGGTGAAGAGCATGCCGTTCGGGCCGCCCCAGTCGATCGTGCATTCCATATTGTCGTGTCCTTGAGCTTGAGCGCTGTCAATGGCTGATGATACCTGTTGCGTACAATTCCGGGCATGAGAGCCCCGCCCCGCATCAGGGGTGTGTGCGCCAGCCTTGCCGAGGAGTTGCCCTATGTCCACCGCTCTGTCACGCCCCAGCCCCGTTTCCTTCCTGCGCCGCATCAACCCCGTGGATGCCCTGCTGGCCGAGGCCGACCGCGCGTTGCGGGTGCTGTCCGGCAGCGCCACGGCCGGCCGTCCGTATCCGGCCACCGCCGATGAGGCGCCGCAAGCCCTGTCGGCCCAGGAAAAGCGCCACGCGGCCGGCTTGATGCGGGTGAATCATGTCGGCGAGGTCTGCGCCCAGGCGCTGTACCGGGGCCAGGCTTCGGTATGCCGCGAACCCGCGCCGCGGGCATTGCTGCTGAACGCGGCTTCCGAGGAAGTGGATCATCTGGCCTGGTGCAATCAAAGGCTGACGGAACTGGGCAGCCGCCCCAGCCTGCTGAATCCGGTTTGGTACGCGGGTTCGTTTGCGCTCGGCGTGCTGGCCAGCTACGCCGGCGTGCCGCGCAATCTGGGTTTCATGGCGGAAACCGAAAAACAGGTGGAAGCGCATCTGGAAGAACATCTGCGCACCTTGCCGGTGCAAGACGAGCGGTCGCGCCAGATCGTGCAGAAGATGAAAGAGGACGAGGCGCAGCATCGCGCCAGCGCGGAAGCGGCGGGTGGAGTGCCCTTGCCGGCGCCAGTGAAGGCCGCGATGCGGGCGATGTCCAAGGTCATGACGACTACCGCTTACTGGGTCTGAAGCAGTTGGAAAGCGAAATGTTGCAATGCGCAAAAATAGCTGCAACTTGGTGCCGCGCGCACCGTTCTGGTGCGAAATCCAGAGCGGGATAACCCGATGATGGCTAGGGTAAGCCCCGGGTGGGTTTACCCATTCGGCAAAAACCCTGTTCTTGGAACAGGCATTGATTGGCGCGGGTTTCCAGAGGGGTGCTTAGGGTTTTGCGGCAAATTTGCAACGCAAAAAATCCCTTGTGCGGCAGACTAAAAAAATTCTTGCATCGCACAAAAAACCTCGGTACTATTCATTCATCGGATGTTGAAACGCAGTCGGCGCGGTGCAAAACCCCGAAAGCGTAGCGAGCAGAAGGCCGGCTCCCAACATGCCACGGTTGTCTCCTCCACCCTCCTCCTTTGGTGGATTTAGCCCGAGATCTCACGATCTCGGGCTTTTTTTTCGATGTTTTAAATGTGTCCCCATTTAACTGGAACAGAGCATCGACCGTAGCCCTTCATGGCACTTATGCCAGGGGGCGGTCTGCGCGTTTTCCCTTGGATATTTCGCGTGCGCCAGGGCGGAAAGTTCTACAATCGTTCCATGAAATCCCTATTTCCGCGCTTGCGCGGTTTCGCCTTGGCGATCGAGCCAAATGGCAGTTCCAAGCTGGTGCTGCCGGTATGGCGCAATGCGTTACGTTCTGTGCCGGTGAATTGCACTTCCTTATTCCTCCCATATATGGGCGTTACACCTGCCTCCGATAATGGCGGGCCTGTCTCGATAGACCAACCAGAGGTGACTCGGTGACCTGGCTGTACATTTGCGTGGTCGCATTCATGGTGGGGGGACTCATCGTGGCGTCGGAGCGCTGGCATGGCGCCTTCACCGGCGACAGCGACCTCAACAAGCCCCAAGCCAACCATTCCCGCGCCACGCCCCGCGTCGGCGGGCTGGCAGTGCTCGCGGGCACGCTGGCGGGCCTGCTGGTTCTTGGACCCAGCAACATGACGCTGACCTGGCTGTGGCCCGCGCTATTCGTCGCGGCGCTGCCCGTGTTCGTGGCCGGCCTGCTGGAAGACATCACCAAGGACATCGGCGCCAGCAAGCGCCTGCTGGCGGCCTTCCTGTCGGCCGCGATCGCCTGGTGGCTGCTGGGCGGCGTCAGCCGCGTGGGCATGGCGCCGGTGGATTACGTGCTTTCCTTCTGGCCGGTGTCGCTGCTGTTCACCATGTTCGCGGTGGGCGGCTGTACGCACGCGCTTAATATCGTTGACGGCATGAACGGCCTGGCCGGCATGGTGGCCACGCTGATGGCCGTCTCGATCAGCCTGGTGGCGCTGCAAGTGGGCGACGTGCCGATTTTCCTGGTGGCGGCGGCGCTGGCCTCGGCCACGCTGGGCTTCCTGGTCTGGAACTTCCCGTTCGGGCGCGTGTTCCTGGGCGATGGCGGCGCGTACTTCCTGGGCTTCATGCTGGCCGAGCTGGCCGTGCTGCTGGTAGTGCGCAATCCTTCGGTGTCGCCGTTCTACGCGCTGGCGGTGTTGTTCTATCCCGTCTTCGAAACCGGTTTTTCGATCTGGCGCCGCCGCTTCAAGCGCGGCGTGCCGGTGGACCAGCCGGATGCGCTGCACCTGCACCAGCTGGTGTTCCGCCGTCTGGTGCGTGTCACGTTCAGCCGCGGCCGGCGGCATGCGGTGCCGGCGCTGTGCAATGCGCTGGCCTCGCCTTACATGTGGGTGCTGGCCCTGATCGGCCTGGTGCCCGCGACCATCTGGTGGGACAACGCCTGGGCGCTGTGCGCCAGCCTGGTGGTGTTCGCCGCCGTCTATATCTGGCTGTATTCGCGGCTTGTGTCCTGGCGTCGTCCAGGCTGGCTGCTGCTGCCATCCGTTTTGCGGACTTCCGATTAGTTTTGGGCGCCCCGGCGACTGCCGCCGGGGGCTCGGTAATCTTTTTCTAATCACCCGACCATATTTGAAATGCCGTAATCGTTCTACGGTGAAGGGAGAGTTATGTTGCGAATTCAGGATGTGAAACTCGCTGTTGTCGGCCTGGGCTATGTCGGCCTGCCGCTGGCTGTGGAGTTCGGCAAGAAGCGTTCGGTCATCGGGTTCGATATCAATACGCGCCGCATCGACGCGCTCAAGGCGGGCCACGACCATACGCTGGAAGTCAGCGATGAAGAGCTGAAGGAAGCAACCCAGTTGAGCTACACGGCGGACCGCGCCGTGCTTGGCCAGGCCAACGTGTTCATCGTGACCGTGCCGACCCCCATCGACGAGTACAAGCAGCCGGACCTGACCCCGCTGGTCAAGGCCAGCGAGACCATCGGCGCCGTGCTCAAGCGTGGCGACATCGTCATCTACGAATCCACCGTCTACCCTGGCGCCACCGAAGAAGACTGCGTGCCGGTGCTGGAGCGCGTGTCGGGCCTGAAGTTCAACGTGGACTTCTTTGCCGGCTACAGCCCCGAGCGCATCAATCCGGGCGACAAGGACCACCGTGTCAGCACGATCAAGAAGGTGACCTCCGGTTCGACGCCCGAAGTGGCCGAACTGGTCGACCAGCTTTACAAGCAGATCATCACCGCTGGCACCCACAAGGCCTCAAGCATCCGCGTGGCCGAGGCCGCCAAGGTCATCGAAAACACGCAGCGCGACGTGAACATCGCGTTGATCAACGAGCTGGCCCTGATCTTCAACAAGATGGGCATCGACACCGAAGCCGTGCTGCAGGCGGCCGGCACCAAGTGGAACTTCCTGCCGTTCCGTCCGGGCCTGGTCGGCGGCCACTGCATCGGCGTTGATCCCTATTACCTGACTCACAAGGCGCAATCCATCGGCTATCACCCCGAGATCATCCTGGCGGGCCGCCGCCTGAACGACTCGATGGGCAGCTACGTGGTGTCGCAACTGGTCAAGGCCATGACCAAGCGCCGCATCCACGTGCAGGGCGCCCGTGTGCTGGTCATGGGCCTGGCCTTCAAGGAAAACTGCCCCGACCTGCGCAACACCCGCATCGTGGACATCGTGAAGGAACTGGGCGACTACAACGTCGATGTCGACGTGTACGACCCGTGGGTCGATTCCGAAGAAGCCATGCACGAATACGGCCTGACCCCGGTGGCCAAGCCCGAGGAAGGCAAGTATGACGCCGTGATCCTGGGCGTGGCGCACAATCAGTTCAAGGCGTTGGGTGCGGAAGGCATCCGCAAGCTCGGCAAGCCGCAGCACATCCTGTATGACCTGAAGTACGTGCTTTCGCCTTCCGAATCCGATCTGCGCCTGTAAGGACTGCCCATGACCACCCGCTTTGAGACCATCAAGAAGGAACTGTCGGCCGCGCCGCGCAAGTGGCTGGTGACCGGCTGCGCCGGCTTCATCGGTTCGAACCTGCTGGAAACCCTGCTGAAGCTGGGCCAGACCGTGACCGGCCTGGACAACTTCGCCACCGGCCATCAGCACAATCTGGATGAAGTGCGCGACTCGGTCACGCCCGAGCAGTGGGCGCGCTTTACCTTCATCGAAGGCGACATCCGTGACCTGGAAGCCTGCCGCCGCGCGGCTCAGGGCGTGGATTTCGTGTTGCACCAGGCCGCGCTGGGCTCGGTACCCCGCTCGCTGAAGGATCCGATCACCACCAACGCGGTGAACATCGGCGGCTTCCTGAACATGCTGGTGGCGGCGCGCGACGCCGAAGTCAAATCCTTCGTCTACGCGGCCTCCAGCTCGACCTACGGCGACCACCCGGCGTTGCCCAAGGTCGAGGAAAACATCGGCAACCCCCTGTCGCCGTATGCGGTCACCAAGTACGTCAATGAGCTTTACGCGGACGTCTTCGCGCGTTCCTACGGCTTCGAGTCGGTCGGCCTGCGCTACTTCAACGTGTTCGGCAAGCGGCAGGATCCCAACGGCGCCTATGCGGCCGTGATCCCCAAGTGGACGGCCGCGATGATCCAGAACGAGGACGTCACCATCAACGGCGACGGCGAGACCAGCCGCGATTTCTGCTTCGTGGAAAATGCCGTGCAGGCCAACATCCTCGCGGCCATGGCCGCGCCGGAAGGCCGCAACCAGGTCTACAACGTGGCGGTCAGCGGCCGCAGCACCTTGAACCAGCTGTTCGGCTTCCTGGTGCAAGCCCTGGGCAACCAAAACGTGGTTTATGGCAAGAAGCCGGTCTACGCCGACTTCCGCGCGGGCGACGTGCGCCATTCGCAGGCGGACGTCAGCAAGGCGGGCCGGTTGCTGGGCTACGAGCCTACGCACACCGTGCTGCAAGGCCTGGAAGTGGCCATGCCCTGGTACACGCAATTCCTGCGTTGATTTGAAAGCACTCGTCAGAAAACTCGGCAGCATCCACCCGGACCACCAGCGCATCTTCAAGGGCGCCTTCCGGGTGGCGGTGTTCCTGCTGCTGGGCAAGGCCGCTGGCGCCATCAAGGAGATGGCGGTGGCGTACCGCTACGGCGTCAGCGACGCCGTGGACGCCTACCAGTTCACGATGACCATGGCCACCTGGCTGCCGGTCACCATCGTGGGCGTGCTGTCGGTGGTCCTGATCCCGGTGCTGGTGCGGCTGCGCCGCGCCGATGTCGCCGAAAGAAATCTGTTCATCCGCGAGCTGCAGGGCTGGGTGGGCGCCGCGGGCATTGCGCTGGCGCTGCTGACCTGGTTCGCCTGGCCGCAGGTCGTCGGCGTGCTGGGCCAGGGTTTGTCGGCCCGCGTGGGCGACATGACGGGCCAGCTGCTTGTCGCCTTCGCGCCGGTGTCGGCGCTGCTGCTGGTTGCCGGCATCAGCGCCGCGCGGCTGCGGGCGCAGGAAAGACACGTCAATACCCTGCTGGACAGCGTGCCGGCCGTGGCGACGCTGGCCTGGGTGATGCTGGCCGCCAGCGCCGACGGCGTCGGGCCGCTGCTGTGGGGCACGCTGGTGGGTTACGCGATCCAGACCGTCTGGCTCGCGTGGCTGGCTGCGCGCGCCGATGGCGGCTTCTGGGGCGCGCCCTGGCTGACGCTGCAATCGCCGCACTGGCCCGAACTGCTGGGCGCCGCGGGCGTGATGTTGATCGGCCAGGTGGCCATGAGTTTCGTCGGTCCGCTGGACCAGTACGCCGCCGCCAATCTGGGCGCGAACGCCAACGCCACGCTGGGCTATGCCAGCCGGCTGCTGTCGCTGGTGCTGGGGATTGGCGCCGTGTCGGTGGGGCGCGCGGCCTTGCCGGTGCTGGCCGATGTGCAGGCGCGCGGCGACACCGCTCGTGCGCGAGGCATGGCGCTTAAATGGTCGGTGCTGATGGTGGCCGCAGGCGCCGTCGCCGTCGCCGTGGGTTGGATACTGGCGCCGTGGGGCGTTTCCGTGCTTTTCCAGCGTGGCGCCTTCACCGCCGAGAATACCCAGGCCGTGGCGCATGTGTTTCGCTGGGGGCTGCTGCAACTGCCGTTCTACTTCGGCGTGCTGATCCTGGTGCAATTGCTGGCCAGCCAGAACCGCTACCGCGTGATGGCGGCCATTGCCGTCGCCAATTTCGCCCTGAAGGCGGTGTTGAATACCGTGCTGGCGCCCAGGATGGGAGCGGCCGGCATCATGCTGGCGACCAGCCTCATGTATCTGTTGTCCTTCGCGTGCTACCTGCTGGTGGCAATGCGCAAGCCTGAACCCAAAGAGGCCGATTGAATGCCCGTGACCGATACCGGCCCGGCGCCGCGCGTCCTGCTGTTCATCCACTCCCTGCATGGCGGCGGCGCGGAGCGCGTGGCCGCGGACCTGAGCGCGCACTGGGCGGGCATGGGCCGCGAGGTCATGGTCGTGACGCAGGCCAGCGCCGAGGGCGACGTCTACACGCTGCACCCCAAGGTGCGCCGCGAGGTCCTGCATACGGCGGGCGAGGGCGGTGGCCTGCGCGGCATCTGGAGCAATGTGCAACGGGTGCGCGCCTTGCGCCGCGTGGTCAAGTCGTTCCGCCCGGACATCGTGCTGGGCATGATGACGACGGCGTCGGTACTGTCGGTACTGGCCTGCGCGGGCCTGTCCTGCCGGGTGATCGCCACCGAGCATACCCATCCGCCTTCGCAGACCCTGTCGGGCTTCTGGCAGCGCCTGCGCCGCCTCACATATCCGCGCGCAGCCAGCGTGGTGGCGCTGACCCGCGGCACGGCCGACTGGCTGGCGCAGCACGTGCCGGGCAGCAAGCTGGCCGTCATTCCCAACCCTGTACACTTTCCCCTGCCTCGCGCTGAACCGGTCTTGACGCCGGTGTCGGGCGACGGCCGCAAGCGCCTGCTGGCGGTGGGGCGCCTGCACGCCGACAAGGGTTTCGACCTGCTGATCCAGGCCTACGCGAAATTGGCGGCGTCGCATCCTGGCTGGGATCTGGTTATCCTGGGCGAGGGCGACGAGCGCCGCGCCTTGGAGGCGCAGGCCCTAGAGGCCGGCCTGGCGTCGCGGATTTTCATGCCGGGGCGCGCAGGCAACGTCGGCGACTGGTATGACAGCGCCGATCTGTACGTGCTGACGTCGCGCTTCGAAGGGCTGTCCAATACCCTGCTCGAATCCATGGCAAGCGGGCTGGCCGCCGTGTCGTTCGATTGCGACACGGGGCCGCGCGAGATCATCCGCGAGGGCGTGGACGGCGTGCTGGTGCGCCCCAATGGCGACGTGCCCGCGCTATGCAAGGCGCTGGACGCCGTCATGCGCAATGACGCGGACCGTGTACGCATGGCGCAGGCCGCGACCGACGTGCGCGACCGTTTTTCGGCCGCGCGCGTGCTGCAGAAATGGCAAGAACTTTTTGACGGTGTGCGCGGAACCGGCCGTTGAGGCCGCGCGTCGCGCCGTTGCTACAGTGACAACGAGAACTTCATCATGTGCGGAATAGTCGGGATTTGGGGCCCTGTCGGGAACAAGGAGCGGGTGTTGGCGGAAAGCTGCCGCCGCATCCGCCACCGCGGGCCGGACAGCAATGGTTTCTGGGAGGATCCCGAGGCCGAGCTGGCGCTGGCGCATGTGCGCCTGGCGATTCTCGACCTGACCGAGGCCGGCCATCAACCCATGACGTCGGCCTGCGGCCGCTATGTCATGGTGTTCAACGGCGAAATCTACAACCACCTCGACATCCGCAAGCAGCTCGAACAATCTGCGCTGGCGCCGTCGTGGCGCGGCCATTCCGATACGGAAACGCTGCTGGCGGGCTTTACCGCCCTGGGCATCGAGGCCACCTTGCAGGCCGCGGTGGGCATGTTCGCCATCGCGTTGTGGGACCGCGCCTCGCGCAAGCTGATGCTGGCGCGCGACCGCATGGGTGAAAAGCCGCTGTACTACGGCTATTCAGGCGCCGAGCTGGTGTTCGCGTCCGAACTCAAGGGCCTGATGCCGATTCCGGGCTTCGGCCGCGAGCTCAACCGCAACGCGCTGGCGTCGTTCATGCGGCACAACTACATCCCAGCGCCGCAGTCGATTTACCAGGGTATCGCCAAGTTGCCCCCGGGCGCCTGGGTCGAATTCACGGCCGATGACACCCGCAGCCGCCGCATGCCCGAGCCGCGCGTGTACTGGTCGGCCCGCGAAGCCGCGGACACTTCCGCGCAATCGCTACTGTCTTTCGAATCCGACGCGCAGGCCACTGACGCGCTGGAAGGCGTGCTGTCCAAGGCGGTCGGCGGCCAGATGCTGTCGGACGTGAGCCTGGGCGCCTTCCTGTCCGGCGGCATCGACTCGTCCACCATCGTGGCTCTGATGCAGGCGCAAAGCTCGCAGCCCGTGCGCACTTTTGCCATCGGCTTTCACGAGAAGGGCTACGACGAGGCGCAGCATGCCAAGGCGGTGGCCACGCATCTTGGCACCGACCACACCGAACTGTACGTGACGGCAGAGGACGCGCTGGCCGTGGTGCCCACGCTGGCCGACATGTACGACGAGCCGTTCGCGGATTCGTCGCAGATCCCGACCTCGCTGGTCACCCGCATGGCGCGCCAGCACGTCACCGTGGCGCTGTCCGGCGATGGCGGCGATGAACTCTTCGGCGGCTATTCGCGCTATTTCCGTGTGAACAACTGGTGGCAGCAATGCGAACGCGTCCCGGCGCTGCTGCGCAAGCCCGCCGGCGCGTTGTTGAGTGCGTCTACCCAACTGCCCGGGCGCGGCGCCTGGCGCGGCAAGGTCGGCAAGCTGGGCGAACTGCTGCGCACCGATACGCGCGGCGAGTTCTACCGCCATTTCGTGTCGTACTGGGCCGATCCTTCCAGCGTGGTGAAGGGCGGGGTGGAGCCGGTGTCCGAATTCGCCCGGGCGATGCAGGGTTCCACTTTCGAAGCCATGATGAAGCTGGACACGGTGACCTACCTGCCGGACGATATCCTGGTCAAGGTGGACCGCGCCGCCATGGCCGTCAGCCTGGAAACGCGCGTGCCGCTGATCGATCACCGGGTGTATGAGTTCGCCTGGAGCCTGCCGCACCAATACAAGGTGCGCGGCAACACGGGCAAGTGGCTGCTGCGCCAGGTGCTGCACCGTCATGTGCCGCAAGCGCTGGTGGACCGTCCCAAGCGCGGCTTCGCCGTGCCGCTGGCCGCGTGGTTGCGCGGCCCGCTGCGTGAATGGGCCGATGCGCTGCTGGACCCGGCGCGCCTGCGCCAGGAGGGCTGGTTCGAGCCCGAGCCCATCCTGCGCAAATGGCGCGAGCACAGCTCGGGCCATCGCAATTGGGACAGCCATCTGTGGGGCGTGTTGATGATGCAGGCCTGGCTTGACCGCTACCGCGGCGGCAAGGAACAGGGAGGATCGGTTGGGAGTCTTTGACGCATGAAAATCTTGATGCTGGTCAGTTCCATGCACGCGGGCGGCGCCGAACGGGTCGCCGCCACGCTGGTCAACGCATGGGCCGAACGCGGGGATTCCGTCATTCTGACGCCCACCTACTCGTCCAAGGGCAGCTGCTTCTATCCGCTGTCGGACAAGGTCGAACTAGTCTGGCTGGCGGATCTGGCAGGCACGCGCGCGTCGGGAGCCATGGCCGCATTCAAGCGTCTGCTCGCGCTGCGCAAGCACATCCGCGATTCGAAGCCGGACGTGGTGGTGTCCTTCCTGACCAATGTCAACGTGGCCGCCATACTGGCTTCCCTGGGATTGAAGGCGCCGCTCATCGTTTGCGAGCGTACCAATCCGGTGGCCGAAACCACGACGGGAACCGTGTGGCGCAAGTTGCGACGCATCCTGTATCCCCGCGCCGACATGGTGACGGTGCAGGCGGAGGACACCGCCGGCCCGTTCGCCCGGCAGGTGCCGGGCATCAAGCGCCTGGCCGTGATTCCCAATCCGCTGCCGGCGCCCTTGCTGGATGCACCGCTGGTGCCGCAGCGTGAAGATGGCGCTCCCCGTGAACTGCTCGCAATGGGACGCCTGGTCACCGATAAGCAGTTCGACCTGCTGATCGATGTATTCGCGCAATTGGCGCCCGACTTCCCGGACTGGAATCTGCGCATCTGGGGCGAAGGCCCCGAGCGCGGCGCGCTGGAGCAGCAGGTCGCGCGCCTGGGCCTGCAGTCGCGCATCAGCCTGCCCGGCCGCACCGAGGCGCCTTGGGATGAACTGGCGCGAGGCCAGGCCTTCGTGCTGAGTTCGTTGGTGGAAGGCTTCCCCAATGTGCTGCTGGAAGCCATGTCGCTGGGCCTGCCCTGCGTGGCGTTCGATTGTCCCAGCGGACCGCGCGAGATGACGCGCAATGGCGAGGATGCCCTGTTGGTGCCCGCCGGCAATCGCGATGCCCTGCGCGAGGCCTTGCGCCGCTTGTTGGGCGATGCCTCCCTGCGTCAGCAACTGGGCATGCGCGGCGCTGCCGCGGTGCGCCAGCGTTATGCGCTGGCCAGCGTCCTGGCGGAATGGGATGAATTATTCGATGCCGTGCGGGAGGGACGATGAGCGCCCGGCGGCTGCGTGTCCTGCACATCATCACCGGCCTGGGGCAGGGCGGGGCCGAATCCGTGCTGTTCCGCCTGGCGACCTATCCCGGGGCTGACGTGGAGCATGTCGTCGTGTCGCTGACGGACGAAGGCATCTATGGCGAGCGTCTGCGCGCGGCAGGCGTCGCCGTGCATACGCTGGCCATGAAGCGCGGACGAGTCAGCCTGGGCGGCTTCCTGGCGCTGCGCTCGCTGATCGCGACGACGCGTCCCGATGCGGTGCAGACCTGGATGTACCACGCCGATTTGATCGGCGGCCTGGCGGCGCGCCTGGCGGGCGTGCGCGCCATCGCCTGGGGCATCCGCAATTCGGGCGAACACCTGGAGCGCAGCAGCCGCTCGGCTCGCCTGGTGCTGCGGGCCTGCGCGCTGCTGTCGGGCCGCATACCGAAGGCCATCGTGTGCGCCGCCCAGAAGTCGGCGCAGCGTCATGCCGACAAAGGCTATGACCGCGAACGCATGGTGGTCATCGCCAATGGCTATGACTTATCGCGCTATGCGCCGAATGATGAAGCCCGGCAGCAGGTGCGCGCGCACTGGGGTTTGCCTCAGGACGTGCCGGCCATCGGTTGCGTGGCCCGCTGGGATCCGCTCAAGGACCACGCCAACCTGCTGCGCGCCGTCGCCGCGCTGGTGCGCGACGGACGCGATGCGGGACTGCGCTGCGTGCTGATCGGCCGCGGCATGGATCCCGCAAACACCGAGCTGGCGTCCTTGATCGACAGGTTGGGCCTGCGGGACCGGCTGGTGCTGGCGGGACCCAGCGATGATGTGCCCGCCGCAATGAACGGGCTGGACCTGCATGTCCTGTCCAGCTGCGCGGAAGGCTTTCCCAACGTGGTGGCCGAAGCCATGGCCTGCGGCGTCTACTGCGTCGTGACGGACGTGGGCGACGCGGCCTTTATCGTGGGCGACGCCGGCGTGGTTGTGCCGCCGGAGCAGCCCGAGGCGCTGGCCCGCGGCATTGAGACGGCCCTGTGCGAAGTGGCCTCGCGCGGCCGCATGCGCGCGGGCGAAGCGGGCCGCGCCCGCGTGCTGGAAAATTTCGACCTGGCTCGCATGGTGCAAAGCTATATCGCGGTGTGGCGCCGCATCTCGGGAGTCAAAGCATGAGCGCAGGGCGCCGCCTGCTGTTTGTCGTCAACAATCCGGCCTTCTTCATGTCGCACCGCGTGCCCGTGGCGCTGGCCGCGCAACAGGCGGGCTACGAGGTGCATGTCGCCACCATGGACGGTCCGGCCGTGGCCGACATCCAGGCGTTGGACATGACGCATCACGCCATACCGATGACGCGCAGCGGCAAGCATCCCTTGCAGGAGTTGGGTACGCTGCTGGCCCTGATACGGCTGTTCCGGCATCTGCGGCCGCAGATCGTGCATCTGGTCACGATCAAGCCCGTGCTCTATGGCGGCATCGCTGCCCGTCTGACGCGCGTGCCGGGCATGGTCGCGGCGATTTCCGGCCTGGGCTTCGTGTTCCTTTCCAATTCGCTGAAGATGAAGCTGGTGCGCGCCGTGGTGGCGCGCCTGTATCGGCTGGCGCTGGGCCATCCCAATAGCCGCGTGATCTTCCAGAACGCCAGCGACCGCGATTTGCTCAAGTCGCTGGGAGCGGTGCGCGACGCCCAGGTCGTCATGATCCGGGGCGCGGGCGTGGACCTGAATGAGTATCGGGCCCAACCCGAACCGCCGGCGCCGCCGGTCGTGGTCACCATGGTGGCCCGATTGCTGCGCGACAAGGGCGTGCAGGAATTCGTGCAGGCGGCAAGGCTGCTGCGCGAGCGCGGCTTGCCTGTCACGATGCAACTGGTCGGCGGCGTGGACGCAGGCAATCCGGCCTCGGCGACGCAGGACGACGTGGACGCCTGGCAGCAGGAAGGCTGCGTGCGCGCATTAGGCGAACGTTCCGACGTGGCCGCGTTGTACGCAGCCTCGCATATCGCCGTGCTGCCTTCCTATCGCGAAGGCCTGCCCAAGTCGCTGATCGAGGCCGCGGCCTGCGCGCGCGCGGTCGTGACCACCGACGTGCCGGGTTGCCGCGATGCGATCGAACCGGGCGAAACCGGACTGCTGGTGCCGGTGCGCGATGCGCAGGCGCTGGCGGACGCCATTGCCCGTCTGGCCGAGGATCCGGCCTTGCGGCAGTCCATGGGCGCCGCCGGCAGGGCGCTGGCCGAGCGCGAGTTCAACATCGATCGCGTGGCGCGCATCCACGTGGAAATCTACGACGCGCTCAGCGCCTGAAATGGAAGCGCCGGCGCCGGCAAGGCGCCGGTTCGCGCTTAAGGACGGCGCGTGATCGCGTCGATCCAGTAGCGGGTGGAGGGATCCTGCTGGCTGGCTTGCTGCGAATTCAACTCGTGCATGATGCCCTTGGCCAAGGCCTTGCCGAATTCAACGCCCCATTGGTCGAAGGGATTGATGCCCCATACCACGCCCTGGGTGAACACCTTGTGTTCGTACAGCGCCAGCAGCGCGCCCAGCGTATAGGCTTCCAGGCGCGGCAGCACGATGAGCGAGGAGGGCCGTCCGCCCGGATGCACACGGTGCTGCGCCAGCAGCCGGGCGCGGTCGGGATCGCTTTCAATCGCCGAGGTTTCGGCCAGCGCTTCCTCGAAGGTCTTGCCACGCAGCAGCGCGGAACGCTGCGCCAGGCAGTTTGCGATCAGCAGCTCGTGGTGGCGCGCGTAGGCGTGGTCGGGTTTTTCGCACAGGATGAAGTCGACGGGAGCGCCCCGGGTGTCCTGGTGCAGCCACTGGAAGAAGGTGTGCTGGCAATCGGTGCCCGACATGCCCCAGACGGCCGGGCCGGTGGGCACGCCGGCCGGGCTGCCGTCGGCGGTGGCGACCTTGCCCAGCGATTCCATTTCCAGCTGCTGGGCCCAGGGCACGATGTGATACAGCCGTGAATCGTAGGGCGTGATTGTCAGGGAGTCATAGCCCAGCACGCTGCGATTTACGACACCGGCCAGGGCCAGTTGGACGGGTGCGTTTTCCTCGATGGG
Organism: Achromobacter sp. K91; assembly: GCF_003576205.1. Taxonomy (NCBI): domain Bacteria; kingdom Pseudomonadati; phylum Pseudomonadota; class Betaproteobacteria; order Burkholderiales; family Alcaligenaceae; genus Achromobacter; species Achromobacter sp. K91. Next base: position 10,627 of record NZ_QWFB01000031.1, on the reverse strand, counting down.
CGCGGTACGGAAATGCTCGTCCATGGCGGCGGCGCCCGCTAGTAGTTGGTCAAAGCAGTCGTTACCCAGCGCCAGCGCGACTGGCAGGCTGATCGCGGACCATAGCGAATAGCGTCCGCCCACCCAATCCCAGATCTGGAAGATGTGATCGGGCAGGATGCCCAGGTTCAATGCCGCCTCGACATTGGCGGTGACCGCCACGACCTGCTTGATCGGGTCCGACACGCCGGCATCGCGCAGCCAGTTCATGGCGACCTCGGCATTGGCCAGCGGTTCAGTGGTGGTGAACGACTTGGAGGCGACGATGACCAGGGTGTCGTGCGGGTCCAGCCGGCTCATCGCGTCCGCGACCGAATGCGAGTCCACGTTGGACGCGAAACGCACTTCACGCCGCGCGCCGCCGTGGCGCAGGGCGCGCGTGACCAGGCGCGGGCCCCAGTCGCTGCCACCTATGCCCAGATGCAACACGCAGCCATAGCGTCCGGCCGCATCGGCCTGACGCACGAATTCGCGCATCCGCTCACGCTCGGTCAGGACGGCCTTGGCCACCCTGGCGGGTGGTTGGGCCGCGCGCAGGGCGGTGTGCCAGGCGGGGCGCCCCTCTGTCCAGTTGGCGTTGCCGCCGTCGAACAGGCAAGCCCGGGCCGCCTCGAAGCCTTGTTGTGTCAGCAGCGCGGCCTCTGCATTTTCCAGCTCCGGCGAATACGCCTGCGCGCTCAAGTCCAGGCGTAGCCCGGGAGCATTGATGATGCGCAATTGGGCGCCGGTCTTGGGCGCGGCGCGCGTGGCCGTGATGAACGCTTGCCAGGCGGGGCTGTTCGACAGAGACATGGAATTCAGAAAGGCAGTTTGGCTTGCGGGGCGAGCTTGCTCAGCTCACGTCGAAAGTCGGCTTGGATGCGCTCCAGCGCCGCAGTCGTTTGCGCTTCGAACCGCAGCACGACGACCGGGGTGGTATTCGAGGGGCGGGCCAAGCCGAACCCGTCGGGATACTCCGCACGTACGCCATCAATGGTGATCACGCGGTTCGCATCTGGGAATTGGCCTTGGTCTTGCAAGGCCTGGACCAGGGTGAAGGGCTGGCCTTCCTCCATTTCCAGCTTCAGTTCGGGGGTGGAAACGTCTTGCGGCAGGGCTTCCAGCACGGCGCAGGGATCGGCGTCGCGCGACACGATCTCGAGGAGGCGCGCGCCAGTATAGAGCCCGTCATCGAAGCCGTACCAGCGCTCCTTGAAGAAGATGTGACCGCTCATCTCGCCGGCCAGCGGGGCGCCGGTCTCGGCCAGCTTCGCCTTCACCAGCGAATGACCGGTCTTCCACATCAGCGGCACGCCGCCGGCGGCTTCGACCGACAGGCCCACGTGGCGGCTGCACTTCACGTCATAGATGATGGTGGCGCCCGGATTGCGGTCCAGCACGTCGCGGGCGAACAGCACCAGTTGGCGGTCCGGCCAGACAATCTGGCCCGATTTCGTCACCACGCCCAGGCGGTCGCCGTCGCCGTCAAAAGCCAGGCCCAGTTCGCAGTCGGTCTCGGCCACGCACTTGATCAGGTCCTGCAGGTTCTTGGGTTCGGCGGGATCGGGATGGTGGTTGGGGAAGGTGCCGTCCACTTCGCAGAACAGCTCGGTGACCTCGCAGCCCAGGGCGCGGAACAGCGCCGGGGCGACCGCGCCGGCCACGCCGTTGCCGCAGTCGATGGCGATTTTCATGGGCCGCGCCAGCTTGATGCCGGACGCGACGCGTGCGATGTAGGACGCCACCAGGTCCAGCTGGCGGCGCACTCCGGGCCGGGCCGCCGGGGCGCTGGCGGGGCCGTTCATGCTGGCGGCCAGGGCCTGCACGTCCTCGCCGTAGAGCGCGCGGCCGCCCATCATCATCTTGAAGCCGTTGTATTTGGGCGGATTGTGGCTGCCAGTGATGGCGACACCCGATCCGGTCTGCATGACGTTGGCGGCGAAATAGACCAGCGGGGTGGGCACCATGCCGATGTCCAGGGTATCCACGCCGCCTTCCAGCATGCCTTCCTGCAACGCTATTGACAGCATTTCGCTGCTCAGGCGGCCATCACGGCCGACGACCAGGGTCTGTACGCCCTGGTCGCGCGCACGGGCGGCCAGTGCTACGCCCAAGGCCCGGGCAAAGCGTGCGTCGATCAGATCGGGCACGGTGCCGCGGATGTCATAGGCTTTGAACACCGAGCCCGGAAATTGCGTGTTGTCGCCCACAGCGATTCCTTGATGAGAGTTGCAGCGCGCATTCTGCCGGGGTCTGCTGGTAAACCCTCGTATCTAAAAGGCGGCTGGCAGGAGATTAAACCGAAATTATCCCCCATTGGCGCTCCCCCTTCATCCGGCAGACGGAGTAGGGCTTTTTTCCCCGTTGCGCCGTGGCAGTACGCCTGCCCTGATCTGGTGCGTACTCGGGCGCTGGCGCCTTGTTCCGGTGCGGCGGGCGGCCGCATTCCAGGTGCTCGCCCTGGTGGCTGGGCATGGCACAAAACTTGCTCGTCCTCCGAAGGTGATACGCTTGCTATGCAAGCAGAAAGACCGGGAGGGGCCATGGGCGCCAAAGTTTCTACTGTCATGTCATCCAGGGGCGCCTCAAACCGGCGGGGCCCGCCCACGGATCACGCCGGACCGGCCGCAGGCCGCGAGCGCCGGCTCGACATTCACGTGTTCGTTTCCGAGGCGGGCGGCCTGGCCACGGGCCGCGCCTGGGAACGCTGCGTATGGCGCGACGCCCGCGTGCTGATCGCCGAGTGTCCGGCGCCTCATCTGCCGGCTTCCGTGGAAAGCGCGTTGCGCGCCGTCGCCGCCGACGTGGCGCGGGATCGCGGCTGGCAGGGCATGGGCACCGTTGCTTTCGCGCTGGACGACCGCAGCGGCGTGTTCCGCGTGATCGACGCCCAGGCGCAGGCACATGCGGGCACGGCCGTGCATGACTGCGAACCGGTCGCCGCCCATGCGCTGGAACTGCGCATCGATGGTTGCGTGGACCGCCGCCTGCCGTGCACGCGGCTGCTGGTGTGCGGCGCGACCCGGGGCGAGGTCCTGCGCCGCGCCTACCGCGCGCTGTCGGAAATGCCCGGCCCCGCGGGCGTCGACCGCGCTTTTCTCATGAACCGCATCGCCTCGCGGGCCTATTGTTCGGGCCTGACGGGTACGCGGCTGGATCAGGCCGTCGGCTGAAAGGCTCTGCCGGCGGGTGCGGCATGCCCGCCGTGCTGTGACCCGGGCGCTCACCCCCTACAATAGACCGCACACTCCCAGCCTGGGCTCGCCCCAGGCGCTACTTGTGCCGCACTATGACCTTGCTGAGCGATCTACAGTCCCTTCTGGGCGCATCCCACGTGCTGACGGGCACGGACGCCGACACGTATGTGCTGGATTGGCGCCGCCGTTATCGAGGCGCCGCGATGGCGGTTATCCGTCCCGGCTCGACCGGGGAAGTGGCGGCGGCCGTGAAACTGTGCGCTACCCATGGGGTGCCGGTGGTGCCGCAAGGCGGCAACACGGGCCTGTGCGGAGGCGCCACGCCTGACCTGTCCGGCAGCGCGGTGATCCTGTCCACCACCCGCCTGACAGCGGTGCGCGCACTGGATACCGACAACGACACGATCACCGTGGAAGCGGGCTGCGTGCTGCAGGCCGTACAGGAGGCCGCAGCCGCGGCGGGCCGGCTGTTTCCGCTGAGCCTGGCCGCCGAAGGCAGCTGCACCATAGGCGGCAATCTGGCGACCAATGCCGGCGGCACCCAGGTGCTGCGCTACGGCAACACGCGTGAACTGACTCTTGGCCTGGAGGTCGTGACCGCCGAAGGCGAGATCTGGCACGGCCTGCGCGGCCTGCGCAAGGACAACACCGGCTACGATTTGCGCGACCTGTACATCGGCAGCGAAGGCACGCTGGGCATCATCACCGCAGCCACGCTGAAACTGTTTCCCAGGCCCGTGGCTTCATGCACGGCATTGCTGACCCTGGACGGCATCGATCAGGCCGTCGAGCTGCTGTCGCGCGCCCGGGCGGGCTTTGGCGCGGCGCTGACCGGCTTTGAACTGATGAGCGGTGCCTGCCTGCAGTCGGTCGTTCGACTATTCCCGCAGCAGCGCCTGCCCTTCGAGGGAGATTCCGCCGCATCGCCATGGTTCGCCCTGCTTGAGCTGTCCGACAGCGAAAGCGAGGCGCACGCGCGCGAACGCTTCGAGACCGTATTAGGCGAGGCCATCGAAAGCGGGCTCGTGAACGATGCAGCCATTGCCGCGAATGTGGCGCAAAGCAAGGCGCTGTGGCACTTGCGTGAAAGTATTCCGCTGGCCGAAGCGGAGCTGGGCAAGTCGGTCAAGCATGACGTGTCGATCCCGATCTCGGCCATCGCCGGCTTCGTGCACAAGACCAACGCCTTGCTGCAGGCGCGATTTCCTGGCGTGCGCCATGTGATCTTCGGGCACCTGGGCGACGGCAATCTGCACTACAACGTGGCCCATGCGCCGGGGCAGACCGAGACCGAACTGCTGGCGCTGCAAGGCGACATCTACGGCGTGGTGCACGACAGCGTGCACGCGCACCATGGTTCGATCAGCGCGGAACATGGCGTCGGGCAGCTCAAGATCGACGAACTGCCGCGCTACAAGAGCGCCATCGAACTGGATCTGATGCGCAGAATAAAGCGAGCGTTGGACCCGCAAGGTCTGATGAATCCGGGCAAGGTACTGCGGGCCTGAGGTGGCGCGCACGAAAGGGAATCGCAACCATGGCAACCAGTCCCGCGGCGGGCGCGAATTACAGGGTATTGATCGTCGAGGATGATCCGGTCATCTCGGGCAATCTGTACACCTTCCTGGAAGCGCGCGGCTTTCTGCCCGATGCCGCCTACTCGGGGCCGGCCGCGCTGGAGCGGCTGAAGGAGCAGCGCTTCGACGCCCTGATCCTGGATATCGGCCTGCCGGGCATGGACGGAAACGCAGTGCTGCACACGCTGCGAAACGACATGCGCGCGGATGTTCCGGTGCTGATGCTGACGGCGCGCGACAGCCTGGAAGACAAGCTGGCCGGGTTCTCGCATGGCGCGGACGACTACCTGACCAAGCCTTTCGCGCTGCTGGAAGTGGAAGCGCGCCTGGTGGCGCTTATCCAGCGCGCCAAGGGCGCGACAGTGGACTCGGTGCGGGCCTTTGGCCCCCTGTCCTACGATACCCGCAACCGTGCGGTGTCGGTCAACGGCAGCCCCGTGCACCTCACACGCAAGGCCAGCCTCATCATCGAGGCGCTGCTGCGCGATCCCGGCAGGGTGGTGTCGCGCGAGGAGCTGGAGTCCACGCTGTGGGGCAACGAGCCGCCTTCGTCCGATGCTTTGCGCAGCCAGGTGCACTTGTTGCGGCGTGCGCTGGCCGATGCCGGTTTCGACGGTATCGAAACCATCCACGGCACCGGCTGGCGCCTGACGCTGGAAGCCGGGGCGACAAGATGAGCGGCATTTCGTCGGCGTCCGCGGGGGGTACGCTGACCCAGCGCGTGGTCTGGGCGTTGACCGGAACCGTGGCGTTGTTCGTGACGGCGCTGGCCCTGCTGGCCTACCTGACCTTCGATCAGATGGAAGATGATCTGGTCAACGACATCCTCAACACCGAAATGGACCGGCTGGTGCAGCACGCCCGGGTCAGCGACGGTTTCCTGCCGCGCGAAGGTGTGCGCGAACTGGGCGGTTCGATGCGCGCCTGGGTCAGCTTGGACGGCAATCGGCCCGCCGACATGCCGCCGGAAATCGAGTCTCTGGATAGCGGCCTGCATCTGGTGGAGCCAGGCGCCTACACCTGGCACGTGATGGTGGCCGAAACAGGACGGGCCAAGGTGTACCTGCTGTACGACGCCACCGAGAACGAAGGGCGGGTGCATGACTTCGGCCTGATCGTGCTGGGCGTGGGCGCCATTTGCGTGGTGGGCGCCTATGCGTTGTCACGGCGCGTGGCGGCCATCGCGGTCAGTCCGTTGCTGGACCTGACCGACCGGCTGGCCACCTGGGCGCCGGGGTCGCCCGATATGGCAGTGACGCGCGACGACGAGGCGGGCCGGCTGATAGAGGCCTTCAACCGGGTGCAGAACCAGGTGGACAGGTCGATTGCGCGCGAGCGCGAATTCGCGGGCAATCTCAGCCACGAGGTGCGCACGCCCTTGGCCGCGATCCGCTCGGACAGCGAGTTGATGCTGCTGACCCAGGTATTGACTCCGGACCAACGCCAGCGGCTGACTCGCGTGGTGGACAACGTGGACGATGTGATCGTGTCGCTGGAGAGCGCACGCTCCATGGCGCGGGACGAACTGCGCCCGGCGGAGTCCGTCGATCTCGGAGAATGCATGGACAACGCCTGGCGCGGGTACGAAACCCAGGCGGGGTTGACCGGGCTCGGTTTCGAAAACCGGATCGCCGCCGGTCAGGTTCGCATGCTGGATCGCTATGCCTTGTTGACCGTGTTGCGCAACCTGATCCGCAACGCGGTGGAACACGCCGCGCCCGCGACGCTGACCGCCAGCATGGCGGCCGACGGCGCGCTGGAGCTGCGCGACGATGGCAAAGGCATTGCCGCCGACGATCTGCCCTTCCTGTTCCGCCGCTATTACAGCGGCCGCATGCGGGATTCGGGCGCGGGCGGCCCCGACGAGACGGCGCGCGGTCTGGGACTGGCGATCGCCAAGCGCGTCTGCGATATGCAGGGCTGGTCGCTGACGGTCGATTCTTCGCGCCAGGGCGAGCAGCGCGGCACCTGCTTCACGCTGCGTTTTGAGGCCGCTGAGGGGCATGCGATGGCGGCGGCCGGCGGGGCGCAAGGTCAAATTTGACGAAAGTTTGACTGTCGGCGGCCTAAGCTGCCCGTTTGCCTGACGGACATTCTGTCGCCACCATGCCGCCTTTATCGCCGCCCGCGTTGCGCAAGCCGACGCCGGCATCGTATCTGTCGATCCATGTTTTTGCGATCACGCTTGCGCTGGCCTGCCTGGCTTGGTGGGCCAATGTCTCAGGATTGGATATGCGCATCGCCCGAGCGCTGTTCGATCCGGCGCTGGACGATTTTCCGCTGCGTCTGAACCGTTGGCTGGATCTGATCGGGCATCGCATGGTGTTGGCCCTGCCTATCGGGATAGGACTGGCCGCGGTGGGCGTGGCGGCGGCAAGCTATCGCATTCCGGCCTGGCGGCCGTGGCGCGGACCGGCGCTGGTGCTGGCGGCAACTTGCCTGACCGGGCAGGTGCTGGTGAACCAACTGAAGCACTACACGACGCTGCCCCGTCCCTATGATCTGGACTCCCTGGGCGGCTACACCCCTTATCCGTCGTACTGGTGGACCTGGGTGCGGGCAGGAGGGGGCGGCGCTTTGCCCAGCGGTCATGCGGGCGCGGGCTATTCGATGTTGACCCTGTATTTCCTGGGCTGGGCGCTGGGGCGTCCGGCATGGCGCTGGTGGGGGCTGGCAGCGGGTATCGCGGGAGGAGTGGGTTTTTCCACGGTGCGTATCTTGCAGGGCGCCCATTTTCTCAGTCAGACGCTCTGGTCCGCTACCTTGATGTGGTTCCTGGCGGCCCTGTTTTTCTATCCCCTCATCGTTGCGCGTCCGGCCGTCTCGGGCTTGAACCATTAGCCGTGGGACTCCCGGGACGGTTGCTCCGGGCGAAACGGCGGCATGCTGCGCGTCGCCGGCGCCATTCTGGCGCGCGGACTCGATACCGGCCCAAAGTACAATGAGCGGCGACGCTCGGTCCCCGGCCGCGCTCAACTGTTTTCGGATCCTAGCCAATGAATGTTCCCGCCGATACTCCCGTCACGCCGCGGCGTCGTCCCCGGAACCTGGCTCAGGGGCTGGTCGAGAGCATCACGGAACGCATCCGTGGCGGGGACATCCGGCCCGGCGAAAAATTGCCGACGGAATCCGAGATCATGCGCCAGTTCGGCGTCAGCCGTACGGTGGTGCGCGAAGCCCTGTCGCGACTGCAGGCTTCGGGCCTGGTAGAGACGCATCACGGCGTGGGGACATATGCGCTGGAGCCCAGCGGCGGCGGGGATTTCCGCGTGGATCCTGCCGACATCGCCACGGTGCGCGATGTGCTGGTGCTGTTGGAGCTGCGCATCTGCCTGGAAAGCGAGGCTGCCGGCCTGGCTGCGGCCAGGCGCAGCCCGGAGCAGTTGCATGAGATGCGGCGCGCGCTGGAGGCCTTCAAGAGCGCGCTGGAAAACGACGGGGACACCGTCACGCCGGACTTCCAGTTCCATCTGCTGGTCGCGCAAGCCACGGACAACCGCTATTTCGCGGATCTGATGTCGCATCTGGGTTCGGCCATCATTCCACGCACGCGGATCAATTCGGCGAAGTTCGCACACGAGGACCGCGCCGCCTACCTGGCGCGTGTGAACCTCGAGCACGAAGACATCTACAGTGCGATCCAGCGCCAGGACGCGGAGGCCGCGCGCGCAGCCATGCGCACGCATCTGAGCAACAGCCGCGAGCGGCTGCGGCGCGCCCAGTAAGAGCGGCCGCGGGATCGTCCCAAACCGCGTTAACCTTTGCGCGTTTTCCAATTTCGAACCACGAGGCGGCATGGCTCTGCTCGGCATATACAGCGGCATTCTTTCATCTGAGCAGGCGTTGCGGCGCCAGGGGGAGGTGCTCGCATGCGCCGTCTGACTCTGCGGTTCATCATTGCGGTCCTGGCGCTGCTGACGCTGTCGCGGCTGGGGCTGGCCTTCTGGATGTGGGACCGGGTGGAGGCGGCAGGGGGGCTGGGGCCGCTGCTGCTGGGCGGCCTGCGCATCGACGTCTGCCTGATGTCCATGGTGATCGCGCTGCCGGCGGTGTTTTCGCCCTGGTTCGGGCATCGGCCGCTGGCCGCCCGCATCACCGCCTGGTGGTTCCGCGCCTGGTGGATGCTGTTCGTGCTGCTGGAGGTTTCCACGCCCCAGTTCATCGCGGAATACGATACGCGGCCAAACCGGCTTTATTTCATCTATCTGCTCAATCCGAAGGAAGTCGGTTCGATGCTGTGGCAGGGCTACAAGGGCGTGCTGCTGGCGGCCTTTGTGGTGCTGGTGCTGGCGGCCTGGCTGTCGGTCCGCCTGTTTCCGACCCGCACGCGCGATCCCTTCATGTCGTGGTGGAAACGGCCGGTGGCTTCATTCGTGATCCTGGCGCTGGTGTTCCTGGGCGCGCGCGGCACGCTGGAGCATCGTCCGATCAATCCGGCCAAGGTTGCCTACAGTTCGGACGCCATGGTCAACGCGCTGGCGCTGAATTCGCTGTATAGCGTGTTCGATGCCGCCTACCGCATGCGCGATGAGCGTTCCTCGGCCGCGATGTATCCCAGGATGGCTGTGGACGAAATGAATGCCATTGTGCGTGAGAAGGCGGGACTGACGGGGGCGCCGCTGGATGCGCGCTATCCCAGCCTGCATGAGCAGAAGGCGACGGTGCGCCGGGACAAGCCGCTGAATCTGGTCATCATCCTGCAGGAAAGCCTGGGCGCGCAGTATGTGGGCAGCCTGGGCGGGCGTGACCTGACGCCCAATATCGACCGGCTGGGCAAGGAAGGCTGGATGTTCCACCGTGCCTATGCGACGGGCACGCGTTCGGTGCGGGGCATCGAGGCGGTGACGGCGGGGTTCCTGCCCAGCGTGGCCGACGCGGTGGTGAAGCTGCCGCGTTCGCAGACGGGTTTCTTCACGCTGGCGCAGGTGTTGGGCAAGCATGGCTACCATTCGCGTTTCGTGTACGGGGGCGAGTCGCACTTTGACAATATGCGGGCCTTTTTCCTGGGCAACGGTTTCGATGAAATAGTGGATCGTCCCAAGTTCGTGAATCCGGTGTTCGAGGGGTCGTGGGGAGCGTCGGACGAGGACATGTTCAATCAGGTGGACCGGCTGCTGCGCGCGGATGGCGACAAGCCGGTGTTCACGCTGGCATTCTCGGTGACGAACCATTCGCCGTGGGAGTATCCGGAAGGGCGCATCAAGCCGGTGGGCGATCCGGCGACGGTGGATAACACTGTGCGCTATGCGGACTGGGCGCTTGGGCAGTTCTTCGACAAGGCGCGCAAGGCGCCGTACTGGGACAACACGGTGTTCCTGGTGATTGCTGATCACGATTCGCGTGTTTACGGTTCCATTCCGGTGCCGGTGCGGCATTTCCAGATTCCTGCGCTGATTCTGGGGGCGGGGATTGCGCCTCGGCAGGATGAACGGTTGGTCAGCCAGATCGATATGGCGCCTACCATGCTGTCCTTGATGGGCCTGGACAACGTGAATCCGATGCTGGGCGTGGACCTGACGCAGCGGGATCCTGATCGGGCGATGATGCAGTACGCGGATAATTTCGGGTATTTGCGGGGGGATCAGCTGCTGGTGCTGGAGCCTTCGAAGGCGCCGCGGCAGTTCAGGTATGAGGCTGCGCCTGTGGGGCGGGATGAGGTTTATGCGCCGGTGGAACCTTTGGATCCTCGGCTCTCGGAAGAGGCTTTGGCGCATGCTTTGTGGGCTAGTTGGGCTTATCGGGAAGAGCGGTATCGGTTGCCTTGATGGCGGCGTGGTTTGTGCGGGATGCTGCTGGTTCTTAAGACGCTTGGGGCGTTGTCTCTTATACACATCT
>NZ_QWFB01000058.1:0-30719 GCF_003576205.1 Achromobacter sp. K91 | reverse complement strand
ATACTTCCTAACCGCCTTGAGCTTGAACTGCTCGTCGTACTTCGTCATGCAAAAACCCCCAAAGGTTGGATCTACGTCCAACTTTCGGGGGTCAGTTCAGTCCGCGGCCTTTTGTAAGCGGACTGACGGCTGGGATCATTACCATCGCGGCAATCGTTTCATTACGCCGCGATGACAAGTCATGAATTCCCTTGAAAGCCTCAACCAGTCCCTTTTTCTCTCGATCAACGCCGACCCGGCCACTCCGGTTTGGCAGATCCACGCCGCCATGCTGGTGGCGAACCGGCTGATCCTGCTGGTGCCGGTCGTGTTGGCCGCCCTGTGGCTGTGGGGCGGCCGGCCGCAGCGCGAGGTCGCGCTGAAGGCGCTGGCGAGCATCGCCGTGGCGTTGTTCGCAAGCTACCTGTGCGGCGCGCTGTGGCCGCATGCGCGGCCCTTCGTCATCGGCCTGGGACACGCCTTCTTCCCGCACAAGGCGACGTCGTCGTTTCCCAGCAACCACACCATCATCATCGCCACGCTGGCGTTCGCGCTGATCTATGACCGGCGCTGGGCCGGCTGGGGCTGGCTGGCGCTGGCCGCGGCCGTGCTGGTGGGCGCTTCCCGCGTCTACCTGGGCGTGCATTTCCCGCTGGACATCCTGGGCGGACTCCTGCTGGCGCCGGTGGCCGCCGCGCTGACCGCAATGGCGTGGCGCCGCTGCGGCGAACCGCTAACGGGCCTGACGCAGGGGCTGTACCGCAAGGTCCTGGCCCTGCCGATCGCGCGCGGCTGGATCCGCGCCTGAACGAACGCCGCGCTCAGTTGATCGCGACCTTGGCGTCCTTGACCAGCTTGGCGTAGTTCTCGGTATCCGTGCCGATGCGCGCCTTCATCTCGGCTGGCGTATCGCCGATAGGCACAGCGCCGATCTCGGCCATCCGCCGCGAGAAGTCGGGCGAACGGATGATCTTGACCATCTCGGCATTCAGGCGCCCGACCACGTCCGCAGGCGTGGCCGCCGGCGCCAGCACGCCAAACCAGGTCCCCATGTTGAAGGGCTTCAGACCGGCCTCCTCCATGGTCGGCACATCGGGCAACGCGGCCGAACGCTGATTGGTGGTGACAGCCAGCGCGCGCAGCTTGCCGCTCTGGATGTGTGCCAGCACCGGCGTCACCGTGTCGAAGGACATGTCGATCTGGCCGCCCAGCAGGTCGGTGGTGAGCGGCCCGCTGCCCTTGTAGGGCACGTGCAGCAACTGCACATGCCCTTCCTTTTCGAACTGCGCGCCAATCAGGTGTTGCCCCGTGCCCATGCCGTTCGAGCCATAGGTCAGCTTGCCCGGCTGGCCTTGCGCCAGCTTCAGCAAGGACTTCACGTCCTGCGCCGGCAGCTTGGGATTGACCACCAGCACGTTGGGCACCAAGGCCACCGTGGTCACCGGCGCGAAATCCTTCTGGAAGTCGTAATGCAGGCTCTTGTAGACGCTGGTCGCGATGGTGTGGTGCACGGCGCCCATCAGCAGCGTGTAGCCGTCGGGCGCGGCCTTGGCCACGTAGTCCGCGCCCAGGGTCGAGCCCGCGCCTGGCTTGTTCTCCACCACCACCGGCTGGCCCAGGCTCTTGGCCAGCTCCTGGCCCAGCGCGCGCGCCAGCACGTCGGTGGTGCCGCCGGCCGGAAACGGCACGACCAGGTTCACGGGCCGGGCCGGATAGCCCTGCGCCTGCGCGCCGCCGGCGAAGGACAGGCCCGCCAGGCAGGCCAGCGCCAGGATGCGCGCAGGGTTCGTTCTCTTGTGCATGCTTGTCTCCTCGGTACGAATGGAATTCGCTTGTTCTCGTGGATCCCGCAGCGGGCCTGGGGTCTTGCGCCCCGATCCCGCTTCGGGTTTGCTTCGCCTATGCGGCCTTGGCCCTGTCCGCAGCCGCCAGCTTCGCGCACACGGCCGCCGTGACTTGCTCCGTGGTGGCGGCTCCGCCCAGGTCGCCCGTGTGCAGAGAAGGATCGGCAGTCACGCTTTCGATCGCCTGCATCAGCCGAGCGGCGGCCTGCGTTTCGCCCAGGTGCTCCAGCAGCATGACCACGGACCAGAAGGTGCCGACCGGGTTCGCCAGGCCCTTGCCCATGATGTCGAAAGCCGATCCGTGGATGGGTTCGAACATGGAGGGATAGCGGCGTTCCGGGTCGATGTTGCCGGTGGGCGCGATACCCAGGCTGCCGGCCAGCGCCGCCGCCAGGTCGCTCAGGATGTCGGCGTGCAGGTTGGTGGCGACGATGGTGTCCAGCGAGGCGGGGCGGTTCACCATGCGGGCGGTGGCCGCGTCGACCAGTTCCTTGTCCCAGGTCACGTCCGGAAACTCGCGGCTCACCTCCATGGCGATCTCATCCCACATGACCATGGCGTGGCGCTGCGCATTGGACTTGGTGACTACCGTCAGCAACTTGCGCGGACGGGATTGCGCCAGCTTGAAGGCGAAGCGCAGAATGCGTTCGACGCCCGCGCGGGTCATGATGGACACGTCGGTCGCGGCTTCCAGCGGATGGCCCTGGTGGACCCGGCCGCCCACGCCGGAGTATTCGCCTTCGGAGTTCTCGCGCACGATGACCCAATCCAGCTGTCCCGGCGCGCAGCGCTTGAGCGGCGCGTCGATGCCCGGCAGGATGCGCGTCGGACGCACATTGGCGTACTGGTCGAAGCCCTGGCAGATCTTCAGCCGCAAGCCCCACAGTGTGATGTGGTCGGGGATGTGCGGATCGCCGGCAGAACCGAACAGGATGGCGTCCTTGCCGCGCAGCGCATCCAGGCCGTCGGCCGGCATCATCACGCCGTGCTTGCGGTAGTAGTCGCCGCCCCAGTCGAAATCCTCGAACTCGAAACTCAGGCCGCCGTCCCGGGCCAGTTCCTGCATGATGCGCTGTCCGGCGGGTATTACTTCCTTGCCGATGCCGTCGCCGGGGATGGTTGCGATGCGATAGGTCTTCATGTGCCGACTGGGCTCCTTGCTGGTGAGATGCTGTCGGCACTGTACTGAGGCCCGCGGCCTGCGGGCGCCGTGGAATTCACAACATCTTTTACCTGGAGTTGAAGGTGGCAGACGGAGAAACCTGACGCACATGAAAAAAAAGCGCCCGCATGGGGCGCTGTGTCAGGTTGCGGCCATGAACCAGCCGCGGGCGCGCTGCGATCAGCAGCGGCCGATGTTCAGGTCGGAGATCAGGTTGTTGAAGTTCTGGCGCAGGCTGTTGGCGTCGTCTTCGATGGTGGGACGCATCATCTTGAACGCGCCGGTGCGCGCGGCGTCTTCCTTGTAGCGGCCATTGTTGGTGTGTTCCAGGATCTTGCGGCCGGAGGCCAGGAAGCCGTTGACGTTCATCATCATGCCGGAGCAGCCCTTGGCGTCGGCTTCACGCGTCTTCTTGTCGAAGCCCAGCGCCATTTCGTTCATCTTGTCCAGCTCCTGCTTGAACGCGTCCTGGTCGGCGCCCAGGCCCTTGCCCTCAAACACGCCCGAGGCCTTGTCCATCGTGGCCTTGCCGTAATAGACCATGCCGGCGCGGTAGTAGGCGACCGTGTCCTTCTTGGCTTTCTCGAAGGCTTCCTTGGTGTTGGCCGTGTCCTTGATGGAGATGCCGCGGTAGAAGCCGTTCTCCGCCTTCACGACTTCGGTCAGCGCCGCGACATAGGCCGGACTCTTCTCGCGCGCCAGCGCGCCGTTGTCGGACAGGAAGGTCTTGGCTGCGGCATAGTTCTGCAGTTCGTGGCTCAGCGGCGCCAGCTTGCCCAACGCATCCGAGAATTCCTTGGCCGGCCCGTCGATCTCGGCGATGGGCGTCGTCATCGCCAGCGCGCGGTCGAGCTTCTCCTTGGTGCGCTGGATCGTCGAATCATTGCTGATGACAAAATCCTTGAGCGGCTTGCCTTCCTTCAGCGCCGGGACGGCATAGGCCTCGTAGCGTTCCAGCGCCTGCTCGAAAGTCGTGGAAATGCTGTTGGCGGTGTCGACGTACTGGTTGTACTTGGTGATCTCGGCCTGGGCGGTGGCCGCCTCGGGCGCTTTCGCTTCCTTCTTGGCGCTATCGTCGCCGCACGCGGCGAGCGCCAGCGTGACGGCCAGAACTGCGGACATGCGCAAGGGGCGCGGCATAAACATCTTTGTTTCCTGTTGCGGGTTGCTCTGAAGGGGACGCATGATATGCCCATCAGATGCTTAACAAGCTACAAATCTATTCAACCCTGTCACAAGAATTTTCAAGCCATCTCTGCTCGTGATCCAGCAGCCAGCGCTTGCGGTGCAGTCCGCCGCCGTAACCGGTCAGGGCGGCGTCAGCGCCCACGATGCGGTGGCAAGGCACGACGATGCCTATGGGATTCGCCCCATTGGCCGCGCCCACCGCTCGCACGGCTGCGGGACGCGCAATGCGATGCGCCAGCGCGCCATAGCTGATCGACTGGCCGCCCGACACTTCGCGCAACGCCCGCCACACTTCCCGCTGGAAGTCCGTGCCGCCCGTGGCCACATCCAGCGCGTCGATGGCGCGCACGTCGCCGTCGAAGTAATCCAGCAGCGCGCGCCGCGCGGGCGAGGCCTGGGCCGCATCGCGCAGCGCCACGTTCTGATGGCGGTACTGCCTGCGCAGCAACAGATGCATGCGCGCTTCGTAGTCTTCCCAGTCGACCGCCCGCAGGCGCCGCTGCTCGTCGCTCAGGACCAGCATCAGGCCGATGGGCGTGGGTACGCGTTCAAGCAGAAATGTCTGGGTACGGGCTGGCATGGAATGGCCTCCTGCGATGATCGACGCAAACAATATAGGCGGGGGAGCGAGCCATGCGCTGGCGGTTTTCGGACAGGAATGCCGCATCCACAACACTGTCCGAAAACCGCTAGATCCGACGCCCGCCCCGGCGTTAGCATGATTCCATGGACCTGAACCACGACGCCTGCTACAGCGCCATCCAAGTGCGCGACTCCCGTTACGACGGCCGCTTCTTCACGGCAGTGAAGACCACGCGCATCTATTGCCGCCCGGTCTGCCCCGCGCGCACGCCATTGTCGAAGAACGTCACGTTCTACGCCACCGCGGCGGCGGCGCAGGAAGCCGGCTATCACCCCTGCCTGCGCTGCCGACCCGAGACCGCGCCGGAAGTCGGACCCGGGCATGAACTGCCCGACAGCGTGGCGCGCGCGCTGCAACTGATCGAACTGGGCGCGCTGGACGAGGACGGGGTGGACGCGCTGGCGCAGCGCCTGGGCGTGGGCGAACGCCAGTTGCGGCGCCAGTTCCGCCAGCACCTGGGCGCCTCGCCCGTGGCCGTGGCCCAGACGCGGCGCGTGCTGCTGGCCAAGCAGCTGATCCACGAAACCCGGCTGCCGATGGCGGAGATCGCTTTCGCGTCGGGCTTTGGCAGCATCCGCCGCTTCAACGAGATCTTCCATGACCTGTTCGCGCGCGCCCCGGGCGAACTGCGGCGCTCCGGCAAGCCGGAAGTTTCCGCGGCGCAGGAGGGCGAGATCAAGTTGCTGATGCGCTACCGCCCGCCCTACGACTGGGACGCCATGCTGGCTTTCCTGCGGCTGCGCGCGATTCCCGGCATCGAACACGTCACGGACGACAGCTATGCGCGCACTGTCCTGCTGGACGGCTGCCAGGGCACGGTGACGGTGCGCCCGGGCCGCGGCGATGCGCTCGAGGCCACGGTGCGCTTTCCCCGGCTGCAAGCGCTGCCGGCCATCATCGCGCGCCTGCGCCGCGTCTTCGATCTGGCCAGCGATCCGGTCGCCATCGCCGCGCAGTTCGCCAGCGATCCCGTCATGACCGAACTGATCCGCGCGCGGCCCGGCCTGCGCGTGCCTGGCGCCTGGGACGGCTTCGAGCTGGCCATGCGCGCCGTGCTCGGGCAGCAGATCACGGTGGCTGCGGCCATACGCCTGGCCGGCAAGCTGGTGGCCGCGCACGGCGCCGCCATGACCCGTCCCGAAGGCGCGCTGACGCATGTGTTCCCCTTGCCTGAAGCCGTGGCGCCGGCGGAGCTTGCGTCGCTGGGCATGCCGCGCAGCCGCGCGGCCACCTTGTCGGCGGTCGCCGCGGCGGCAGTGGCGGACAAGCATCTGTTCGATGCCGCCGGCGGCCTGGAAGACGCAGTGCGCCGGCTGCGCACGATACGCGGCGTGGGCGAATGGACGGCGCAATACATCGCGCTGCGCCAGTTGCGCGAGCCGGACGCGTTTCCGTCCGCCGACATCGGCCTGATCCGCGGACTCGAAAGACTGGAAGCGCGGACCTATACCCCGGCTCAATTGCTGGCCCGCGCCGAAACCTGGCGGCCTTGGCGCGCATACGCGGCGCAGCACCTGTGGACGGCCTGAGCGCGGCCCGGGTTCACCACTGGTCTTCCGCGCCCTTGCGGAAATACGCCACCAGGAAGTCCACGAACACGCGCACCTTGGCCGACAGGTGGTGCCGTTCCGGAAAGACAGCGTAGATGTCGGCTTGCGGCAAGGCGTAGTCTTCCAGCACCTGCACCAGCCTGCCGCTGCGCAGATAGCGCGCCAGATCCCATTCGGCGCGCTGCAGGATGCCCAGGCCGGCCAGGCCCCAGGTCAGCGTCACTTCCCCGTCATTGCTGCTGAGGTTGCCGCGCACCTTCACGGTCTCGCTGCGGCGTCCCTTGGTGAAACGCCACAGGCCGTACGCGGCTTCATTCTGCCGCAGCACGATGCACTGGTGCCGCGCCAGGTCGTGCGGCGTGGCAGGCACTCCGTGGGCCTTCAGGTAGCCCGGCGACGCGCAGACCAGGCGCCGGTTAGGCGCGATCTTGCGGGCGATGAGGCGGGTGTCGGGCAGGTCGCCGAAGCGCACGGCCACATCGACGGCGTCCTGCACGAAGTCGGCCGGGCTGTCGGTCAGCTGCAATTGCAGCGACACCTCGGGATATTTCCGAGCGAACTCCGCAATCGCGGGCGCGATGTAGCTGCGGCCGAAACCCAGCGGCGCGTTGATCTTGAGCAGGCCGCGCGGACTGTCCTGGCGGCTGGCGATCAACTGGTCCAGGTCTTCGATCTCGCCCAGGATGCGGCGGGCGTTCTCCAGGTAGACCTCGCCTTCCGCGGTCAGGCTCAGGCGTCGCGTGCTGCGATTGACCAGCCGCACGCCCAGCCGCGCCTCGATCTGGGCCAGCCGCTTGCTGACCGCGGCCGGCGTGACGCCCAGCTCGCGGGCGGCGGCGGACATGCCGCCGGCGCGCACCAGTTCGACGACCAGCTGCAACTCGTTGGAATGTCCCATGGCCCCTCCAGGTCCGCAGGGTGCGCGGCACCCTGGCGCGGGGCGGATCAGTCGCGGAAGTTTTCGAACTGCAGCGGCAGGTCGACGTCGGTCTTCTTCAGCAGCGCGATGGCGGTCTGCAGGTCGTCGCGCTTCTTGCCGCTGATGCGCAGCTTGTCGCCGTTGATCTGCGATTCCACCTTGAGCTTGGCGTTCTTGATGGCGGCGATGAGCTTCTTGGCCACCGGCTGCTCGATGCCTTGCTTGATGGTGACCTTCTGGCGGGCGCCACCCAGGTTTTCAAGGGGATCGGCCACGTCCAGGCAGCGCACATCGATGCCGCGGGCCGACAGGCGGCCGCGCAGGATGTCCAGCATCTGCTTGAGCTGGAAGGCGCTGGAAGCGACCTGGGTCACGACAAATTCGTCGAGCTCGAACTTGGCGTCGGTGCCCTTGAAATCGAAGCGGGTGGCCAGTTCGCGGTTGGCTTGATCGACAGCGTTGGAGAGTTCGTGTTTGTCGACTTCGGAGACGACGTCAAAAGTAGGCATGACACGGGGTCCTGTTGGGTAAATGTTGAAAAAGGCGAATACCAGCGTAACGCCTATTTTACCGGCCCCGCAGCCCGAGTCACGCCATCAGCACCAGCAGGCGGCCGGCCTGCAGGGGATGCGCGATCACCTGCGCGTCGATACCGTAGGCCAGATACAGATTGGCCGGCGTCAGGACCTCTGCCGGCGTCCCCTGGGCGATGCCGCGTCCGCCGCTGAGCAGCAGCAGGCGGTCGCACCAGCGGGCGGCCAGATTCATGTCGTGCAGGATCACCAGTACACCCGTATTGCCGGCATGGGCCAGCTCCCAGGAGCGCCGCAGCAGGTCGCCCTGGTGCTTGGGATCCAGGCTGGCGGTGGGTTCGTCCAGCAAGAGGTAGCGCGGCTCGTCGCGTTCGCGCGCGGCATGGCATTGAACCAGTACGCGGGCGAACTGGACGCGCTGCTGTTCGCCGCCGGACAGCTCGGGATAGCGCCGCCCGGCAAGATGCGCGGCGTCGGCCTCGCCCAGCGTTTGCGTCACCAGCGCGTCCACCACGGATGGCGCCAACTCCGGGAACGGATAGGCGCCCATGGCGACCACCTCGCGCACGCTCAGGTCGAAGGTCAGCCCCGGCTTTTGCGGCAGCACGGCGCGGCGGCGCGCCTGCTGCCGGTGCGGCATGGCGGCAAGCGAGGTTTCGCCCAGACTCAGCTGGCCCGCATCGGCAGGCAATTCCGCTGACAACACGCCCAGCAAGGTGGATTTGCCGGCGCCGTTGGCCCCCAGCAGGCCCACGACTTCTCCCGGACGAATGTCCAGCGATACATCGGTGAGAATGCGCGCTGCGCCGCGATTCACCGTCACGTTTTGCGCGGTTAGCGTCATCCTATCCTCCGTCCGCGCGCCAGCAGCCACAGAAAGAACGGCCCGCCCACCAGGCCCGTCACCAGGCCGATAGGCAGCTCCGCCGGCACCACCACGGTACGCGCCAGCCAATCCGCGAGGATCAGCGCCAGGCCGCCGGCCAGGATGGTCGCAGGCAGCAGCCAGCGGTGATTGGCGCCCAGTGTCATGCGCACCAGGTGCGGCACCACCAGGCCGACGAAGACAATGGTGCCCGTGGCGGCGACCAGGGGCCCGACGATGAGCGCGCTGGCCAGCACCAGCCTGGCCCGCACGCGCTTGAGCGTGTAGCCCAAATGCTGGGCCTCGCGCTCGCCCAGCAGCAGCGCGTTCATGACGCGCCACTGGCTCATCAGCCACAGGCTTACCAGCAGCACCCAGGGTCCCAGGAAGGCCAGCACCTTCCAGTTCGCGCCGCCCAGGCTGCCCATGTTCCAGAACGTCAGGTCGCGCAGCTGCGCGTCGGTGGCGACGAAGGTGAACAGACCGATCAGGCTGAACGCCATGGCCGTGATGGCCACGCCTGCCAGCAACAGGCCCGCCACGCCCGGCACGCGCCGGCCCACCGCGTAGGCGCAAAGCGTGGCCAGCAGGCTGCCGGCGAAGGCGGCAGGCGCGGTGATCCAGAAGCCGCCGGACGTCAGCACGATGGCGGCCACCGCCCCCAGCGCGCCGCCCGCCGAGATGCCGATCAGGCCGGGTTCGGCCAGCGGATTGCGGAACAGCGCCTGCATGGCCGCGCCGGACACCGCCAGGCCCGCGCCCGCCACCAGCGCGAACAGCACGCGCGGCAAGCGGATGTCGATCAGCACATTGCGCCACAGGGCAGTCTCCGGCGTGGGCGCGCCCCACAGCAGGGACGGCAGCTCGCGCAAGGGGATCGCCACCGCGCCGTTGGCGGTGGCGGCCACCACGGCCAGCATCAGGGCCGCTGCCAGCAGGCCCAACGCCAGCGGCGCGCTAACGCGCCATGACATGCGCAACCTCCTGCTTGAGCTGGGTCAGCGCCAGCGGCAGGCGCGGTCCCATGCCCAGGATGAGCAGGTCGTCCATCACGACGACGCGCCGCTTCGCGGCCGCCTGGGTGGATGCGATGCCAGGCATGCGCAGGAAGGCGTCCATGCCGCCGCCGGCGTCCAGCGATGCCTGCGTCACGATGATCAGGTCGGGCGCCAGCGCCCCCATGGCCTCGGCCGACAAGGGCTTGTAGCCATGCTGGTCTTGCAGCACGTTCACCAGCCCCGCCAGATGCATGACTTCGTTGGCGGCGGTGTCGCGGCCGGCGCCTTGCGGCGAGCCTGTGCGATTGATCAGCAGCAGCGCCCGCGCGCGCGTCGCGGGTACCGCCTCGGCGCGCGCGAGCTCGCGCGTGACGTCTTCCACCATGCGTTCGCCCGCCGGCGCCACGCCCAGCGCATCGGCAATGCCGCGGATGCGTGACTTGAGCGAATCCACCGACGGCGCGTCCGACACGGTGACGACGCGCACGCCGACATCCGCCAGGCGCTTGAGCGCGTCCGGCGGCCCGGCCTGCTCGGAAGCCAGCACCAGATCGGGCTTGAGCGACAAGACGCCTTCCACCGGTACCGAACGGTAGTAGCCGACGCGCGGCAGCTTGGTCGCGGCCTCGGGATAGAGGCTGGAGAGATCGTCTCCCACCAGCTTGTCGCCCTGCCCCAGCTGATACACGATCTCGGTCACGGTGCCGCCCAGGGTCACCACCCGGGCGGGCGGCGCCGCGTACGCGCCGAGCGCGATTGCCCAGCCCGCCGCCATTGCCAACCATTTTTTCATCGCTACGTCCTTATGGGCTCAGGCGGCCAGCGGCACGCTGCACAGGCTGATCATCAGTTCGCGCCATTGCGCCAGCTCCGGCTTGCCGGGCTTGCGCTCGCCGAAGAACTGCGCGATCAGGTCGCCGGTGGCGGAATACAGCTCCAGCGAGGTGACCCAGCCGTCCGTGGTCGGCTTGTTCACCACCCAGGCGGACGCGATGGCGGTCGTGTCCAGGTGCAGGTTGAACTTGGGGTCCAGCACGTTGTACCAGGGGCCGGTGCGGCGCAATTGCTGCACCGGGCCGGTATGGATCTGGATCATGCCGCGGTTGCCCACGAAGCACATGATGGACAGCCCGGACTGCGCCGCGGATTCCAGCATGCGTTCGACGGCATCGGCCGGCACCTGCTGCGCCAGGTCCTCGCCCGCGGCCGCCAGGGCGGCCAGGCGCGACACCTTGAACTTGCGCAGCAGGGGGAAGAATTCGTGCGTGTCCTGCATGCCCAGCCAGGCCTCGCGCCATTGCGCGCCGTCCTCGACCCGGTCGGCGTCGGCGGCGGGCGCATAGGGCTGGGTCTCGGGCCATTGCGCCTCGCCCGCGAACTTGGCGACCAGGGCATCGTAGGCGGCGGCATCGGTGGCGTCGGTGCGGTAGACCTTGTGCACCGCCACGCCCGCGCCGTCGAAGAACTGCAGGCTGTGGCGGCCGTCCTGCTCGACCGCCCAGGCCGACTTCCAGGCCGTGAAGAAAACACGCAGATCGATGTCCGGCCCCAGCACCAGGCCTACCGGACCGTCGGCCTGGATGTCCTCATACACGCCGTGACGCTCGTGCACACACCAGTCGTTGCGCGTCAGCGCCATGACCGGGCCCAGCGTGCCCAGTTCGCGGAAGATCTCCTGGGGCGTGCCGTGCAGGGCGGTGGCCTTCAGGCCGCTGCATTCGGCCGCGACCCACTCGGCTTCGGACACTCCCAGCGATTGCGCCAGGTTGCGGGCGCGCAGCTTGGGTTGCGAGGCGGCCAGGGCCTCGTTGCGAGCGCGCAGTTCCTGGGCGCGGGACATGAAATCGGTGTTGCTCATCGTGGGCCCTCCGGCCGTTGCTAAGGTTTGCGTAGACCGCCGCCGTCCCGGCATTGCCCGGACCGGCGGCGGGTCAGGATCAATACTGGTATGTCAGTGAGACGCGCAGGCTGCGTCCCGGTTCCGTGTACCAATCGACCGGCCGCGGAATGGCGATGGCGCCGGCGGTCGGCACGTTGATGGCCTCCCAATACTTCTTGTCGAACAGATTGAAAACGCCTGCCTGCACCTGCAGCCCCTTCACCGCGGCCGGACGCCAATAGCCCATCAGGTCCACCACGCCGTAGCCGGGCGCCTGGAAATCGGGATTGCGCGCCGTGGCCGTGGCCTCGGGATACTCGACCTTGTCCCGCTTCAGGGCGGTGGTCAGCATGGCGTCCACGCCCCACACGTCGCGGCCGTAGCCCAGGCCCAGCACCGCCTTCAGCGGCGCCACCGAGTTCAGGTACTGCCCCGTGCTCTCGTCCTTGCCCACGGCCCACGCCAGCGAGCCCCAGGTGCGCCAGCCTGGCGAAAACTTCCAGTGCGCGCTGGCTTCGGCGCCATAGATGCGCACCTTGGCGCGGTTGACGTTGCCGGTCACGCCCAAGGGATACTGTCCGGCCCAGCCCGGCTGCCACTGGGGCGAGGACGCGTTCAGCGGCACGTCGCCATCGATGAAGTTCTGGTAGCGGTTGTCGAACAACGATACCGCGCCGCCCAGGGAATCGGAACCGATCTTGGCGCCCAGCTCCCAGCCCTTGCTGGTTTCGGGCTTCAGATAGGGATTGCCCACGCGCAGGTAGGTGCCGGGGCCGCCGTAGTTGGTGTAGAGCTGGGTCGGGCTGGGCGCCTTGAAGCCGTAGGCGTATTGCGCGTAGAGGCTCAGCTCATCCGCGGCCTTCCAGGTGGCCAGCAGCTTGGGCGAGAAACGGCTGCCGCTGTTGGACGGCGGCAGCGCGCCTGCGTTCGGATTGCTTTCGTAGCTGGCCGTGGACTGCGGCTTCTGTTCGTAGTGGTCGTAGCGCAGCGCCGGCATGATGGTGTAGCGGCCGTCGGCGAAGCTGAATTCGTCCTGCACCCACAGGGCCCATTGATTGCCCTTGGATTGCGGCACATCGGCCTGGTTGGTGTGCAGCATGTCGCACAGGCGCGGGCCCATGGGCGCCGGCGTGCCCGGCCGGATCACCGGGCAATTGTCGTAGCCGCTTGAGTACTGCTCGGTCTTGTTGCCATACCACTCCCCGCCTACGGTCCACAACTGCGACACCGAGGCGCCCGCCAGGCGCTTGGTGACTTCGGCATTGGCGCCGAACATGGTCTGCCGGATGGAGTTGCTGCGGCCATAAGGCCCGCTGGGATAGCCGTAACGGAACGGATCGCCCGGTATGGCGTAGGCCCGGGAATCGACGCTGCGCACGCCGCTCAGCGAGCTGTCCAGCTGCAGGCGCTGCCAGTAGACGACCGCGGTGGCCGTGTCGATCAGGCTGTCCGCACCGGGCGCCTTGTACGAGTAATCGAGCGACACCCGTTGGCGCTCGGTTTCCTTGCGGGTGCTGTTCTCGCCGTACAGATAGCTGGTGCCCGCGCCCTGCTCGAACATATTGTCGATGTCGGCGTTGCGCTTGAAGTATTCGCCGGTCAGGCCGAAGCGGTGGCCGCCTTCGACGCGCTGCTGCAGCTTCAGCAGGAAGCTGCGCTGGTCGTAGTCTTCCGGGCTGGGTTCGCTGCGCTTGGGTCCGTAGCCGCCCACGTCGCCGCGGTTGTCCAGGGCATGGCCGTTGCGTACGCCCGCCTGCACCAGCCAGAACGTATTGCTGTGGATCTGGCCCGCCAGGGCGGCGTTGGCGCCCCAGCTGCTGTCGGCCGTGTCGTAGTCGGTCTTGGCCAGCGCGCCGAAGGTCTTGCCGTCTGTCAGCAGGTCCGACGGTTGCAGCGTGTACAGGTCGGCAGTGCCGGAAATCGCGCCGGAACCGCCGCCGCTGGCGTCGGCGCCGCGCACGATGTCCAGCCGCGACAGGCTGTTGAAATCCACCGCTTCCAGCCCGCCCTTCAGGCCGCGCGCGCCGTCGTCCAGCCACGGCAGGCGGATGCCGTCCACGCGTGTCAGCACGCGATCCTGATCCAGGCCGCGGATGTTGATGCTGTTGGTCGTGCGGTTGAAGCTCACGCCGGGCTCGGCGCGCTTGCCGAAATCGCTCCAGTTCTTGACCTGAAGTTCGTCCAGGCGCTTGCGGTCGGTGCTGGTTTCCCAGGCCGGCGCGACCGGCGCGCCCTCGCCTTCCACCTGGACGGGCGCCAACTGCGTCACATCCGCGGGCATTGCCTGCAACACGTAGACGCGGGCGCTGCGCTCCTGCACGCCCAGGCCGCTGCCCGCCAGCAGGCGCGCAAAGCCCTCATTCACGGAATAAACCCCATCGAGCCCCGCCGTGCGGCGCTGGCCCACCAGCGCCGCGTCGAACAGCACCGTCACGCCCGCGCTGTCGGCAAAGCGCGGCAACGCCTCGGCCAGCGTGCCCGCGGGAATGCGATAGCCGCGCGCCTGCGTCTGCTGCGCGGATTGCGCCCACGCGGCGCTTGCGGGCAGCAAGGCGGCGGACAGCGCGGACAGCGCCAGGGCGGCCTGCACGGCGGCGGCTAGATGCGTCATGCGGCATTGCAGGCCTCGGGCTGGTCGGGAGCCGCTTGCGCGGCCGGCGGGGAGATAAGCCATGGTCGTCCTTTCGATCCAAAAGGTGTCGGCATTCGTTTGCCTCTACAGACCATGACCCTCGTGAAATCCGAATCGGACAGCTGGCCCTCCACTTTTTTGTAACAGCGCGGGTTCAGGCCTCGGCTGCCGCGCGCAAGGTGATCGTCACCCAGTAAGGCGTGCGATAGCGCACCTGCACCGGCAAGGTCGCGGGCAGTGCCGCCAGGACCGCATCGGTGTCGCGCACCTGGAACGCGCCCGAGATGCGCAAATGCGCCGCCTCGGGATCGCAACGCAGGATGCCGGAACGGTAGCGGCCCAGTTCGGCGGCAAAGGCGTCCAACCGCATGCGGTTGGCGTACAGCACGCCGCGCTGCCAGTCGCTGGCATGCGGGTCCGCGGGGGATGGCGGCGATGCGCCCTCTTCCGTCAGGCTGCTCTGTTGGCCAGCTTCCAGGCTGATCAGGCTGCGCGGATGCGCGGCGCTGCCGACGCGGACCCGCCCTTCCTGCACGCTGACGCGGCACAGGCCGCCTTCCTGGCGCACGCAGAAACGCGAGGACTGCGCCTCGATGTCTCCCTGGCTCGTGCGCACCACGAAGGGCCGCGGCGCAGGCGCCGTGTCGGCCACGGCATGCACCGCGATCTCGCCGGCGCGCAGGCGCACCAGCCGGGCCGTGGAGCTGTACATCACGTCGACGGCGCTGGCTGTGTTCAGCAGCAGCGTGGATCCATCCGCCAGCGCCACTTCGCGCCGCTCGCCCGGCGCGCTGCGGTAGTCCGCGGTCCAGTCGAGCGGATCGGCGCGCCAGGCGGCCCAGCCGACAGGACCGGCCACCACCAGCGCAATCAGTGTCTTGAGCGCGGCGCGGCGGCTTCTGAGCTCGGGCCGGTTCAAGGTCGCCATGCCCAGCGCCGCCGGGATCAGGCCGAAGCGTTCGTTCACGCGCTGCGCGCGCTGCCAGGCGTGCTCGTGCTCGGCCTTGCTGGCGCGCCACAGTTCACAGGCCCGCTGGTCGGCGTCGGTGGCGCGGCCCGAACTCAGCCGCAGCAGCCAGCGCGCGGCCTCGCGCGCCACGCTGCGTTCGACGGCGGGCAGTTCGGACGCCGCCTCGGCCTGGGCGCTCAGATCGACGCCATGATGCATTGTTCGAATCCCTTGGCGATGTAACGGTGCACGGTGCGCAGCGACACGTTGAGGCGGGCGGCGATTTCGCCATGGCTCAGTCCTTCCAGCTGCGCCATCAGGAAGGCCTGGCGGGCCGGCAGGGACAGGCCAGCCAGCATCTCGTCGATTTCCTGCAGCGTTTCCAGGATGATCAGGCGCTGTTCGGCCGAGGGCGCCAGCGCCTCTGGCATCAGGGCCAGGGCTTCCAGATAGGCCTGCTCCACCGAGCGCCGCCGGTGGTGGTTCAGCAGCAGGCGCTTGGCGATGGTGGTGAGATAGGCGCGCGGTTCGCGCAGGGCGTCCAGTTCATGGCGGTGGCGCAGCACCCGCACGAAGGTGTCCTGCGCCAGATCGGCCGCGTCGAAGCTGTTGCCCAGCTTGGCGCGCAGCCAGCCATGCAGCCATCCGTGATGAGCGCGGTACAGCAGTTGGACGTTGTCGCTGGCGGCGACCGCGGGATTCGGCACGGGTGGCTCCCTGAACTTTCAATCACAAATAGAAATCAATCTCATTCTAAATGCAAAACCATGATTCCGGTCAAGTCCGCGCGCCGCGCTTGACGGCGATATGATGGGGACGGATTCCTCCCTACAGGCCTGCCCCATGCTCTATGCCGCGCTCAAATTCATCCACCTGATGGCCGTGATCCTCTGGGTCGGGGGCATGCTGTTCGCGCACTGTTTCCTGCGGCCGGCGGCCGCGCAACTGGAACCGCCGGTCCGGCTGCGGCTGATGGCGTCAGTGCTGGGGCCATTCCTGAATGCCGTGCTGGCGGCCATCGTGCTGATCCTGTTTTCGGGCGCGCTCATGATCGGCCAGGAAGCCAGCCAAGCCGCGCAGACGGGCGGCTCCTTCTTCATGCCGCGCAGCTGGACCCTCATGGCCTCGGGCGGTCTGGTCATGACGGCCATCTACGCCTACATCCGCTTCGTGCTCTACCCGCAGTTGCGGGCGGCGGTCGCCGCATCCGACTGGCCCCAGGGCGGCCAGGCCATGGGCGGCATACGCCGCTGGGTCGGCATCAACCTGCTGCTGGGCATCGCCATCGTGGCCATCGTCTTTTTTGCGTAGGCGGATATCAGCCGGCGCCCGCCAGCTATCGGGCATGCGCAGGCTGGTATCGGAATTCTTTTGCTTGGTGCAATACGCATTACATCCGCGCTGGCCACACTGCGGATGACTCTCGCGGGCCTACACAAACAAAAGGAATCTCCATGATCAAGCGTGTCTTCCAGCTGGCCGCCCTCGGCCTGTTCGTATCCGCCTCGGGCGCGCATGCCGCCGCCCCCATCGACAACAGCGCCCTGGACCAGACCGGGTTTCGAGAACACAAGGCAACTTATGGCGTGGTCTACCGTCTGCCACAGGACGTCAACGCCATCCTGGACGCCAAGATCAATGGCACGCTGAAAGCCGACCTGCTCAAGCTGGGCCTTAAGACCGAGGCCGAAACGCCCAACATGCCGCACGTGACGGTGGTGCACATCCACAGCGCCGACCCGCAAACGCCCGCCCGCATGCTCAAGGCCCTGCCCAAGCCGCCGGCCCCGCTGCAGGTCACGCTGAAGAATTTCTATCCCACCGAAGCCGCCAAGGGCGCGGGCCATCCGTGGTGGCTGGACCTGGGCGTGGTCAAGAGCGGCCAGGGCTTCGAGGACATGATGCGCTACAACACCGTCGCCACCGCCGCCCTGGCGCCGCTGCGCGACGGCCCCTTGCCGCGCGTCACCGGCCCGGTCTACGCCAAGATGGGCGACGCCGGGAAAGACCTGGTCAAGACCATGGGCGTGAGCGGCGTGAACATCATGCAGGACGGCAAGGAAGTGCGCGCGCACAATCCGCACACCACCCTGGTCTACAGCATGGCGATGTACGACACGCGCCTGCAGGACGCCATGAAGCAGGAGTCCGACAAGTTCAACGCCGTGCTGCCGGACGGCATCAACACCACCTTCAAGGACGTGTCCATCGTCGAGATCGGCTTCGCCGGCAACGTGGTGCGCGAGATCTACCGCGTCAGCCTGGAAGACGGCTCGGCCATCGACGTGGCGACGGGCAAGAAGGTCGGTTCCTAAGCCGCACTGGCTGCGGGAGCGTCCACGCGTTCCCGCAGCACCTCGCGGATCTGCCCGCGCAGCCAGGCCTGCAACGGCGACGTATGCAGGCGCCGCGGCCACACCATCACCAGTTCGATCTTGCGCAGGCTGGCAGGCAGTTCCAGCGTCGCCAGCGGGAAATGCCGGCCATGCGCCTGCGCCACGCTGGCCGGCATGGTGGTGGCGTAATCAGTGTCCAGCAGCACATAGGGCGTGATGCCGAAGCCGGACAGGTAGGCCGAAAATTCCAGCCGGCTGGCATCCGGCTTAAGCGCGCGGTCGAAGTTGGTTTCCCGGCCATACATGTGCGCGAAGGCGAACCACTTGATGGACGGCAGATCCGCCAGCGCCAGCGCGCGCTTGCCTGCCCAGGGATGCCGCGCCGACACCACGCACACGCGCCGGTCCTTCAGCAGCGTATCGCGATGAAAACGCGCCGGCACCTTGCCGAACAGGCCGATGGCCATGTCCAACCGCTCCGCGTCCAGATCGTCCGGCACGAAGTCTCCGTGCACCGACTGGAAGCGCAGTGTGATGCCTGGCGCGGCGCGGTGCAGACGTTCGATCAGCGGCGCTGCCAGCAGGATCTCGCTATGCGCGCCGGTGCCGATATTGACCACGCCGCTGGCCTTGGCCGGGTCGAAAGCCTCGGCCGGACGCAGCGCCGCTTCGATCTGCGCCAGCGCGTCATGCACCGCCGAATGCAGTTCCAGCGCCCGCTCCGTCGGAATGAATCGGCCCTTCACCACCACCAGCAAGGGATCTTCCAGCCGGCGGCGCAGGCGCGCCAGGTCACGGCTGATGGCGGGCTGCGTCTTATGCAGCAGGGCTGAACTGGCGGTGGCGCTGCGAGTGCGCATCAGGACGTCGAACGTCAGCAGCAGGTTCATGTCCAGCCGGCGCAGATAGGGCAAGGATTGGGCGTCGCTCATGCCGCCCATACTATGCCTGAAATGCATGCATTGAAAATTCCATACCGTTTTCGACATATACGGCTTGCGCAGCCAGCATTGGGCAAGGCGGTCAGCCTTGGCTACAGTCCGCGGCAGATCGGGGCCTTCCGCACCCGACCCGACTTTCCGGAGACTGCCGCAATGATCCCCCTGGGCCTGACCGCCGCGCGCTGGCGCGCTTCCCCCCGCCGCTGGATGGCGGCCGCGCTCACCGGAGCTGCGCTGCTACTGGGCGCCGCACAGCCGGCCGCTGCGGCGGGCTTTCCCGAACGTCCCGTGACGCTGGTGGTGCCCTTCCCCGCCGGCGGCACGCCCGACATCCTGGCCCGCATCCTCAGCGACAGCCTGGCCAAGCGTCTGGGCCAGCCTCTGATCGTGGAAAACCGCGCCGGCGCCGGCGGCAATATCGGCGCGCAGGCGGTGGCGCGCGCCGCGCCCGACGGCTACACATTGCTGATGTGCGCCTTCGGCTGCACGGTCGCGCCCTCGCTCTACCAGCCCGCTCCCTACGACATCGTCAAGGACTTCGCGCCCGTCGCCATGGTCGGGACGGTGCCCAGCGTGCTGGTCGTCAATCCCAAGGTGCCAGCGCAGACCGTGGCCGAGCTGCTGGCCTACGCCCGCGCCCATCCGGGCAAGCTGAACTCGGCCTCGTCGGGCGTGGGCGGCTCGGCCCACCTGGCCACCGAATTGCTGAAGCTGCGCACCGGCATCGATGTGGCGCACATTCCCTACAAGGGCGCCGGGCAGGTCGCGGCCGACCTGCTGGGCGGCCAGGTCGACATGTATTTCGACAACCTGCCGGCTTCGCTGGCGAACATCCGCGCGGGCAAGCTGCGGGCGCTGGCCGTGGCCAGCGCCAAGCGCGCGCCGGCCATTCCAGACGTGCCGACCTTCGCCGAAGCCGGCGTGGCCGATTTCCTGATCACGCCCTGGTTCGGCATCATGGCGCCGGCCGGCACGCCGGACGCCACGCTGGCCGCGCTGCACCAAGCCTTCAACGACGCCTTGCAGGCGCCGGAGGTCGCCGCCAAGATGCGCGAATTGGGCGTGGAGACTGCCGCCGGGCCGCGCCAGGCGCTGGGCGACTTTGTGGTGGCCGAGACCGCGCGCTGGAAAGACGTGATCCAGGCCAACCGCATCCGGGCCGAATGATGACGGACGAACCCGGCCGCGACGCATCGGACGCGCTCGCGCCGATCCGGCTGCGCGACATGGGCGCCTTCCACGTGGGCGGACGCGAGGTCAGCCTGTCGGGCCTGCCGCGGCGCGAGGTGGTGATGGCCGAAGGCGGCCAGCCCGTCGCGCTGGACCCCAACGGCACCTACCGCGTCGAGCAGATGTATGCGCAGTACTTCCTGGCCGAGCCGGCCAGTGGCCGCCCGCCGCTGGCCTTCTGGCATGGCGGCGGCATGACCGGCGCGGCGTGGGAGACCACGCCCGATGGCCGCCAGGGCTGGCTCCATGCCTTCCTGCGCCGCGGCTGGGACGCCTATCTGTGCGATGCCGTGGAACGCGGCCGCTCAGGCTACGCGCCGGTCCCCGAGATCTGGACGGAAGGGCCCATCGTGCAGGCGCAGGAAGACTGCTACACGCGCTTTCGCATCGGCCGCCCGGGCACGCGCCCCGGCCCCGGCAGCGCCTATGGCAACACGCAGTTCCCGGTGCAAGCCTTCGGCGAGCTGGCCGCGCAGATGGTGCCGCGCTGGGTGCATACCGACGCCGCCGTCCTGCGCGGCTATCTGGCCTTGCTGGAGCGGGTCGGCCGCATGATCGTCATCTGCCATTCGCAGGCGGGCGTATTCGGCATCCGCGCGGCCGCCGCCCGGCCCGATCTGGTGCGCGCCGTGGTGGCGCTGGAGCCGGCCAGCATCCCGCAACTGGACGCCGGCTACCGCACGCCCACGCTGGTCCTCATGGGCGACAACATGGACACGGACCCGCGCTGGCCGCGCATGCGCGAGCGGGTGCGCGATTTCGCGCGGCGGCATCCCTGCGTCACCTTGCTGTCGCTGCCCGAGCTGGGCATCGCCGGCAATTCGCACATGCTGATGATGGACCGCAACAGCCTGGACCTGGCCGCGCGCGTGCACGAGTGGCTGATGACCCTGCCGCCGGCCTGAAATCCCGCTGCGGACGGAGCCCCGCCTGCTGCCATT
The DNA here is from genome assembly GCF_003576205.1 of Achromobacter sp. K91. Taxonomy (NCBI): domain Bacteria; kingdom Pseudomonadati; phylum Pseudomonadota; class Betaproteobacteria; order Burkholderiales; family Alcaligenaceae; genus Achromobacter; species Achromobacter sp. K91. Next base: position 10,130 of record NZ_QWFB01000058.1, on the reverse strand, counting down.
TCGTGGCAGCATTATGGATCCTCCATCCCCGCCCGCCCCCATGTCCCGCACCGAACGCCTCCTGGGCCTGATGCAGACCTTGCGCTGCCATCGCCGCCCCGTCAGCGGCCGCCAACTGGCCGCCGACCTGGGCGTCAGCATACGCACGCTCTACCGCGACATCGCCACTCTGCAATCGCAGGGCGCCGAGATCGAGGGCGAACCGGGCGTGGGCTACGTGCTGCGGCCCGGTTTCATGCTGCCGCCGCTGATGTTCAGCACCGAGGAGATCGAGGCGCTGGTGCTGGGCACGCGCTGGGTCGCGGACCGGGCCGACCCGCGCCTGGCGCAGGCGGCGAGCAACGCGCTGGCCAAGATCGGCGCGGTGCTGCCGGCGGAAATGCGCGACGGGCTGGATGCGATACCGCTGCTGGTCGGGCCCAGCGCGATGCAGGTGGTGGACCGCGTGGACCTGTCGCTGATCCGCCACGCCATACGCTGCGAACAGAAGATCGACATCACGTACCGCGACGACAAGGGCGCCGATTCCGCGCGGGTGATCTGGCCGTTCGCGCTGGGGTTTTTCGACAGCGTGCGCATCGTCATGGCCTGGTGCGAACTGCGCCAGGACTTCCGCCATTTCCGCACCGATCGCATCGCCACGCTGACGCCCGGTGAGCGTTATCCCAAGCGCCGCCATGCGCTGCTGAAGGAGTGGCGCGCGATCGACCGATCGCCCAAGCAATGCGGATGAAAATGCAGATAAAAGCTACTGCCAAAAACTGACAGCACCCCTGTCTAAGATGAGCGCGTCTACCACCCGGAGCGCATCATGTCAGACACCAATTTCGTGATTTTCTACGTCGAAAAGCCCGCCGCCAGCGCCGCGTTCTACAGCGCCCTGCTGCAGCGTCCGCCCCTCGAAAGCTCCCCCACCTTCGCACTGTTCAGGCTGGATTCCGGCCTGATGCTGGGCCTGTGGTCGCGCTATACCGTGGAGCCGGCCGCTGCCGGCCGCGGCGGCGCGACCGAACTCGCCTTTACCGTTTCGGACGCGCAGGCGCTGGACCGCCGCCACCTGGACTGGAGCCTGCGCGGCCTGCCCATCCTGCAGGCGCCCACCGATATGGATTTCGGTCGCACCTTCGTGGCGCTGGATCCCGACGGCCACCGGCTGCGCGTGTTCGCGCCGGCGCCGCAGGAACAGGCTGCGCAGCAGCCTGCGCCCGCCTTGGCCAGCGCCTGAAGCCCGGCCATGAAATACGGGCCTGAGGCTTGCGCCTCAGGCCCGCGTCTGAACCGGGCGCAGCTATGTCAGGAACGCTGGCCGCGCGGGGTCAGCGCAACGGCTTCGCCGCGCCGACGGAACAGCAGCTGATAAAGCACGGCCAGCACCAGCAGGAAAGGCACACCGAACACCAGCGTCATCTTGAAGACGCTGGTGAAGTAGGTGGTGGCCAGGATCGCCAGCATCGCGCCCGCGCCCAGCAGGGTCAGCACCGGAAAGCCCGGCATGCGGAACGACAGCTTGCCGCCCCCTTCGCGCGCCCAGCGGCGGCGGAAGCAGTAGTGGGTGACGAAGATCATCATCCACGTAAACAGCGCGCCGAACATCGAAATCGCCATCATCAGCGTGAACGAGGTCTCGGGGTACAGCACGTTCAGCACCGCGGCGATGGCAATGCCGCTGGTCGACAGCAGCAGCGCGTTCAGCGGCGTGCCGCTGCGCGTCAGCTTGCCGAACGCGGACGGCGCATGGCCGGCGCGCGACAGGCTGAACATCATGCGCGTGGTGATGTAAAGCTGGCTGTTCATGGCCGACAGCGCCGCCACCAGCACGATGAAGTTGATGACGCCCGCCGCCCCCGGAATCTCCAGCGCCTGCATCACCTTGACGAAGGGACTGCCGCCCTTGCCGGCCTCGTCCCAGGGCACGATGGCCAGGATCAGCGCCAGCGTCAGCAGGTAGAACACCACCAGCCGGACGATGGTGGCGCGGAACGCCTGCTTGACCGCGCGTTCGGGGTCTTCGGCCTCGCCCGCGGCCACCGCAATCATCTCCACGCTGAGGTAGCTGAAGATCGAAATGACCACGGCGATCCACATGCCCCAGACGCCGTTCGGGAAGAACCCGCCGTGCGAGGTGTACAGGGCGGTGCCGTACTGCGGATTGCCCCAGACCACGTAGGCGCCCAGGATGATGAAGGCGACGATGGCGGTGATCTTGATCGTGGAGAACCAGTATTCGACCGTGCCGAAAGTCTTGACGCTCATGGCGTTGATGAAGATCAGCACGGCCGAGAACAGGCAGACCCACTGCCAGCCGGGCACGTCCGGAAACCAGAACTTCATGTACTCGGCCACGGCGGTAACTTCGGTGCCTACCGCCAGCACCACGCAGGACCAGTACGCGTAGCGCATCAGAAACCCCGCCAGCGGGCCGACGTAGTGCTCGGCATAGGCGCCGAAGGAACCCGAGGTGGAATGCGCCACCGTCATTTCCGCCAGGCAGCCCATCAGCAGCAGCGTGATCAGGCCGCCGATGGCGTAGCTGATGATCACGCTGGGTCCGGCAAAGCCGATGGCGAACTTGCTGCCCAGGAACAGGCCCGTGCCGATGGCGCCGCCGATGGCGATCATGCTCATCTGCCCCGACGTCAGCCGCCGCTTCAGGCCCTGCTCGCGTTCGGCGATCTGGCCGAATCCTTTTTGTTGTTGCATTGTCTCCTCCAGGTCCTGCGCTCTCTTTGTGGATGTAGGGCCGGTTTGGCCCGCGCAATGGGGTTGTGTTGCGGCGCTCAGGTCACGGCGGCGCGGTGCTTGAATTCCGGCTTGTCCCAGGAACGTGTGTCCAGCACGTCCTTCAGGATATCCACGGCATCCCAGACGTCGGCGTAGCCGAAGTACAGCGGCGTCAGGCCGAAGCGCAGCACCTCGGGTTCGCGATAGTCGCCGATCACGCCGCGCGCGATCAGGGCCTGCATCACTTCGAAGCCGTTGGGGTGGCGGAAACTGACATGGCTGCCGCGGTCGGCCTGCTTGCGCGGCGTCACCAGCGTGAGCGGATGGCCGGCGCAACGCTCTTCGACCAGCGCGATGAACAGGTCGCCCAGCGCCAGGGATTTCTTGCGCACCTCGGCCATGTCGGCGGCGTGCGCCACGTCCAGGCCGCATTCCACCAGCGACAGCGACACGATGGGCTGGGTGCCGCACAGGTAGCGGCGCACGCCGCCGGCCGGCTCGTAGGCCACGGTCATATCGAATGGCCGCGTGTGGCCCCACCAGCCGGATAGCGGCTGCCAGAAGTCCTTGGTGTGGCGCGGCGCCACCCAGATGAAGGCGGGCGAACCGGGGCCGCCGTTCAGGTACTTATAGGTGCAGCCCACGGCGAAGTCGGCGTCGGCGCCGTTCAGGTCCACCGGCACCGCGCCCGCGGCGTGCGCCAGGTCCCAGATCGCCAGCGCGCCGCGCTCGTGCGCCAGCGCGGTCACGGCGGCCATGTCGTGCATCTGGCCGCTGCGGTAGTTCACGTGCGACAGCAGCATCACCGCCACGGACTCGTCCAGCGCCTTTTCCAGCGGCAGTTCATCGTCGATCAGGCGCATTTCATAGCCCTGCTGCAGCAGGTCGATCATGCCCTGGATCATGTAGAGATCGGTGGGGAAGTTGTCGCGTTCGGACAGGATGACGCGGCGCTTGGGGTGCTGGTGCTGCTGGATGCGCAGGGCGGCGGCCAGCGCCTTGAAGATGTTCAGCGAGGTCGTGTCGGTCACGACCAGTTCGCCTTCGCGCGCGCCCAGCAGGCGGCCCAGCTTGTCGCCCAGGCGGGTGGGCAGTTCGAACCAGCCCGCGGTATTCCAGCTGCGGATCAGGCCCGCGCCCCATTCCTGGCCGATCACGGCGGCAGCACGGCCGGCGGCCTCCTTGGGCAGCACGCCCAGGGAGTTGCCGTCCATGTAGAGGACGCCGGGCGGCAGGTCGAAACGGTCCTTCAGGGGCGCCAGGGGGTCCTGGCGGTCGGCATTTACGCAGGCTTCACGGGTGTTCATTTTGTGCTCCGGGGGGCTATATTCTGGATACATACTATCAGCGCGATCAGGCTGATAAATTGCAAATTCAGGCGCGGATTACCCTAGGTTTCCGCATTGAATTGCACATAATCAACTTTTTTGGAATTTGATTGCACCATGCAGATCGACGCCATAGACCAGCGAATTCTTTACCGGCTGCAAGAGAACGGCCACCTCAGCAACCAGGACCTGGCCGAGCAGGTGGCGCTGTCGCCCTCGGCCTGCCTGCGGCGGGTGCGCGCGCTGGAAGAAAGCGGACTGATCCGCAACTATCGCGCCGTGCTGGACGCCGAAAAACTGGGTTTCGAGCTGGAGGCCATCGTCCACGTGTCGCTGGACCAGTCGCGTCCGGGCTGGCATGAAGAATTCCTGGCCGGCATCGCCCTGCATGACGAGATCACCGAGGCAAGCATCGTGACTGGCGCCTCCAACTACATCCTGACGGTGTGCACGCGCAACCTGAAGGCGTTCTCGCAGTTCGTCGAAGACAAGCTCAGCAAGATCCCGGGCGTGCGGAACCTGTCCTCGCATATCGTCATGCGCAAAGTGAAGAACCGCGGCGGCATGCTGCCGCTGGCAAGCTGGCGCTAGCGGCCCGCTGAAGCCCCGCTCAGGCCGGGCTCAGCCGCAGGAAGCCGAACACCGTCACGAAGTGGCAGGCGGTGCCGCCCATGACGAACAGGTGCCAGATGCCATGGGCATGCGGCCAGCGCTGGTCGTTGGCGTAGAACAGCGTGCCGGCGGTGTAGACCGCCGCGCCCGCCAGCAGCCAGGCCAGTCCGGCCGCGGACAAGGCGCCCGCGATCGGCGCGGCGAACATCACGCCCAGCCAGCCCATCGCCAGATACAACGGCAGGGCCGGCGCCGCGCCGCGCGCCCACCACAGCTCGCGGCTGATGCCCACCGCCGCCAACAGCCAGATCGCCACGCCCATGGCCGCGCCCCAGCCGTGCTCCACCGGCCCGTAGGCCAGCGGCGTGTAGGTGCCGGCGATAAGCAGGTAGATCGCGCAATGGTCGGCCTTGGCCCACCAGGCCTTGCGGCGGCCGCGCGAGCAATGGAACAGCACCGACGAGGCATAGACGGCGATCATCGAAGCGGCGAACACGGCGCAGGCGATGACCTGCCGCGTATCCACCTTGAGTTCCGCGGCGCGGGCGATCAGGGCGCCCGATGCGGCCACCGCCAGCGCCAGGCCGGCCAGGTGCGTCGCGCCGTTGAATCGTTCGCCCTTGTACATGCACGCCCTCCGCCAGCCGGCCACGCGCCGGCGCCATCCATGATGGCGCCCTTGTGTGACAGGCCGAGGTCAGGCCACGCGGCCATCAGGAAACGAAGTCCACCGCCGCCGGATAGCCCTCCAGCGCGCGCGCCGACAGGATGGCGCGCTGCACCGCGATCGCCATCGCCTCGGCCGCCATCACGCCCAGCAGCATGACGTTGCCTGGCTTGCCGGACGTGCCCGTGCCCAGCGCAAAGATGGTGTCGCCATCCAGCATGGTGTGGATGGGATTGATGGTGCGTGCCAGGCCATCGTGCGCCATGCCGGCGATCTTCTGCGCCTGCGCCTTGGTGAGCTTGGCGTCGGTGGCGACCAGTCCTATGGTGGTGGCGGTGCCCGGGCGCATGGACTTGGGCAGATCGCCCGCCAGGATCGCCGCGCGGGTATCCAGCAACATCTTGCCGTCGGCAGTGCGCGCGCCAGCCAGGACGCGCCCGGTGACCGGGTCCACCACGTCGCCCACCGCATTGACCGCGACGATGGCGCCCACCGTCACGCCCGCCACGGTCAGCGAGGCGCTGCCGATGCCGCCCTTCATGGCGCGCTTGGGACCGTACAGCTTGCCCACCGTCGCGCCCGCCCCCGCGCCCACGTTGCCTTCCTGCGGCGCGGCGTCCGTGGCCGACTTGCAGGCCTGGTAGCCCGCGGCCGCGTCAGGCCGGATCGAGGCGTCGCCCACGCCCAGGTCGAACAGGATGGCCGAAGGCACGATGGGCACGTGCGCCACGCCCACGTCGAAGCCGATCTTCTTTTCCTCCAGATAGCGCATGACGCCCGAGGCCGCATCCAGGCCGAAGGCGCTGCCGCCGGACAGCACCACGGCATGCACTTTCTCCACCATGTTGACGGGATTGAGCAGGTCGGTCTCGCGCGTGCCCGGCGCCGCGCCGCGCACGTCGACCCCGGCGGTCGCGCCAGCCTCGGCGATGATGACCGTACAGCCCGTGGGCCGGCGCGTATCGGTGTAGTGCCCCACCCGCAAGCCCGCCACCTGCGTGATGCTGCCGCTGCCCGGCATCAGCCGCGTACCGTCCGCGGCCTGGGCAGGCATTGCACTTGCTGCTGCCGCGCCGGCGGCCGCCATCATGAAAGCCCGCCTGTTCCATTGCTGTTCCACACCGATCTCCACTGAAGTCCTGCCTGGATGGACCCCGGCGGCAAGCGCCGGAGCAAGGGTATCGCCATATGACTTGCCGCTATATTTTTACTATTCCTTATGCTTTGTGGAAAAATAGACGCGTTGTTAGAGTGCGGCTACGCCGGAGGGCATTGCAGGCACGGATGCTCTCCACCCGAGATATCTGCCATCCGTGGAGCACCGCCATGAAACTCTTCCGTACGCTGTTCGTCGCCGGCCTCGTCCAGGTCGCCGCGTTGTCCGCGGCCCATGCCCAATCCGGACTGGACCAGATCAAATCCGCCGGCGTGTTCAAGATCGGCACCGAAGGCACCTACGCCCCCTTCACTTTCCATGACGCATCCGGCCAGCTTACCGGGTTTGACGTGGACATCGGCCGCGCCATCGCCGAACGCCTGGGCGTCAAGGCGCAATTCGTCGAAGGCAAATGGGACGGCCTGATCGCTGGCCTGGACGCCAAGCGCTACGACGCGGTGATCAACCAGGTCGGCATCACCGACGCGCGCCGCGCCAAGTACGACTTCTCGGATCCCTACATCTCGTCGGCCGCCGTGCTGATCGTGCGCGACGACAACACCAGCATCAAATCCTTCGACGACCTGAAGGGCAAGAAATCCGCCAACACGCTGACCAGCAACTTCGGCAAGCTGGCGCAACAGCATGGCGCGGAAGTCATTGCTGTGCAGGGCTTCAACGAAGCCATCGACCTGCTGACCTCGGGCCGCGTCGAAGCCACGGTGAACGACAACCTGTCGTTCCTGGACTTCAAGAAGCAGAAGCCCAATGCCAAGGTGAAGATTGCCGCCACCGACAAGACCGCCGAGTTCAGCAATTCGGGCGTGCTGATCCGCAAGGGCAACCCCGAGCTGCAGGCCGCCATCAACAAGGCGCTGGCCGACATCAAGGCGGACGGCACCTACAAGACCATCTCGGTCAAGTATTTCGGCACGGACCTGTCGGCGCAATAAGCGAGCGGAGCGCAAATGACGCTACCCCCCTGGCTGCAATCCGTCCTGCCCGACTGGCTGCTGGCGCAACTTGGCAATTGGGCGGTGCCGGCCTGGGTGCAGCTGATGCTGGACTCGTTCTGGCCGCTGCTGCACGCGGGGCTGGTGTTCACGGTTCCGCTGACGCTGATGTCGTTCGCGCTGGGCCTGGCGCTGGCCTTCGTGGTCGCGCTGATCAGGCTGTTCGGTCCGGCGCCGCTGGTGGCCGTGGTGCGTTTCTACGTCTGGCTGATCCGCGGCACGCCGCTGCTGGTGCAGCTGTTCGTGATCTTCTACGGCCTGCCCAGCGTCGGCATCGTGCTGGATCCGCTGCCGGCCGCGCTCATCGGCTTCACCCTCAACGTGGGCGCGTACAACTCGGAAGTGATCCGCGGCGCCATCGAGTCCATCACCAAGGGCCAGTGGGAAGCGGCGTACTCGCTGAGCATGACGCGGGCGCAGGCGCTGCGCCGGACCATCCTGCCGCAAGCGGCGCGAGTGGCGGTGCCGCCCCTGTCCAATTCCTTCATCGCGCTGGTCAAGGACACCTCGCTGGCGGCGGTGCTGACCGTGCCCGAGATATTCCAGGCGGCGCAGCGCATTGCCGCCGTGACCTATGAACCGCTGATCCTGTACACCGAGGCGGCGCTGATCTACCTGGTGTTCAGTTCCGTCCTGTCCGCCGCGCAGGTGCGCCTGGAACGGCGCTTCGGCCAGCACGCGGTCTTTACCGAGAAAAACCGATGATCCGCCTGGAAAAGATAGAAAAGGCGTTCGGCGGCAATCCCGTGCTCAAGCAGGTGGACGTGAGCATCGCCGAAGGCAGCGTCACCGCCCTGATCGGCCCGTCCGGCAGCGGCAAGAGCACCTTGCTGCGCTGTGTGAACCTGCTGGAAGTGCCGGACCGCGGCACGCTGGAGATCGGCCCGGAAACGGTGCATTTCGAACCCGGCCACAAGCTCTCGCGCGATCAGGTCCAGCGCGTGCGCAAGCAGACCGGCATGGTGTTCCAGAACTTCCAGCTGTTCCCGCATCAGACCGTGATCGGCAATGTCATGGAAGGCCTGCTGACCGTGCAGAAGTGGCCGCAGGACCGCGCGCGCGCCCGCGCCGAGGAACTGCTGCGCAAGGTCGGCATGCTGGAAAAGCGCGACGCCTGGCCCGCCAACCTGTCGGGCGGACAGCAGCAGCGCGTGGCCATCGCCCGCGCGCTGGCGCCCGCGCCGCGCGTGCTGCTGTGCGACGAACCGACCTCGGCGCTGGATCCGGGCCTGGCCGCCGAAGTGGTGGACGTGCTGCGCCAGCTCGCCGCCGAAGGCATGACCATGCTGATGGCCACCCACGACCTGCGCCTGGCGGCCAGCGTGTCGCGCGAGGTGGTATTCCTGCTGGACGGCACGGTGGTCGAATCCGGCGATTCGCGCACGCTGTTCAGCCAGCCGGCCGACCCGCGCACGGCGGCGTTCATCTCGACGTTGACGCAGGAAGCCGCGCTGTAGATCAGCCTACTTCGGCGGCAGGGACCCCGCCGGATCGACCGCCTGGCCGTCATAGCGCAGCTCGAAATACAGCCCGACCTGCTTGCTGTCGCTATTGCCCATTTCAGCGATCTTCTGCCCCTGGCTGACGCGCTGCCCTTCCTTGACCAGCAGCTTGCTGTTGTGGGCGTAGATGCTCAGGAAGCTGGCGTTGTGCTTGACGATGACCAGGTGGCCATAGCCGCGCAGGCCGCTGCCGGAATAGGCCACCGTGCCCGGTGCCGCGGCCACCACCGGCGTGCCGGAGGAATTGCTGATGACGATGCCGTTGGAACCCGATCCGTCGTAGCCGCGCGTGACCTTGCCCTGGGCGGGCCAGACCAGCGAGATTGCGCCCGGCGGCGCGGTGCGGCGCTTGGCGGTCGAGGTCGACGACTTGGGCGAAGGCGCAGGCTTGCCGCGCGCCTTGCTGGGCGCGGTGGACGTGCTGGCCTGCCCGGCCGGCGGCTCGACCCGCAGCAATTGTCCGACTTCGATGGAATTGGAATTCGACAGCTTGTTCCAGCGCACCAGATTGCTCACGCTGGTGCCCTGCTTGCGCGCGATCTGGGTCAGCGTGTCGCCCGATTGCACGCGGTAGTAGCCGGGCTGGACCTTGGTGGTGCCGCAGGCGGACAGCAGGGCCAGCAGCGCCACGGCCAGCACGCACATCCACAGGCGGAAGGACGGCCTGCCCTGGCGGACGACGGCGGGCAACGTGGGAAGAGGCAGGGTCTGGGCGGACGAGGAAAGCACTGAAACCTGGGGCACTGAGTGGGATGTCGGGGATTTGAGTGCGTTCAAGGGTACCAAGATTTTGGCGCGCCATGGGCGCTGGCGTCAGATGCTTGCGCCAGTCGCGCGGGATAGAATGCCGCCATGACCCGCCTGATCCGCCTCCAGCACCTCGGCAGCGCCGCACGCGCGCGGGGCGTGCTGTGGCTGGCGCTTCTGGCCTTGGCGCTGCGCGCGCTGGTGCCGGCGGGCTACATGCCCGACGCCCGGGCGCTGCACGACGGCCGGCTTGAAGTCACGTTCTGCTCGGCCGCCGGCGATGTCTCGACGCTGGCGCTGGCGTTGTCGCCCGAAGACAAGGGCAAGGCCGGCCACGACACCGCCGATGCCGGTGCGCTCTGCCCCTGTCTCTTATACACATCT
>NZ_QWFB01000004.1:0-31128 GCF_003576205.1 Achromobacter sp. K91 | reverse complement strand
GAGATGTGTATAAGAGACAGGGCTCGGTGGGACTGGCCACTTCCGTCATCTTCGGCGGGGTAGCGGTGGCGTCCGTGCTGGGCGTACCGCTGGGCGCCTTCATCGGCGAGCTGGCCGGCTGGCGCGCGGCCTTCGGCGCCATGGCCGCGCTGTGCGCCGCCGTGCTGCTGCTGAATCTGCTCAGCCTGCCGCCGTTGCCCACCGCGCGTTCGCTGCGTCCGCGCCAACTGGTGTCGCAGCTGGCCAATCCGGGCCTGCGGCGGGGTCTCCTGATCACGCTGTTCCTCGTCGCGGGCCATTTCATGGCCTACACCTTCGTCCGTCCGCTGCTGCAGATCCACGCGGCGTTCGGAGAGAACTGGATCGGACCGCTGCTTTTCGCCTACGGCGCGGCGGGTGTGGCGGGCAACTTCCTGGGCGGGACTGCGGCCGCCAGGCGGCCGGCCGCGACGCTGCTGATGATCGCGGTCAGCCTGCTGATGGTCTTGCTGCTGCTGGGCATGCTGGGGCAGTTGCGCCCGGCCGTCGCGGTCTTGCTCTTGCTGTGGGGCCTGGCTTATGGCGCGGTGTCGGTGTCGCTGCAAACCTGGATGATGAAGGCCGCGCCGGATGCCGTGGAAGCCGCCACATCGCTGTTCGTCGCGGTGTTCAACCTGGGCATCGCGGCAGGTTCGCTGCTGGGCGTGCCCAGCGTGGACGCATTGGGGCTGCGGGCCAATCTATGGCTGGCCGCGGCCTGCATGCTCTGGCCGGCGCTGATGCTGGCGCGGGCTGGGTGGGGCGAGTGGCGCGGCGATTACGCGCGGAAGGCGCGCAACAGGGTATCCACCCCGTAGCGGCAGGTGGCCAGATGGTCTGCGTCGGGGCCGTCGGCGCGGCCGCCGGTCAGCCGCGCGTGCGAGGCGATGCCGTTGATCAGGTTGCCCAGGGTACGCGCTGCCAGGCGCGGATCGTCGATGCGCAATTCGCCGCGCGCGCAAGCGCGTGTCAGGCATTGTTCCAGGGGCGCGTGCAGTTGCACTTCCACCGCCTGCCGCAGGGATTCGGCCAGGTGCGGCAGGCGATGCGATTCCGACACGATCAGGCGGTAGAGCGCAGCCGATTTGGGCTGCAGGGCGTAGGTCAGCAGGCGTCGCGCAAGTTCATGCAGAGCGGGACCGACGGGCTGGTCCAGCATGGCGTCGGCGAAGACTGCCGCGCGCATGCCGTTCAATTCGTGCTCCAGCACCGCAACCAGCAGGCCTTCCTTGTTGCCGAATAGCTGGTAGGCGGTGGCCGCCGACCCGCCCGCCTGGCGCACGATGCGCTGGATGGAAGTTTGCGCGTAGCCGTGCTCCAGCAGTGACTGGGTTGCGGCTTCGAGCAGGCGCTCGCGGCGCGCCTCGCCCCGGCTGGTCAGCGCGCGCGGCGCCGTATCGTCTGGAATCGTATTCACTTCATTCCCATGGCCGCGTATCGGTCGCGGACTCTCTTGCACCAGGCGGATGTCTGGTTGAATTTGTGTAATGTATAGTACATTACGCGCTTGCAACATCATCCAAGCAGCTGTGACCCGCCGCAACGCCGGCGCCCGCAGCGCTCATCACCATGATCGACGACCTGGTTCAATTGGGAAAACTGGTCAGCCTGGGGCTGGCCTTGATGCTGCCCCTGGCCAATCCCCTGACCTCCATGACATTGCTGCTGTCCCTGGGCCAGCAGATTCCCTATAAAGAGCGCGAACGCCAGGTCAGGCAGGCCGCCTTCTACGTGGTCGGCATCATGCTGGTCACCTACTACGCCGGCGCCTGGATCATGCATACCTTCGGCATTTCGATCCCGGGGCTGCGCATCGCCGGCGGGCTGATCGTGGCCAGCATCGGCTTCAGCATGGTGTTCCCATCCGCGCCGTCGACCGCCTCCGAGGCCGACGTGGCCGATGCCCAGGCCAATCGGCAGACGCCCAACATCGCCTTCGTGCCGCTGGCGATGCCTGGCACGGCGGGCCCCGGCACCATCGCCATGATCATCAGCGGCGCGGCGACCCTCGATGCCTCGGTGACGCAGACCTATGCGCCCTGGGTGCTGGCGGTGACTCCCATCCTCGTGTTCTCCCTGCTGGGCCTGCTGTTCTGGATATGCCTGCGTTCGGCCGGGCGCATCGTGGCCGTGATCGGGCAGGGCGGGGTGGAAGCCATCTCCCGCATCATGGGCTTCCTGCTCGTGTGCATGGCGGTGCAGTTCGTGATCAACGGCGTTCTGGAAATCGTGCAACAGCATGGCGGCATGTAATCGACCCGGGCGCGGCTGCCTGGCGATCGCCGGACGCGTCATCTTCAGTCTTGTTCTTATCCTGTCCGCGCTGTGGGGCGGTCTGGCGCTGTTCTACCGCATGCCGGGCGGCACAGTGGTGCAAGGCGCAGCGGCGCTGGCCTGGGCCGCGCTGTGCCTGTATGCGGCCGTCGCGCTGTGGCGCGGACGCACGCGGCGATCCGCCTGGACCTGGTTGATCGGCATGGCCGCGCTGTGCGTCTGGTGGCAGACTCTGGCCCCGTCCAACGACCGGATCTGGGCGGACGATGTGGCGCGCACGCTGCGCGGCAGCGTCTCCGGATCTATCGTCACGTTGGACAGCGTGCGCAACTTCGACTGGCAGGCCGATACCGACGCGCGCTACACGGCGCGCTGGGAAAGCCAGCAGTACAACCTGAACGAGCTCGTTTCCGTGGACATGGTCCTGTCGTACTGGGGCAGCCCGGCCATCGCCCACACGCTGGTCTCCTTCGGTTTCACCGACGGCCGTCACGTCGTGTTTTCGGTCGAGATCCGCAAGGAACGCGGCGAGCAGTTTTCCGAGATCGGCGGCTTCTTCAAGCAGTTCGAACTGAGCGTGATCGCCGCGCAGGAGCGCGACATCCTCTACGTGCGGGCCGGGCCGCGCGCCGAACGCGTGTACCTGTATCCCGTCGACATGCCCGTGCCCGCCATGCGCGAATTGTTCTTGTCCTATGTGCGCACCGCGAATGAACTGGCCGACGCGCCGCGCTTCTATCACACGGTGACCGCCAATTGCACGACGCTGGTCTACAGCATGGTGCGCGCCATCGTGCCGGGCCTGCCGATGGATTACCGCATCCTCCTGTCCGGCTACCTGCCGGAATACCTCTACGAACAAGGCGGGCTGGATACCCGCAAGCTGCTGGCCAAGCTGCGCGAACAAGCCTACCTTGGCAAGCCCGCTTTGCCGGGCCCCGATCCGGTCGAGTTTTCGCGGGCCATCCGCCAGCCGGCATCCGCTGGGGCCGCGCAGTGAGCGGAATCCGGGCGGCCGGCGCGAAGGGCGGCGCGATCCTGGCCCTGCTGCTGTGCGCCGGCTGCGCAGGTGTCAAGGTGTCTTCCGTCAGCACCCAGGACTACATCGCCCAGCGCCGCGGCGACGTGCTCACCACCGGCCAGTTGAGCGCCTCCGCGCGCGAGTCCATGGCCGTGCTGGGCCTGAACGCGCAGGAATGCCGCAAGGATCGCGACGCCTGTACCCGCGCGCTTGCCACCATGGATGGGCTGGACAGCGAACGGCGCCTCTCCACGCTGTCCGAAGTCTGGCTGATGGAGGCGTTGGCCACGGAGAAGCAGCGCCCCGACGGCCAGGCCGGCCAGGACGAGCTGCTGGACGCCTATCTGCAGACGGCGCGGGCCGCCTATGCCTATCTGTTCTTCACGCCGCGCTCGCCCAGCGACCGCGCCTTCGAGGACCGCCAGACCCAGGTGCGCGACTATTACAACTACGCGGTGCAGCAGGCCGTCACGCGCCTGTTCGAGCAGCATCGCGGCCGTCCGCCGGAACCCGGGGCCAGCATGGCGGCGGGACCCTGGCAGGTCGTGGGCGAGATGTCCGATGTCAAGCTGCCCGGCGGCAAGCAGTTTCCGCACGAACTGGTGCCCGCGGCTAACTTGACCTTCCGGGGGCTGCGCAGCATGTACCGGCGCGACGGGTTCGGCGCCGAGTTGGTGGCGGTCACGGCGCGCCGTGTCAACGATGCCGACACCTTCAAGACGCCGTACAGTGAAACGCCGTTTCCGGCAGTGACCGTCATCATGGCTTTTCCCGGCGGCACGCTGGAGGAAGTCATGGCCACGCACAATGCGACCCTGGCGGCCTACGATCCATACAAGCGGGACTCGGTCGAACTGGCCGGCACGAAGGTGCCGCTGGCCGCCAACTTCACGTCGGGCTACGGCCTGTGGCTGGCGCGGTCGGGCTTCGCCACCCAGGCGCTGCGCAACGTGCTGGGCAAGGAAGAGGGCATCGAGGCGCCGCACGTATACCTGTTACAGCCCTACGACCCGGACCGGCGCACCGTCGTCATGCTGCACGGGCTGGCGAGCAGCCCCGAGGCCTGGATCAACGTCGCCAACGAGGTGCTGGGCGATGAAACCCTGCGCCAGAATTACCAGATCTGGCAGGTCTATTACCCGACCAACACGCCGCTGGCGCTGAACAACCGCGCCATCCGCGATGCGCTGCGCCAGACGATCGAGCATTTCGATCCCATGGGGGCGGCGCAGGCTTCACGCGACGCCGTTATCATCGGGCACAGCATGGGGGGCGTGCTGAGCCGGCTGCTGGTATCCTCGTCCGGCACCGTGCTGTGGGACGCATTGCGCGACCACGCCAAGCTGGACGAGACCCGCCTGGCCGAGGCGCATGCTGAATTCGACCCGGTGCTGAGCTTCGAGCCATTTCCCGGCATCTCGCGCGCGGTGTTCATCGCGGCGCCGCACCGGGGTACGCCATTTGCCGAGAACACTTTGTCGCGTTGGCTGTCCAACCTGATCACGCTGCCTGTGACCGTAGTCAGGCAGTTCGCCAAGCTCAACAGGCTGGCCGACGCCGATGGGCCGCCCCGGCCAGAAACCTCGATCCGGGTGCCCAATGGCGTGGACAACCTGAGCGAAAAGGACCGATTTGTGAAACTGACCGAGTCCATGCCGATTTCGCCGGCGGTGCGCTACCACAGCATCATTGCGAACAATACGCCCGGCGTCCCGCTGGCGGATTCGGACGACGGGCTGGTGCCGTACCGCAGCGCGCATCTGGAAGGAGCCGAGTCCGAGAAGATCATTCCGTTCTCGCACAGCGTGCAGGAGACGCCGCAGGCGATCCTGGAACTCAGGCGCATTCTGCGGCTTCAGCTGGAACAGGGAGCGCGCTGATGCACGGGTTGTTGTTCGGCCTGCTGGGTGCCGCCGCCGGTATCTTGACCGCGGCGCTGTTGCGCCAGCCGGGCGTACTGCTCTACGACTGGATCGCGACGCGCGCAGCGGCCAGGCGCCAGGCCACTTCGCGTAAACGCCAGGCCCTGATCGTCGAGGCAGCCGCGCGCGATGCCGCGAAGGCCAAGCACAGGCGGCCTGTCACGCAAGCCGGATAATCCTGCGCGCAGGACCGAAATGGCCGGCCAGGGGCCGCTGCGCCGGCCTATCGGGATTCCAGCCCCAGGTGCCCGCGCAGCGTGCGGTGCTGGTACTCGGTGCGGAACAAACCCCGGCGTTGCAACACCGGAATCACTTGTTCGACGAAATCGTCGATGCCTCCGGGCAGGGAAGGCGGCATCAGATTGAAGCCGTCGGCGCCTTCGTTGCGGTACCAGTGTTCCATCCTGTCGGCGATCTGTTCGGGCGTGCCCACCATGGTGCAGTGGCCGCCGCCGGCCGCCAACCTTCCGAGCAACTGGCGCACGGTGGGCTTTTCGGTTTCGATGATGCGCAGGATGGTGGCGTAGCGGCCCTTGGGGCCGGTGAATTCGGCCAGGGGCGGCAGGGTGGGGACGGGCGCGTCCAATTCCCAGGCGGAGCAATCCTGCAGCACGAACATGCCCAGTTGGCGCAGCGACGCGTCGCTGGGCAGCAGCGTGTCCAGTTCGCGCTGCTTGGCCCGGGCTTCGGCCTCGGTCGAGCCCACGTAGGTGACCAGGCCCGGCATGATGGGCACGAAATCCGGGCGTCCGGCGGCCAGCACGCGCCGCTTGATGTCGCGGTAGTAGGCCTGCGCCGCGGGCAGGTCGTAGGCGACGGCGTAGATCGCTTCGGCGCGCCGCGCGGCCAGATCGCGGCCCTGGTCCGAGGCGCCGGCCTGGAACAACACCGGGCGGCCTTGCGGGGGACGCGGCACCGTCAGGGGGCCATCGACCAGGAAATGCTCGCCATGATGGCCGATCTTGTGTACGCGCGCAGGCACGCCATAGTCGCCGGCGCGATCGATGGCCAGGGCACCCGCGTCCCAAGAGTCAAACAGCTTCAATGCGACGTCGACGAACTCCTCGGCGCGCGCATAGCGCCAGTCGTGCCCCGGCATGGACTCGTAGCCGTGGTTGCGCGCTTCGGCGTCGAACATGGACGTGACCACGTTCCAGCCCATGCGACCGCCCGAAATATGGTCCAGCGAGGCCACCATGCGGGCTGCGTGAAAGGGCGTGAAGAAGGTGCTGGAGACCGTGCTGATCAGGCCGATGCGGGAGGTGGCGCGCGCAATCGCGGCCATGGCGGTCAGCGGTTCCAGGTGCCAGCGCGGGCCGTCGCCGATGTTGTCGACCGATTGTCCGTCGGCAAAGAAAATGGCGTCCAGCTTGCCGCGTTCGGCGGTGCGCGCCAGTTCCTCGTAATAGGCGATGTCGCCCAGCCGCTCGGCGGCCGAATCCGGATGGCGCCAGGCGGCGCGATGGTGGCCGCAGCCGAAGATGAACAGGTTCAGATGCAGCATGGCGATCCGGCCCGGGCAGGGGCGGTAAAAGGCGCGATAGGCATGGTCAGGCTCTACGATTGCGGCGGCGGACAGGAAAACTGCCGCCGCACGCGGGCGAACTTAGCACAAAAGCCGTGGGCGGTCGTCCGTGCCTGGCGCGTTGACATTGCCGTGCCGCTCTCCTAATCTTGCGGCAATTCCTGGGGGAGCCCTGCAAGGGCTGAGATTCCGCGGCATCGCGGTAACCCTTTGAACCTGATCCGGGTAATGCCGGCGAAGGGAAGGACATCGCGCAGTCCGCGCGCCCTCCCTAGACTTTCATTCATCTTGCGGCCTGCGCACCAGCGTGGCGGGGCCGCCGCGTTGCGCGTCCGGCTGTCCGCCGGCAGCGGGAGGACCGATACCCATGTTGACCCAATCAACCGCCCTGATGTGGCTGCTGCTGTTTTCGGGCGGCTTTGCCGTGGCCAGCGTGCTGTACACCCGCCGCAAGCGCGGCACGCTGGAAGACTACATCGTCGCCCGCAACAGCCAGGGCGCCTTCGGCACCATCCTGACGCTGATGGCCTCGACCCTGGGCGCCTGGATCCTGTTCTCGCCGGCGCAGGCGGCGACCTGGGGCGGCCTGGCTGCGGTCATCGGCTACGCGCTGGGATCGATGTCGCCGCGCCTGGTCATGATTCCGCTGGGACGGCGCATGCGCGAACTCATCCCCCACGGCCACACCCTGACGGAATTCCTGATGGCGCGCTACGGCCGGCCCATGTACGGCCTGGCGCTGTTCATCATGCTGTTCTATCTCTTCATTGCGCTGTCGGCCGAAGTCACGGCGATCGCCAAGCTGGTCACCATGCTGGCCCCCGTGCCGCTATGGGCCACCGCCGCCATCGTGATGGGCACCACCTTGCTCTACACCACCTACGGCGGCCTGCGCTCGTCCATCTTCACGGACCAGGTGCAGATGATGGTGATCGTGCCCCTGCTGGTGATCCTGTGCCTGGTCGGCTGGCAAGCCGCGGGCGGGGCCATGCCCACCATCGAAGCGCTACAGGCCAAGGCGCCGCAGTTGCTGGACCTGACCGATCCGGTGGGCATCAAGGCGGGGCTGACCTTCTTCGTCGCCATCCTGCTGACCGGGATATTCCACCAGGGCAACTGGCAGCGCATCTATGCCGCCCGCGACGCGCGCTCCATGCGCAACGGTTTCCTGCTGGGCGGCCTGCTGGTCGCGCCCTTCATCTTCCTCATGGGATTGTTCGGCCTGGCCTTCGTCGGCCTGGCGCCGCAGGGAGACAGCTCCATCGCGCTCTTCAGCGTCATCATGCCGCATGCCCCCGCATGGTTCGTGATCGCGCTGATTCCATTGGGGCTGTCGCTGGTCATGAGCACCGCCGACACGGCGATCAGCGCCGTCTCCAGCATCATCGCGGTCGACATGCGCCGCCTGATGCCCAACGCCAGCTCCATGACCATGAAGCGGCTGGCGCGCTGGCTGGTGCTGTTGATGGCCATTCCGGTCATGATCGTGGCCTCGCAAGGCTACAGCGTGCTGTACCTGTTCCTGCTGGCCGACCTGCTGTGCTCCGCGGCCGCCTTCCCGGTCTTCTACGGATTGTTCAGCCGCAAGCACGACGGCCTCACCGCCACCGTCGCCACCATCTCCGGCTTGGCGGCCGGCCTGTTCTACTTCCCGGCGCCGGGCGACAAGCCCTCGTTCCTGCTGGAGTCCTTCCTGCTGGCGGCGGTGGTGCCGGTGGTGACGACCGTGCTGATGCGCTGCCTGTTGCGCGGCCGCAAGGAGTTCGATTTTTCGACGCTGAGCGCGGCGGTGCGCCGGCTGGATCGGGATCCCGTCTAGGCGCCCGCTTTGCAGCGCGGCGCTTTTCAGCGAGCGCCGCGCTGCGTTCATGGCGCGCGCAGCGCCTTCTTGTCCACCTTGTTGGCGCCCGTGTAGGGCAGGGCGTCGAGTATGCAGATGACCGCCGGCACCTTGTAGCGCGCCAGATTCGATTGGCAGTGCGCGATCAGCCCGGCTTCGTCGATTGCCGCGCCCGGCCGCAGGACGACGAAGGCGCGGATGACCTCGCCGCGGTAGCTGTCGGGCCAGCCCACCGCCGCGGCTTCGGCCACGTCGGGATGCAGGTACAGCACTTCGTCGACCTCGCGCGGGTAGACGTTGTAGCCGCCGGAAATCACCAGATCCTTCTTGCGGTCCCGGATGTACAGGAATCCGTCCTCCGCGAATTCGCCGATGTCGCCCGTGTACAGCCAGCCGTCGCGCAGGGTTTCAGCGGTAGCGTCGGGCCTGGCCAGATAGCCTTGCATGATCTGCGGCCCCCGCGCGCGGATTTCGCCGCGCTGGCCGGGCGGCAGCACGACCGAGCCTGTTTCCAGGTCGACCACCTGCACCTCGGTGCGCGCGACGGGCGTGCCAACCGAGCCATGGCGGGTTCCGGCCGGGCCGTTGTAAGTCAGGATGGGGCCGGCCTCGGTCTGGCCATAGCCTTCGTAGATCGGCGCGCCTACCGCAGCTTCCCAGCGCCGGTGCACCTCTTCGGCCAGCGGCGCGGAACCGGAATAGCAGGCCCGCACGCTGGACCAGTCGGTGCCGCCAAAGCGCGGATGCGACAGCAGGCCGGTATAGATCGTGGGGCTGCCCGGAAACAGCGTGATACGCTCGCGCTCCACCGCGTCGCAGACGTCGTCGGGCCGGTAGCGCGGCAGCACCACCAGCGTGGCCGCCGCGCTGGCGGCCAGGAACAGGCCCATGGCCATGCCATAGGAATGGAATAGCGGCATGGCGCAAAGCACGCTGTCGGCGCCGTAGCGGGTGGGCAGCGCCAGTTCCCGCTGCAACACATTGGTGGCGATGGCGTCGCGTCCGAGGATCACGCCCTTGGGATGTCCGGTCGTGCCGCCGGTGTATTGCAGCAGGGCCGGCGCCTGGGCCTCGGCATCGTCCAGCGGCGCATCGTCCATGCCAGGCTCCAGCCACGCACGGGCTTCGTCTTCCGCGACCAAGCGGATGCCCAGCGCCGCAGCCAGCGGCGCCGCAACGGAGATGGACGCGGCATCGGCAATCAGCAGCGCGGGCTGCGCGTCGCGCAGGATGAATTCCAGTTCGCGCGCCGTATAG
The DNA here is from genome assembly GCF_003576205.1 of Achromobacter sp. K91. NCBI lineage: Bacteria > Pseudomonadati > Pseudomonadota > Betaproteobacteria > Burkholderiales > Alcaligenaceae > Achromobacter > Achromobacter sp. K91. Next base: position 21,271 of record NZ_QWFB01000004.1, on the reverse strand, counting down.
AGCGGATTGAGCGGCACATGCTGGTTACCGGAGCACTGCAACGCCAGCGTCACCACACAGGCCAGGTCCGAATTGCCCAGCAGGGTTGCGATCCGCGCGCCGGACACCGTACATGCTTGCAGACGGCGGGCCGTCGCCCAGACTTCGGCGGCGTAGCGCCGGTAATCGACGCGCCGCGCGCCGCAGACCAAGGCCGTGCGTTCGGGCCAGTCGCGCACCGCGCGGGCCAGCAGCGCGGGAATGCGCAGGACGCCTTCGAGGCTGGATTGGCTCATCGTGCAGCTCCGCCAGCGTCCACGCGCAGGACCACTGCCATTGCACTGTCGCCGGCCGCGCAGCCCGTGAAGAGGCCCAGTCCGCCGCCGCGCTCGGCCAGTTCCTCGATAAGCTCGATGACGGACCGTAGGCCGGTCGGGCTTTGGGGATGGCCCCACACCAGCGAGCAGCCATAGTTGTTCATGGCCATGACGTCCAACCCCGTGGCGCGCGCCAGCGCGATGTCGGAGACCACGAAGGGATTGTGCGTCTTCACCGCATGCAGGTCGGCCGCGGCCAGGCCGGCGCGTTGCAGCGCATGGCCGGCGGCTTCGATGGGCGCCTGCGGCATGTAGCCCTTTTCGGTGCGCGACTGGCCGAAGCCCAGTATCTCGATGCCGATTTCAGGACGTTGTGACAACTCACGCGCACGTTCGGCGGTTGCCAGAATCATGCCGGCGTTGCCGTCGGCCGGATGCGTCTGCCCGCCATAGGTAATGGTGCCGCCGGGCAGCACGGGCGTCAGCCGCGCCAGACCCTCCGCCGTCGTCGCGTGGATGCCTTCATCGCCTTCCAGCACCGATGCGGTCTTGGCGTAGCGCGCGTCGGGCACCTGGAAGGGCAGCGTCATGTAGCGCTGCTGGAACCGGCGGCCGTCGGCGCAGGCCTGCGCATATTGCTCGTAGCGGCGCAGCGTTACCGCATTCTGCTCATCCGTCGAAATGCCGTGGCGCTCGGCCACGCGCTCCCCGGTCTGCAGCATGGACAGGCCGCTCCAGGGATCGTGGGAAAAATTGTCCAGCACCCAGTTTTCATGCGCGCCGGAGCCACCCGGGCCGGCGGGATCGGGATGGTAGAGCTGCGGTCCGTTGGACACGCGGTCGGCCATGAGGACCAGCGAGGTCTCGGCGTTGCCGAGCATGAGTTCGGCCGCGGCCGTGGCCAGGCCCCGCGCCGAGGTGGCGCAAGCCTGCGAAACCACCGGCCCCGCCAGATGGGGCGCGCCGAGCATGCCGGCCACCCAGGGCAAGCCGTAGAACGAGCCCTGCTGCGGCACCGAGCAGCCCAGCACCGCGCTCTGCAGCGCCGCGGGCGCGATGCCGCGGCGTTCCAGTTCGCGGCTCGCGGTCCAGGCCGCGAAACGCAGGCTGTGCAGGCGCGACAGGCTGCCCTGCCAGCGCGAGAAAGGCGTGCTCCAATACGCGCCATAAGGAATGTGTACGCCGGTCATGCGGACTCCTGCTGCAAATGGGCGGCTTACGGCAGGAACTGCCAGGCGCCCGAACGGGCCTGCATCAGCACGACGCCGCGCTCGTCCAGGCCGTTGTGGTTGGTGGGCGACATCATGTAGATGCCCTGTGTGCCGATGGTGCCCTGCAGGCTTTCCAGGGCGTCGCGCAGCGCCTGGCGGAAGGCCGGGGTGCCAGGCTGGGTGCCCGCCGGAATCTTGGCCACGGCCGCGTCCAGCAGCAGATAGGCGTCGTAGGTATATGGCGCGAAGGCGTTGCGAGAGTCGGCGCCGTAGGTCGATTCATATTGCTGGGCGTAACGCGTGGCGACCGGCTTGATCGGGCTGTCCGCGGGCAGCTGTTCCACCACCTGCACGGGCCCGCTGGGCACGATCACGCCATCGACTCCCTTGCCGCCGAGCTTCAGGAAATCCTTGTTGATCACACCATGCGTGTTGTACTGAACGCCCTGATAGCCGCGTTCGCGCAACGACAGATGGGGCAGGGCACCCGGCGTGCCCGAGCCCCCGACCAGCACCGCGCCCGGATTGAGGGCGACGATCTTCAGCACCTGCGCCGTGACCGAGTTGTCGGTGCGCGCATAGCGTTCGTTGCTGAGCACCTTGATGCCGCGCTTGGCGGCCGATTCCTGCAAGGCGCGGTAGACAGCGTCGCCCCAGGCGTCCGAAAACCCGATGTAGGCCACGCTCTTCACGCCGCGCTTGACCATGTCGGCGGTCAGCGAGTCCACCATCAGATCTATGCCGTGAGCCACCACGAAGATCCATTCGGCGCGGTCCGGGCTGACCGCGATGGGCGCCAGCGAGAGTTGCGGCGTGCGGGCTTCGCGGGCGACTTCCGTGACCGCCATCGAGGTTGGCACGTTGCTCGGGCCGATGATGGCGTCCACCTTGTTTTCGGTGATCAGCTTGCGGGCGGTCCTCACCGCGGACGACGGATCGGTCGCATCGTCCAGCGCGATGTATTCCACCGGCTGGCCGCCCAGCGTCTTGGGCAGGAGCGGCACGGTGCTGCGGTACAGCGAACCCATGGAGGCTCCGGGTCCGGTGCTGCTGGCGATCACGCCAATGCGGATGTCGGCGGACGCGGCGGCAGGCGCCAGGGCGCAGGCCAGCGCCAGCGCGGCAAGACGATGAAACATGGCTATTCCCCTTTTTTGAATATCGCCCGACTAGCGGGATGCCCCCAGTATGGGCGTGTCGGCGATAACTGGATAATTGCGGTTCCTTATCAATCGATAACCAACTCACCGACTGCCTTCCATGCCGGACATCCCCACTCTGCAGCAGCTGCGATCGCGCCTGCGCATCCGCCACCTGGTCTTGTTGCACGAGCTGGGACGGGTCGGAAATCTGCACCGGGCCGCCGAAGCCATGCACCTCAGCCAGCCCGCGCTGAGCAAGCTTCTGGGCGAGGCCGAGGCGCTGGCAGGGCAGCCCTTGTTCGAGCGTTCGCATCACGGCGTCGCGCCGACCGCGCTGGGCCTGCTGATGATCGATCGCGCGCGTCTACTGCTGAATGAGCTGGATGCGACGCACGCCGAACTCGCGGCGGCCGCCAACGGCGCGACCGGCAAGGTCCGGGCAGGCATTTTTCCGGTGGTGGCGCACCTGCTGGTGCCGCTTGCGGTGCAAGGCCTGCAAGAAAGCCATCCAGCCCTGCGCATAGAGCTGTCCGAGGGCCTGGAAAAGCAGTTGCTGCCCGCCTTGCGTGCGGGCGAGTTGGACTGCGTCGTGGGACGGCTGGGGGTGGAGGGTGCGGACGCGGATCTGCAATGCGAGATCCTTTACGACGAGGCTACCGCGGTCGTCTGCGGCCCCGCCCATCCGCTGGCCTCGCGCAGCCGCCTGAGCGGCGCCGCGCTGGACAACTGCCGCTGGGTGCTGCCGTCGCGCAACGCCGCGCTCTACAGCATGGTCGCCGCCGCCGTCTCGGCGCGCGGCGCAGGCTTTCCGCAGGTAGCCATCGAATCCAGCGCCATCCTGACCATCGTCTCGTTGTTGCAGCGGACCTCGCTGCTGTCGGCCATCCCGCTGCGTGTGGCGCGCTCTCTGGCGGCAAACGGGCAACTGGCCATCCTGCCGCTGGCCTTGCAGGCGCGGCTGCATCCCGTGGGCATCATGACGCGACGAGATGCGCGCGCCGCGGCTGCGGCATCGTTGTTCCTGGATGCGCTGCGAGTCGCTGCGACGACGGTGCGCGCCGACGCAAGCGTTTGAATGCCGGCAGTCAATAAATAAAATATAAACAAGTAATCATATTTGTTTATATTTTGAAATATTTCAGGAGTTTAACTATATTGCGACAGCGGCCTTTTCTTGATTTCAGCCGTGCGATTTTCAAATGATTGCGATGCAAATGCACGGGGACGGAATTCAGAATGAAGCCGTGGGCACAAGACCTTCTATTGGCGACTAATAGCGCAACCACTGAGCAAGCTGTTTTCACGAAGGTGGCAGCCGCTGCATTGGATTTGGGGTTTACTTATTGTGGGTATGCAGTGGGGACGGCCTTGCCGTTTACCAACCCTCAGGTCGTCATGATCAGCAATTATCCGACTGTGTGGCAGGAGCGCTACGCACAGGCGCGTTACGTGGAAGTCGACCCTACCGTAAAACACTGCAGCCAGTCTGCGCTGCCTATCGTCTGGTCGGAGAGGGTATTTGCCGAAACGCCAGAGCTTTGGGACGAGGCGCAGGCAGCCGGGCTTTGTGTGGGATGGGCCCAGTCGAACCTGGACGCGTACGGAACCGGCGGAATGCTGACGCTGGCCAGGCAGAAGGAGCAACTCTCCGATGAGGAACTGCTCAGCAAGGAATTGCGCATGCGATGGCTGGTGACCGTTGCGCACCTGGCGCTCAGCAGGGTCTTGCTGCCGCGATTTAAATTAACGCCGGATACTCCGCTGACGCGCCGCGAGACCGAAATTCTAAAATGGGCGGCGGACGGCAAGACCAGCAGCGACGTGTCCGAAATACTGGCGATTGCCGAGTCGACGGTCAGATTCCATACGAAAAACGCCATTTCCAAGCTCGGCGCCCGGAATCGGACCGCAGCCGTCGCTCGCGCCGCGTTGCTCGGACTTCTACGATAAGTGGGCGGCGCCTTGGCAGCCAGTCGATTTCCGCACGTTGCGGGATCGAGATTCGGCAGATGCCGGAACCCGGCGCATAAAGCAAGACAGGGCACTACATCGTTAAATGTAGCGCCCTGTCTTGGCGGGAATTTTGGTGGAGCGGAGGAGGATCGAACTCCCGACCTTCGCATTGCGAACGCGACGCTCTCCCAGCTGAGCTACCGCCCCAATGAAGCAAGACCAAGACTATACAGGAATGTTCTTGGCCTGCGCAATATGCCGCCGAACAAAAAATCAGGCGAATGCCAAGGTCGCAACGACCGGGGCGTGATCGGACGGTTGTTCGTTGCGGCGCGGCTCCTTGTCGATGACGCAGGCGGTGCAGCGCTTGACCAGCGGCGCGGACAGAAGGACATGATCGATGCGCAGGCCGGCATTGCGGCGGAACGCGAACTGGCGGTAGTCCCACCAGCTGAAGGCTTTCTCCGGTTGCTCGAAAAGGCGGAAGGAATCCGCCAGTCCCAGGTCGAGCAGGGCGCCGAAAGCCTTGCGCTCCGGCTCGGACACCAGCACCTGGCCTTCCCATTTTTCGGGGTTGTGCACGTCTTCGTCGGCCGGCGCGACGTTGTAGTCGCCCAGCACGGCCAGCCGCGGATACTGCTTGATCTCGTCGGCCAGCCAGGCTCGCATGGCTTCGAACCAGTCCAGCTTGTAGGCGTACTTGTCCGAACCCACCGACTGGCCATTGGGGCAGTAGGCGCAGACCACGCGCACATCGCCTTCGGGGCTGGGGAAAGTCAGCGCCAGGACGCGCTGCTGCGGATCTTCATACCCGGGAATGTTGCGCACCATCGACGTGCCGGGCACGCGCGAAATGATGGCGACGCCGTTATAGGTTTTCTGGCCCGCCCAGACGGCGTGGTAGCCGGCTTCGGTGAAGGCGGCCTCGGGGAACTTGTCGTCCGTGAGCTTGAGTTCCTGGATACACAGCACGTCGACGGGATTGGCTGCCAGCCAGTCGAGCACCTGCGGCAGGCGCACATTCAGGGAGTTCACGTTCCAGGTGGCTAATTTCATGGTTTTTGTAGACCGTTCATTCATGCGGCTTGCGGCGGCGTCGCCTGCCACGGTCCCGGTTCCAGTTAATCATCTGGCCATACATCCGGGGCGTGGTCGGCGGTCGCCGGGGACAGACGCAGATGATACCGTGGCCGCGCCGCTCGAGCCGGCGGGCTGTCCATTCTGAAGTTGACGTAGAGGCTTTCGAGGCTTCGTGCCGCAAGCAATCTGGAGCAGATTCGAAGCCCTGTAAAAAGCGCCAGGTTAGGGCGAAAACGAGGGCGCGGCGATAGACATTCGATTTTTCATTAATGATAATTGTTCGCAATAGATTGAATTATTACAAGTCACCATAAATCTTTGCGCGGAGGCGCTTCAATGTCCATGGGTACGCAGGGAGTGGGGCTTGGAGACATATTCATTGCGCATCGGGCGCAGCTTCGTCGCATCGCGCAAAGAATCGTGGGCACGCCGGAGATCGCGGACGAAGTCACGCAAGACGCCTATCTGAAACTCATGGAAGGGGCATGCGCGCGCGATGTCAGCAAACCTTATAGCTATTGTTGCCAAGTGGTTCGCAATCTGGCGTTGGACCACTGTCGCCGTCAGGCCGTCGAATCTACGTATCGCATCTATACCGACGACGGGGAATTGCCGCAGGTCGCCGGCGGCTGCGTGCCGGACCGGCGCTTCCAGGAGCGGCAGGTGATCGATGCCATTGACCAGATCCTGGGCACCTTGCCGCCCAGGACGCGGCGCGCCTTCGAACTCTACAGGCTCGGCGGTTTGACGCAGCGGGAGGTTGCGCGGCAAATGGGCTGCTCAGCCACGCTTGTGAACTTCATGCTCCGGGATGCCACCGAAGCCGTCGCCAGCTGCCGCGATTTGCTGGAGGCCTGAGCCCGCAGGCATCAGGCTGCGCAGTTGCCCTTGGGCCAGGTGGGCGCAGGCATGCGGTTTGGACAGCGTGTCGTCCCTCAGAGAGGTTATCGTGGATAACCTTTTCCTTTACCATAGCGCCAACCAGCCTTTTAGCCCCCAAGGTAGCCTATGGGCGATGACACCAATTCGAAGCAAGACCCGGTCTGGGATGTTGCCTGGTCCTGGGTGCTACGCCAGCACGAGCACGATAGTTTCGATGCAACCGACGAAGCCGAGCTGGTGCAATGGCTCGCCGCCGATGCGGCACATCGCCAGGCCTACGACAAGGCTGGCCGCCTGTGGTTGATGGCGGGTCTGGTTCCTTCCGCGAACGATATCGATGTTCCGGGCGCCGAGGACCTCGGCGGCAAGGCCTAGTTTTCAGGCCTGTTCTCGCCACGTCTGCCTCCATTGACGCCATGCCGCCATGCGCGGCTTGCATCTCCTGCCGCGCAGCAAACTCGATCAGCGTGGCATCCGCAAGGATGCGTTTGCATGTGTCCGCGCGCAACCAACGTGTGTAGAGAAGTTCGCTCTTGTCCGCTCCGGGAGGACGTCGCGGGTAAACAAACCGAACAGCTGACTCGTCTTTGCTTGCGGTGACCCGCAAGTCGGCATTGGGCCGGCGCAGCGAGGGTCACCTCCTTCAATGCGCGAGGCAGCCCATGTCGACCAGTTGTTTTGACCGCGAGGACGAGACTTTCATCGTTCTCGTCAATCACGAAGAACAGTATTCGATCTGGCCTCACTGGAAGGCCGTACCCGGCGGCTGGCGCGCCGTCGACGGCGTCAAGGGAGACAAGAAAGCCGTTCTCGACTATGTCGAGAAGACCTGGACCGACATGCGGCCTCTGTCGCTGCGCCGATGGATGGACGAACAATCCGCGGTCGCGGTTCAATCCAGCGCCACGGCGGCCTGATGTCCAGCGCCACGCATACGCCATCCATCAATCTGCTCGTCTTGCCCTGCGCGGGCGCGAGCGCAACCATGTATCTGCGGTGGCGCCGCCACTTGCCGGCATGGATCGGCATCGTTCCGGTGGAGCTGCCCGGGCGCGGAATTCGGCTGGACGAGCCGTACGTCGAAGATTTTGCGCAACTCGTCGAGCGGATCTGCGATGAACACGCCGCAGCGATGCAAGGCCGCTATGCATTGTTTGGCCACAGCATGGGAGCCTTGCTGGCCCATGCCGTGGCTCAGCGTCGGCATGCGCTGGCCCTGCCTCTGCCCCAGGCTGTATTCGTGTCGGCCAGCCCGGCGCCGTCGCGCCGGGATCCGGATCGCTTTGCCGACCTGGACAATGACGCCGCCTTGATGGCGGATCTGCGCAAACAGGGTGGCACGCCGCAAGCCGTATTCGACAGCGCCGAATTGCTGCGCCTGACCCTGGATGCGCTGGCTGCCGACTACCGCGTTTGCGGAAGCTTCCGCTATCGCCTGTCCGAGCCGCTACCGGTGCCGGTGCATGCCTTTGCCGGAAGACTGGACGACATCGACGCGGAACGTATCGAGGCCTGGCGACGTGAGACCCGTCATGACTACACGCTCGACTGGTTCGATGGCGGACATTTCTTCATCCGCCAGCACGAGCAGCAAGTGCTGGCGGCCATTACGCGCGAGTTGGCTCGCCAATGTTCCGGAGCAGGCCATGCAGCCGCGGCAACTGCCTGATCCGCTGCCGACGGGCATCCAGGTGTTCCAGCTTGCGGTCGATCTGGCCGCACCCGTGGCGGAAAGCGACCTGGCTTTGCTCAGCAGTGAAGAGACCGCGCGCGCGCAGCGCTTCCATCGGCACGGCGACAAGGTCCGCTTCGTCAGCGCGCGGGCGGCATTGCGCAGACTGCTGGGCGCGCGCCTGGATTGCCGCCCGGAACGCTTGAGGTTCGCGGCCAACAAGCATGGCAAGCCGCGTCTGGACGTAGCGTGCTCCGCCGATCCTGCTCCGTACTTCAACGTTTCCCATGCCGGAGACTACGCCTTGATTGCCTTATCGGACAGCGTTCCGGTCGGTGTCGATATCGAACGCCGCGATCCGAATTGCGATTTCGCGGGCCTGTCCCGGTTGGTGTTGTCGATGCAGGAATGTGAGCTGCCCGCAGCGCGGCGGCTCGATTTTTTCGATTGCTGGACCGCCAAGGAAGCCGTGCTGAAAGCTCTGGGCCTGGGCGTGTCGGAGCACTTGCAGCGCTTGTCGGTACTGGCGCCCGATCCGGGTGAGGGTAGCCGCTATGCGTTGCGTCGTGTGGATCTGCAAGGGCCGTGCGTGGATGTTCTGCGTCTCGGCGCTCCGTCCGGCTATGCCGCCGCCTTGGCCTGGCAGCCCGACGCCAAGGGAGGATTGCGATGAATGATCTGGTGACTCGATTTGAACGCCGGGCTCCGCCTGGATCCGATCTGCCTGCACTGATTACGCCCGCCCGCGCGGGCGAGCCCTTGCTGGATGCGTTGCCGCGCTTGCGCGCCGAGATCGAGGCTAAGGTGGCGACCGTCGGCGGGGTATTGCTGCGCGGCTTCGACGTACCTTCCGTGGAGGGCTTCCGGGAGTTCGCCGCCCGCTTCGGGCATCCGCTGTTGAGCTACGAGTTCGGCTCCACGCCGCGAACGGCCGTGGGCGGCGGGGTCTACACCGCGACCGAGTATCCGGCCCACCAGTCCATTCCACTGCACAACGAACAGGCCTACACGCGCCAGTGGCCGATGAAAGCCTGGTTTCATTGCGTGATGCCCGCGCTGGAGGGCGGCGAGACGCCGATCGCGGACAGCCGTGCGATCTACCGGCGCATGCCCGCTGCGATCCGCGACCGCTTCGCGCCCGGCGTCATCTATGTGCGCAACTATGGCGACTTCGATGTGCCCTGGCAGGCGGTGTTCAACACAGAGAACCGCGGCGAGGTCGAAGCCTTCTGCCGCAACAACGGCATCCACTGGGAATGGAAGCCCGATGGAGATCTGCGCACGACCCAGCGGTGCCAGGCCATCGAGACGCATCCAGTGACTGGCGAGGTGGTCTGGTTCAACCAGGCCCATTTGTTCCATGTTTCCAACCTGCATCCCGAGGTGCGCGACTCTCTGGTTGAGCTGTTGGGCGTGGACAACCTGCCGCGCAACACCCTTTTCGCGGACGGCTCGCAGATGCCGGACGCAGTGCTCGACGAAGTGCGGGCCGTGCTGGACGCCGAGACCGTTTCCTTCAAGTGGGAGCAGGGCGACGTCACGATGCTGGACAACATGCTGGTCGCCCACGCGCGCTCGCCCTTCAAGGGACTGCGCAAGGTGGTGGTGGCCATGGCCGAACCGCACGGCAATCTGGGCAAGTTCTGAACGCATCGCCGAACAAGGGAATCCTCATGACGAAGCTGGCCATGCCGCAAGAGAGTTTTTTACACCCCGAGAATTTTGTCGACGGCCTGCGCCTACTCGCTGCCGACCGTCCCGAGGACATCGCGCTGACAGTGGTCGCGGATCGGGAAGGCGAGCTCGTCGAGACCGCCTTGACCTATGGCGCGTTCGCCCAGCGTGTGTTGGCGCTTGCCGCGGTTTTGCAAGTGCGCTATCGCAAGGGCGACCGCGCGCTGATCCTGCTCGACAACGATGAGCACTATGCGGTCAGCATGTTTGCCTGCTTCCATGCCGGCGTGATTGCGGTGCCGGCATTCCCCCCCGAATCCGCGCGTCCGCAACATCTGGCGCGGCTTAGAGGTATAGCCGAGGACGCCCAGGCGCGGGGTGTGCTGACCTCCGGCGCGCTATGCGCACTGGTCGAGGAGGCGGCGCGCCAGTTCGGCATGCTGGATATCGTGGCCGTGGACGAGGTCGACCTGGCGGCTGCGAGCCTCTGGCACCCGCAGCGGCCGGACGGCGCGGACGTCGCCTTTCTGCAGTACACCTCCGGATCCACCTCCGCGCCCAAGGGCGTGATGGTTACGCACGCCAACCTGATGGCCAATGAGCGTGCCATCCGCGCAGGGCTTTCGATCGGTCCCGACGACAAGTTCGGCGTGTGGTCGCCCTTGTTCCATGACATGGGCCTGATCGGCGGACTGTTGCAGCCCTTCTACAGCGGCATCCCCTGCGTGCTGTCATCGCCGCGCTTCTTCCTGGAGCGCCCGGTGCGATGGCTCGAGATGATCTCGCGTCATCGGATAACGATTAGCGGCGGTCCGGATTTTGCCTACCGCTTGTGCCTGGATCGAATCAAGGAAGGCCGCGCGGAGGGCCTGGATCTGTCGAGCTGGCGCGTGGCCTACACCGGCGCCGAGCCTGTGCGGCACGACACGATGGAAGCGTTTGTCGAACGGTTCGCGTCGGTGGGATTCAGCGCCGGCGCCGTTTACCCCTGCTATGGCCTGGCCGAGGCGACGTTGTTCGTCACCGGCGGGCGCAGGGGGAGCGGCATGGCGGTGGGCCGCTATGACTGCGAAGCGCTTGCAATGCGGCAGGCGATAGCGCGAATCGATGGCGCCGTGCTGGTAGGATGCGGCGGCGTGGCGCCGGAGCATGAATTGCGGATTTCCGATCCGGTGTCCGGCGCGGCCGCGCCTGAGGGTGTCATCGGCGAAATCTGGGCTGGCGGGCCCAGCATCGCAGCGGGCTATTGGAACAAGCCACGCGAAAGTGCCGAGACTTTCGTCGAGTGCGACGGACGCCGCTGGTTGCGCACTGGTGACCTGGGCTTTTTGCAGGATGGTCAGCTCTTTGTTGCTGGCCGGCTCAAGGACATGATCATCGTGCGCGGGCACAATCTGTACCCGCAGGACATCGAACGCGTGGTGGAAGAGCGGGTCGAGGCCGTACGCAAAGGCCGGGTGGCGGCCTTCGCGGTGGAACTCGACGGACAGGAAGGTATAGGCGTCGTGGCCGAGGTGTCGCGTGGTCTGCAAAAGCTCGTGCCGCCGCAGGCGCTGGTCGATGCCCTGGGCGCGGCCGTGAGCGAGCAATGCGGAGAGGCGCCGAGAGTGGTTGTGTTGCTGCAGCCCGGAGCGTTACCCAAGACTTCCAGCGGCAAGCTACAGCGCGCCGCTTGCCGCAAAGGATGGGCCGAGCGCACGCTCGATGCCTACGCGCTGTACGAGAGCGGGCGTTTCGTGGCGGGCGTGGACATTGGCGCGGCGGCTGTGGATGGCATAAATGCCCACGCAGAGGATCAGATCCAGGCGTTGGCGAACGTTTGGCGCGAGGTTCTTGGACACGAAGAGGCACGGCGGTACGGCAGTGAAGCGCACTTCTTCACGCTGGGCGGGAATTCCCTGGCCGCGATACAGTTGGCTGCACGCATCTCTCAAATCTGGGAGACAGACTTCCCGGTACGCCAGGTGTTCGAATCGCCGAGGCTGAGCGAGCAGGCTTTGGCCTTGAAGACCTGCCTGCAAGTCGGATCGCGCACGCGTTTGGCCTGCATCCCCGTGCTGTCTGCGGAACGGCGCTCCAAGCCCCTGCCTTTGTCGCCCGCCCAGCAGCGGCAGTGGTTCCTGTGGCGGCTGGATCCGCACAGCACCGCATATCATGTTCAGGGCGCGCTGCGTATCGCGGGCGCGCTGGATGTCGAGGTCTTGCGTGCGGCCGTAGCTGGTTTGACCACGCGTCACGAGGCGCTGCGCACCCTGTTCCGCGCGCGGCCGGATGGCGAGGTGGAGCAGATGATCCTCCCTGGGGGCGGCCTGGAACTCCAGGTAGTTGACCTGCGCACCGTGGCGCGCGCCGAGCGTGATGCGCAGGCTGGAAAATCGCTGCGCGCATTTCTGGCGCCGCCCTTCGATCTGACGGTCGGCCCCTTGGCGCGGGCGGCGCTGATACGACTCGACGATCAGAGCCATATCCTGACGCTGGCAATGCACCACATCATTGCCGATGGCGCTTCGATGCAGGTCTTGGTTGACGACCTGGCTGCGCTGTATGCGGCAGGGCCCGCGGCCGACGAGGCGCCGCCTGCCTGCCCAATCCAATATGCTGACTATGCCAGTTGGCAGCGCGACGCCGCCGTGCGGGATGCTCAGGAGCGCCAGTTGGCGTATTGGGTGGAGCAGCTCGGCATGCCCCCGGGCGAGCCACAGCCCAGCCTGGCGCTGCCTGTCGATCATCCCCGTCTGCCGGTTGCTCAATACCGGGCGGGATTGCATACCTTCGAACTCCCGGTTGAGCTGCTGGCTGCCCTGCGTCGCCAGGCCGAAGCCCACGGCGCGACCTTGTTCATGGTGTTGTTGGCCGCCTTGCAGGCATTGCTGTACCGCCATACCGGGCAACGGGACGTCCGCGTCGGTGTGCCTGTCGCCAACCGCCCGCGAGCGGAACTGCAGGGCGTGGTGGGCATTTTCGTCAATACGTTGGTACTGAAGAGCAGTATCGAGACTCGTCAGAGCCTGGAGCAGGTGCTGGCTCAGGTCCGGGAGCGCGTGCTGGGCGCGCAGGCAAATCAAGAGGCGCCGGTCGACCAGGTCGTCGAGGCGCTGCGGCCAGTGCGCAGTGCAGGCGCCGCGCCGCTTTTCGACGTGATGTTCAACCATTTGCGGCGGGACTACTCGCTACTTCAACAGCGGTTGGGCTGGCGAGTGTCTGAAGAGCCCGCGGGTAATGAGCATGCGCAGTTCGAGCTGGCCGTAGACACGGTGGAAGATGTTGACGGGCGCTTGGTCGTGAACTTCCGCTATGCGGCTGAGCTGTTTGATGCTGCGACCATGGCACGGCTGGGGGGGCACTATGTTGCGATGCTCGAGGCGCTGGCCGGCGCGCCACGCCAGGCGGTGGGCGAAGTCGAGTTGTTGAGCGGCGCGGAGAGGAACAAGCTGAGGGCCTGGGGCGAGAATCCGCTCCGACCTTCCAAGATGGAGCCGGTGCACCGGCAGATCGAGCACCAGGCGGGGGCCCGTCCGCGGGCCGTGGCGCTATGGTTCGGCGAGGAGAGCGTGAGCTACGAGGAGCTCAACCGCCGCTCCAACCGCCTGGCGCACCGGCTGATCGGCCTCGGGGTCAAGCCGGAGACGAGAGTCGGCATTGCCATGGAACGTTCCATCGAGATGGTGACGGGGTTGCTGGCGATCCTGAAGGCGGGGGGAGCCTACGTGCCGCTGGAACCGGAACTTCCCGGCGAGCGGCTGGCGTACATGGTGGAGGACAGCGGCATCGAGCTGCTGCTTACGCAGAGCCGGGTCCGGGGCCGGCTCTGCGTGGACAAGAGGCTGCGGTTGCTGGAGGTCGATGCGCTGGATCTCGACGGCGAGCGGGAAGACGATCCCGGCGTGGTCGTACACGGAGAGAACCTGGCGTACGTGATCTATACCTCGGGTTCCACGGGCAGGCCCAAGGGAGCGGCTATCCGCCACCGGTCGCTGGCGATCTGCATGAATTGGATGCAGCAGACCTATGGCCTGACCTCCGAGGATGCCGTGCTGCACAAGGCGCCGTTTGGGTTCGATGTATCTGTCTGGGAGATCTTCTGGCCGCTGACGGCCGGGATACGGCTGGTGCTGGCCGCGCCGGGCGATCACCGTGATCCCGAGCGGATCACGGCACTGATCCGTCGGCATCAGATCACGACGCTGAACTTCGTGCCGGCGATGCTGCAGGCCTTTCTGGCGCATGAAGGCATCGAGACGCAGACGCGGCTGCGGTACGTGATGTGCGGCGGCGAGGCCATTTCCGCGGCCATTCAAGGCGAGGCACTGCGCCGGCTCAGGGGGGGGAGCCTGCAGAATCTTTACGGCCCGACCGAGACGACCATCCACGTGACGCAGTGGACGTGCCGGGACGACGGTCAAAGCCGGGTGCCGATTGGGCGGCCGATCGCCCAAACCAGGTCCTACGTATTGGATGCATCGCTGAATCTGGTTCCGCAAGGGGTGGAAGGCGAGTTGTACATCGGTGGCGATCTGCTGGGCCGTGGCTATCTGAGTCGACCGGGTTTGAGTTCGGAGCGTTATGTGGCGGACCCGTTCGACGAGGCGGGCGGCCGGCTGTACCGCACGGGAGACCTGGCGCGGTGGAATGGGGAGGGGCAGCTGGAGTTCCTGGGCCGGACGGACCATCAGGTGAAGATCCGCGGCGTGCGGATCGAGCTGGGGGAGGTGGAGGCCCGGTTGCTGGCCCAGCCTGAGATTCGCGAGGCGGTAGTAGTGGACAAGGGCGCCAGATTGGTCGCTTACGTGTCCCTGGCGACCGAAAAGATGCTTGATGTGCGCGAACTGCGCGCTCGGCTTGCCCGGGCGCTGCCGGATTACATGGTGCCTGGCGTGATCATTTCAATGGAATCCTTGCCCCTCAACGCCAACGGCAAGGTGGATCGCCGCGCGCTGCCGGAACCCGAAACGCCGACCCTCCCGATGTTCGAGATGCCTGTGGGTGAGGTGGAGACCGTGTTGGCACAGCTCTGGACCGAGGCGTTGGGCGTCGAGCGTGTTGACCGTAATGACAACTTCTTCGAATTGGGCGGGCATTCGCTCATTGCGGTCCGGATGGCGGCGGTTCTGGCGAATCGCTATGCATGCGACGTCCCGGTGCGCATGTTCTTCGAAGCGCCGACCCTGCGGGACTTTGCGTTGCGGCTTTCGGAGGAACGGATGCCCGACGCAGGCTCGCGTCAGGACCGACTTGCGCTGATGCACAACCTGATGAGCGAATTCGAGGTCTGAAACGATGGAACTGGACGAAAAAAGCCTAGCCCGCCGCTTTATGGCGCTGTCCCCGGAAGCGCGGCGGGGATTTCTGACGAAACTTGGAGAAGCGGGTCTGAGTTACGTCGATTTGCCCATTGTTCCGGTGGATCGTAGCGAGGCGCTGCCGATCTCTTATGCGCAGAGAGGCCTTTGGTTGACCTGGCAGCTTGATCCGTCCAGCCCAGCCTACAACATGCCGGGGTTCCTGCGCTTCAGGGGCGTGTTGGCCAAGGATGCAATGCTTGCCGCCATGCGAGATCTGGCGCGACGACATGAAACTCTGCGCACAATCTTTCGTGTCGGCATCGACGGTGAACCCGCCCAGGTGATTCTGCCGTCGGAAGCCGTTCAGGTGAATGTGGCGGATCTCCGCGCGGAGCCTGAAGACAGGCGCGTGCGGACGCTGAATTCACAGCAACAGGCTCTGGTTCGTCAGCCATTCAAGCTCGATGCCGAACCGCCGGTGCGGGCCACGTTATGGGAGGTCAGCGAAGATGAGCATGTGCTGGGCATCGTATTGCACCACATAGCGGGGGATGGCGCGTCCGTGCGAATACTGCTGGACGAACTCCTGATTCTGTATCGAAATGCTTGCGGCGCACACTCGCAAGAACTGGATGCTCTGCCAGTGCAGTTTGCCGACTATGCCGTCTGGCAGCGGAATTGGTTCGATGCCGGCGAGCGCGACCGCCAGTTGGAGTACTGGCGGTCGCGGCTGGGTATCGAGCATCCGCCCGTCGAGTTGCCTATGTTGCGGCCGAGAGGCGGCGTTATCGAATCAAAGGAAAATCACTACGAGTTCCAGCTGCCGCGTGAATTGAGCGAGCGCATTCGCGTTCTGGCACGGTCTCACCGAGCCTCGCTGTATATGGTGATGCTGGCGTTGTTGAAACTGACGCTCCATCGTTTCAGCGGTGCGCAGGATGTACGTGTCGGCGCCCCGGTCGCCAACCGCAGGAAGGCCGAAACACAGGGGCTGGTCGGCTACTTTCTCAACTTGCTGGTCATGCGCACCCGGGTGGATCCGGCGAGCAGCTTTGTAGATATTCTCGGTCGGGTTCGTGAGACAGTGCTGGATGCACACGCCCATCAGGATTTGCCCTTCGACCTGCTGGTCGATGCGCTTCGACCGGAACGGGACGCCGGGGTACATCCGTTTTTCCAGGTCAAATGTACTCAGCAGGAGCATGTCCCGGAAATCAGAATCGCGGGCGATCTGGAGGTGGAGTTCGTTCCCATATCCAGTGGCCAGGCTCATTTTGACTTGAGTCTGGATTTTACTGATCGCGATGACGGCATACGTTGCGACTTGATCTATTCGGAAGCGCTGTTTGACGAGGCAATCGTTCATGCGTTCGCCGCCACCCTGGAGAGCTTCGCGGCGCAGGCAGTCGACTTTCCACACAGGATGGTGGCGGATCTTTCCTTGCCGCTTCCCGTTTCCGAAGCCGCGGGCGCGCAACGCGAATTCGGCGCGCCAAGTGTGGTCCGGATGTGGAAACTGGCCGCCGAGGCGGGTTCGGCGAAGTTTGCGGTAAGAGACGAAGATCACTGCCTGACTTACGCCGAACTGGACCGACAGTCCGGCCGTCTGGCGCAGACGCTGATCGCAAGAGGGGTCGGTTGCGACGTCCGCGTGGGCGTATACGCGGAACGATCGTGCCGGTTCGTTGTTGGCTTATTGGCCGTGTTGAAGGCGGGCGGCGCCTATGTCCCTCTCGATCCCTCCTTGCCGCCAGATCGGTTGGCCTTCCAGTTGCGGGATAGCGGTGCCGCGCTGTTGCTGAGCAGCGGAAGACCGGCCTGGCAGCCGGATATTCCCGTTTTTTCGCTTGAACTTGCTGTCGCACCGGAACAGGATCCTGTTCGAGTTGTGCCGTCGATACATCCCTCGCAGGCCGCCTACGTCATCTACACATCCGGTTCCACCGGGAATCCGAAGGGGGTGGTGATCAGTCACGGCGCATTGGCCAACTATGTGCAGGCCTTGCTGGAGCGCCTCGATCTTCCCGAAAGCGCGCGCAGCATGGCGATGGTTTCGACCGTCGCGGCCGACTTGGGGCACACGGTGCTGTTCGGCGCCTTGTGCTCCGGACGGGAATTGCATTTGATCTCCACGGAACGCACCTTCGATCCGGATGCCTTCGCCGAGTACATGAGCAGACATCAGGTAGATGTACTAAAGATCGTGCCCAGTCACCTTCAGGCTCTCCTGAATGCGGGTACGCCGGAAGAAGTGCTGCCGACGAGTCGGCTGGTGGTTGGAGGCGAGACGACACGGTGGTCGCTGCTGAAGCAGGTCGCGGACTTGAAACCGGGGTGCCAGGTACTCAATCACTACGGTCCGACCGAGACCACGGTGGGCATTCTTACGCAGGAAGCGCGTGTGGCGCTGCGCACGGCCAGCGCCTTGCCCGTCGGGAAACCGCTAGCCAATGGCTATGCCTGCGTACTGGATGTGAATCTCAATCCGGTGCCGTTCGGGGTGGCCGGCGAATTGTATGTGGGCGGTCCGGGCGTGGCGCGCGGCTACCAGGGGCGTGCCGCACAAACAGCCGAACGCTTCGTCGCTAGTCCAACCAAGACAGGCGAGCGCCTCTATCGCACGGGAGACCGGGTGAGGATGCTGGAGGACGGCAATCTCGAATACCTGGGCCGGGCGGACGACCAGGTGAAAGTGCGCGGCTATCGGGTGGAGCTGCGGGAGATTGCCCAGGCGTTGCTCGGAATGACCGGCGTCATGGCGGCCGAAGTCATCATCCGCGAGGACGAGGATCGACAAACTCAAATCCACGCATATATCGTGCCCCAGACCGGGGAGAAGCTCGCGGCGGAGGACTTGAGAGAAAGGCTCGCCCGAAAGCTGCCAGAGTACATGATGCCCAGCGCGATCATGCAACTGGACGTCTTGCCGCTGACGGCTAACGGCAAGGTCGACCGCAAGGCGTTGCCGCTGCCCGAGGAGCGCGCGGCGGGGCGTTACGAGGCGCCCCAAGGCGAAGTGGAACAGGCGCTGGCCGACGTATGGAAGCAAGTACTTCGAGTAGATCAGGTCGGCCGTCATGACAATTTTTTCGAACTTGGCGGTGACTCGATCCTCGCCCTTCAAATCATCGCGCGGGCTCGCAAGCAGGGACTGCGCTTCACGCCAAAAGAACTGATGGAGCGTCAGACCGTCGCCGCAGTCGCGGCGGTCGCTACCCAGGAAGCTGCGCCGATGGCGACCGCCGCAGCGACCGCGGCGTCGTCCGAGGCAGGCATGCGGTTTGCGCCGATACCCGTGCAGGCTTGGTTTTTTGAACAGAAGTTCGAGGACGATCACCACTGGAACCAGTCGCTGCTCCTCAGCGCTACCGAGGTGATTGAACCGGCACAGGTGCGGCGGGCTGTCGAAGCCCTCGTCGTGCATCACGAGGCTTTGCGTCTGACTTTCGAACGTGGCGCCGACCACCGCTGGTCGCTGTGCAGTTTGCCGCCAGGCCATCCAGTCTTCGAGGAGATCGATCTCGCCGCAGAGGGCGATATCGCTGTGGCCATCGAGAATGCTGCCGATCGCGCTCAGCGCAGTCTGAGCCTGCAACGGCCATTTAAAGCGGTGTGGATGAATCTGGGCGGCGGGCGTGCCGGCCGCTTGCTGCTGGTTGCCCATCACCTCGTCGTCGACGGTGTTTCGTGGCGTGTGATTCTTGATGACCTTCAGGCCGTGTGCGGGCAGATTCGAGAGGGACGTACGCCGGATCTTCCCCCTGTGACCACGTCATTGCGGGATTGGTCCACAGCGCTGGCACGCTATGCCGATAGCGCCAAGCTGCGCGACGAACTGACCTATTGGGAGAGCGTCGTTGGGGGAGCGGAACAGGCGCTGCCCGGTGTCGCGGACGGCAGCAACACGGTGGCCGACGCGCGCACGCTCATTACCTCGCTGGGTGAGGCGCGCACGGAGCAGCTCCTGGCCGATGTGCCGCAAGCCTACCGCACGCGCATCGACGACGTCCTGCTGACAGCCCTGGCGCGCACCTTGTGCGCCTGGGATGGGCGCGAACATGTCTTGGTCGAACTCGAGGGCCATGGTCGGGAGGAGCAACTTTTCGATGGCGTGGACCTGAGCCGAACCGCGGGCTGGTTCACCACGCTGTATCCGGTACGTCTGGCGCCGGGAGATACGAGCCGGGAAGCGGATGGGAGCCCTGGCGGCAGCCTGAAAGCCATCAAGGAGCAGTTGCGGCAGGTGCCGAACAAGGGGATCGGCTACGGCGTGCTGCGCTACCTTGGAGACGAGGGGCGTGTGCTTGCCGATGGCGCCTATCCTCAGGTCACGTTCAACTATCTCGGTCGGATCGATCAGAGCTTCGGTGTTGACACGATATGGCGGCTGGCTCGCGAGAGCGCGGGACAGGAGCGTGCTCCCGGCAGCCGGCGCCGGACGTGGCTGAGCATCGACGCGGAGGTGCACCGCGGCGAGTTGCGCGTGCGCTGGACCTTTAGCACGGCGGTCCATGACGAGGCCACGATAAGGGACCTATCCCGACGGTTCCTGGATGAACTGGAAAACTTGATCGAGCACTGCCTGAACGGCGCGCAGGGTGTGACGCCGTCTGACTTCCCGCTGGCCGGGATCAGCCAGGATCGACTCGACGGATTGCGGCTGCCATGGGATCGCGTGGCTGACCTCTATCCACTGTCGCCGATGCAGGCCGGGATGTTGTTTCACAGCATTCTCGAGCCGGAAGGGACGGTGTACGTCAATCAGCTCCGGCTGGATCTGGAAGATCTTGATGCTGCCCGCTTCAAGGCGGCATGGAAGACGACGCTCGATCGGCATGAAGTGTTGCGCACGGGCTTCATGCAGGGCGAAGCCTCGCTTCAATGGGTAGCTCGATCGGTTGAATTGCCACTTGTCGAATACGACTGGCGTGACCGAGTCGACCTCGACGCTGCGCTCGACGCATTGGCCCAGGCCGAGCATGAGCGGGGCTTCGACCTGGCCACGCCGCCGTTGTTGCGGTTGGTGCTGGTTCAGTGCGGCGCGGGTCGATATCACCTAATCTGGACGCGTCACCATCTGTTGCTGGACGGTTGGAGCACTGCGCGACTGCTGGCCGAAATCCTCACCCGCTATTCCGGGAAAAGCCCGCTTCCTTCGCGAGGACGCTACCGGGACTACATCGCCTGGTTGCTAGCCAGGGACGGCGCGGCTGCGGAAATGCACTGGCGGACACTATTGGCAGACTTCGATGGGCCGACGAGGATCGGCTCCGAGCCCAAACCGTCCGCAGACGGGCAGGGCCACCAGGAACACATTCAGGTGTTCGATGCCGCGGAGACCGCGCGCATGGCGGAGTTCGTCCGGGCTGAGCGGATAACCTTGAATACGCTGGTTCAGGCAGCGTGGGCGCTATTGCTGCGGCGCTACACCGGACAGGCAGGCGTGTGCTTCGGTGCGACCACGTCGGGTCGCCCGGCGGAGTTGCCCGATGCCGACGAGGTGTTGGGGGTGTTCATCAACACTCTTCCCGTCGTGGCGCGCCCTCGGCCGGAGCAGCGGATAGGTGATTGGCTGCGCATGCTGCAAGCGCAGAACATCGCATCACGTGAACACGAGCACACTCCGCTTTTCGAAATTCAGCGTTGGGCTGGCTCCAATGGGCAGGGATTGTTCGACAGCATCCTGGTGTTCGAGAACTATCCGGTTGACGAGGCGCTACGACAGCCAGGCAATGGGGCGCCACGTGTCTCCATCGCTGGCAATTGGGAAGAGACCAACTACCCGATGACTTTGACCGTAACTGCGGAGGATGCGCTGACGATCGGCTATTTTTTCCAGGAAAAATGCTTCGCGGCGGAGCAGGTAGCGCTTCTGGCCGGCCATATGCGGAACTTGCTGATGTTCCTCACTGGGTCGGCGCAGCGTTGCCTGGGAGAAGCTGATGCGGTGAGCGGGGCCGAGCGTCGGCAATTGAACGAGTGGGGCGTGAATGCTCACCGGTACCCGGATGCGGAGCCGGTACACCGGCTGATCGAGCGCCGCGTACGGGACTATCCACATGCGAGCGCACTATTGTTC